>CACZAR010000202.1 GCA_902779135.1 uncultured Coriobacteriaceae bacterium | reverse complement strand
ATCCCAAAGGAATACAGTTCGTATTCTTTTGAGGTCGTGCTCGTTCCCGTTGTCAAGGAAAGGCACGATAGGCCAGGCTTCGTGGACTTCCTCTGCAACTGCCCCGCCGACGAGGGCGACCTTGACTTGTCGCGCGATCCTGACGACGGATCTGGCCGCGAGGAGGCATTTGCGTGAGGTATCTTCTCGACACCTGAATATTGAGCGAACCATTCAAGCGCCTGCCGAATCCCCAAGTTCTTGCATGGTTGCGTTCCGTGGACCAGTCGGCTCTCTATACACCTGCGCTAGTTCTTGGGGAGATGAGCAAAGGCGTGGCGAAGATGCCCGCGAGCGCTCGAAGGGAAATGCTGGAGAAGTGGCTTGTAGACTATCGCAGATTCTACTCCGACAATATCGTGGCCTTCGACGCAGACATTGCAATGACTTGGGGCGAACTTGTCGGCAGACTTCAGCTTGCAGGGATTTCGCTGCCTGTCATCGATTCGCAAATCGCGGCAACGGCTATTTGCCGTGGCATGACGCTCGTAACTAGGAATGTCCGCGATATGCAGGCAACAGGCGTTCAGGTGATCAATCCCTTCCCCGCCTGATTCTCGACCACTCCACGAAAAGGCAAGAGCCGGGATTGCGCCTGGCTCCGCACCGCATTGCCGTAGCTCAGCGGGTGGTTAGCAACCCATCGAGTGGTTCGGGCATATTGCACCAAATCCGCAATGCGGCGTAAAGGGGGTGCTTTCGTTGGCGTTTTCTGGCATGGAACAGATCGGAGAAGTTTTCAAGTTGGAGGTGCTGAATAAGGATGTCCTACCGAAATCCACTGCACTTTACTGCACGTCTACTGCACTTTGGCGAAGCTGAATCTGCGTATTTCCTAGGGAAAACGCAAAGTGAAACGTAGTCGGCTATTCTACCAAGAGCATGAACATCGGCGGGTTCACGATGAACGGCAACTCGTTCATCGGAATGGGTGAAACTCAGGGCATGCGTCTCACGGCGCTTGAGCCCAAAGGGTATGAAGCCAACCAGGACCTTATTGATGGCGAAGGTACATCTGGTGAATTTAACATCCAGACGCTCACGAAGGTTGGCAAGACGAGCAAGGCGTATATTTGGGTTCGTTCCAATGATCCTGTGTTCAAGGCTGGTCAAGGTCTTTGGACTGCGGCACCCGACTGGGCGGAAGACGATGGTGCCACCTACTCGTTCACGGACGCTGGCCAGGTCAGCACAAACGATGTGAAGTGGGTGTTCAACATCGGCGGCTTTACCCCTTGCGCAAATCCGTTCCCTGTTGGTATTCGCCTCAGCTCGCTCATTCCTGCCGGCTATGAGAACAACCAGGACCTTATTGACGGCGAAGGCACTTCTGGCGAGTTCAACATCCAGACGCTCACGAAAGTTGGCAAGACGAGCAAGGCCTACATTTGGGTTCGTTCCTACGATGTCGACAACGAGGATTGGCATCGGCCAGGGTCTCTGGATTGCCGCTCCCGACTATGCGGAGGATGACGGTGCCGAGTATTCGATGACCGTCAAGTATCCTGCCAACTAACGATTTCTTCTCCGCAAAGAGTGGAGAGGGTAAAACAAAAAAGGAAAACAAAAATGAAGAAACTAATGATAGCGCTTGCGACTGTCGCGATGGCGGCTGGTGTGCAGGCAGCAGCATGGGCGTGGTCGTCGAGTAGCGCGGCAGTCACTCCCGGCGGTTCCGATCCACTGAGCGGAGCGAACATCTACCTGTTCTTCGGGTATGATTCGTCAACCGCTGCGAACACGGCCAAGGCGGGTGTGCTCGCCGACCTTCGCGACGGGAAGGCAATCTCTGGATACACCCAGAGCGGAACTCTCGGAGCGGATGGGATGTTGGCTTCATCGGAGTTCACAGGGGCTGATGGTAAGAAGTACGCATTCGCCGTGATTCTCGCTGATGATGCGGCAGGCAACTCCTATATGCTTCAGACCGCGAACAAGAATGCGACGGGATCGGATGTCGGAACGGCCATGTTGCCGTTCGACATCTCGTCCACGACGCTCAAGGACCTCGACACGACGGGCACTGGCGCTGGCTGGTACATGACCAAGGCTGTGCCGGAGCCGACGAGCGGGCTTCTGCTCCTCCTCGGCG
>CACZAR010000201.1:1404-2060 GCA_902779135.1 uncultured Coriobacteriaceae bacterium | reverse complement strand
AGAACAAAAACCCGAAGGTGGCCTGTGAGGTGCTTATCGGCCACGGGGAGTGCAACATCCAAGTGGAAACGAGCGAGCAGATCAGCGCGGAGGACATCGAGGCCATCGTGGAGCGCATAGCTGGCGGGGACTTCGAGACCCGTGCGCTCATCGTGCCGCAAGACTGCCACCTGGCAGCCAACCAGCGGCAGGGGGTAAGATGTGGCGACAACGGCATATTCAAGGGTGTGCCCCCGACGCACGAACAGAAGCTGCTGACCGCCATCGCCGCCAGCATCTACGAGCAGCACCCATTCGACGGCAAGTACATCATCGGTAATGTCTTCGATAAAGAGAAATTCGATGAAATGACCTCGAAAATCGCTCCATTGCAACAACGTTTGAGAGACCTCAATTCTTATGCTGGTCAAATGCTTGACATCGTGAAAAGTGAGGACAGGCAACTCAATAAGGATGAGCAGAAGAAATGGGACGCATACGATAAGGAATTTGACAAAGTAAGAGATGAACTTCGAGAACGCTTGAATGAACGTGAGAAACAGATGTATAAAACGCAAGTGACCATTTGCCAAAGTCATCTGAGCCGTGGGCAGGAGCCGGAACTGCGCGAGCATCTGAAGAACGCCTACGGCATCCACCTGCCCACGATCAACCCG
>CACZAR010000201.1:0-1345 GCA_902779135.1 uncultured Coriobacteriaceae bacterium | reverse complement strand
CTTGATGGGCAAGGACTTGTCGAAGTGTGATGTCAGCGTCAACATCGTCTGTTTCCTGAAGGCGGTACATTCGGGGCAGGTGGTCACCGCCATCTGCTCGATAGGCGACGAGAACGTGACGTTCCAGTATGCGGGCGGCAAGACAGAGACGGAGACGTTTGCCGACGTGGTGGAGCAGGCACGGCTGTACGTTCTGACCCTCGGAGGGTTTGAGAAGTTCAGCGAGTGGGGACTGATTAGGGCGAACACGGATTTAACGGATTAAACGGATTTATAAGGAACTATGCTACAGCCAGGATTTGCTATACGCACGGCATCGGTTGAGGAAATGTTTCTGAAAGACCTGCCGGAAGGGGTAACGCTGTTGCCCCATAATTTTGAAGGCGAGACAACGAGAGTGATGTTAAAGTTTGCCGTATCTCAGCAAGCAGTCAACAATAAGAAATTCGACTTAAACGGATTCATCAAAGCAAAACTTGACAACACGCTTACAGCCATTCGCCACAGACGGAACATCAAGGAATTGCGCCTGACACGTCGGTTGCAAGTGGTGATTGACCCGAAGAGCGGACGAGAAAAGACGCAGATATACTTTCACATAGAATACGCAAACGAATAAGGAACTATGATTATCATCAAGACAAGCAACGGCGACGCTTTTGTGAACGAAGCCGAGATGCAGCAGGTGGAGCACCTGCGAGACAAGCGACAAGTGAAGATAACTACACGTGTCGGAGTGAGAACCATCAACGACGTGGAAGCCGTGCTCTATGCGACGAACATCAGCCAATGGCAGGACGAAGGCTCACAGGTAGCCAAGTTGCACTCGCTGGTGACACAGTTAGAGCATGAGCGCACCATCCGCGTTGAAGCATACCGCCAACTGCATGACCTTTTCGAGTCGGAGAACAACGACCTGCGACAGGCTGTGAAGGCTATCGAAGACGGTGTGGAAGATTGGGCTGCGCGATTTCTGAAAGATAAGTGGGAGCGCATCGTCTATCGTAGGACGCAAGTCGAGAATCTGGAGAAGAATATCAGCGACCAAGAGGCGAATACTCGCAAGATTGCCCAAGAGCAAATTGAGCAGGACAATGAGTTGGAGCGTCAGCGTCAGCAAGAGCGTGAAGAGCAGGAGAACCTAATCAACGTGCTTCGCCATCAGGTGATGGACGCTGACTTGATGCTCGGTCGAATGAAGAATCGTTCGCTTTGGCAACGCATCAGAAACGACCTCTGACCTCATCCCTCAGCCATCAGCCATCGCTGAGTAAACCCACAACCGCATTACGTTAGTATAGTAAAGCCCTGCGGTTTGCTATACAAAACCGCTGCGGTTTAGTAT
>CACZAR010000200.1:1610-3053 GCA_902779135.1 uncultured Coriobacteriaceae bacterium | reverse complement strand
CCTTGCATTCGTCGACCGAGAACTTCGGGTCGCCGAAGCGGTGGTCGCCGAACTCGACACACATATCCTTAGTCGAGTTCTCGATTGGGCTTATGTCCGCGAATGCTTGATCCAGGCCTTCAGTGGTGAACCACTTGAAGCTTTCTGTCTGAATTGCAATAAGATTGGGGACATCCATGACATCCGGAATCTTCGCGAACGACCGCCTTTCCCTATAATTGCTGGTGGGAGTGGGTTTTTTCGTTCTTGCCACGAGGTCGCTCCTCCTTCACAATCTCCCGTTTTCCGCAAAAATGCACAGTTGAATAAAATACTGCGTATAGGAAAGTGAGTCAAGAAGAATTTTTAACAACTATGTGGCTTTGTTGTTCTTTTACCAGGTTACAGGCCGTTTCCGTCGCGCAAAGCCTTGAGTTTCGCAAGCGTCTCGGAATCGATGCGTTCAGCGACAGTGCGCTTCTGTGAAACTTTCGGCGTTTCATCAAGGCGCACCTCATCGTAATAGCGCTCGACTTCGATGCTGAATCCTTCGGCGCTCATGCGATCGACACCCAACCCGAACACGGTGTCTTGAACCTGAGCGTCACTCGTAACGACCATTACTTCGTAGCCGTTCTCGCGCCCTTGGAATGCGAGCTTCTCGATGACTTTGTCGGCGCTCGAGCCTGCGGGCGAGAATACGACCTTCACACCACCAACACGCTCTGCGTCGCCTGTTGACTCGGCATTTCCTCCGCCGTCGAACACGATGGTGGCGCGCCATTCCTTCCCGGAATAGTGCACGACATCGTTAATGAGCATCTCGCGCGCCCGGTTGAACCAATCGTGATCGTAGTCGGGCATGTTCAGCGAAATGTTCTTGTAACGGCTTCCTGACCTTAAGACGTTGAACCCGTCAACGATAAGCATGCGTTTTCGTGTCATCGCCATGGCGATCAGACCTCTCGGATATCTCTAAAAGATGAGACGATGCGTTGAGTGAAGCGAAGTCAAGCAAATTTGTGTTTGAGACCTTGGCTCAAGCCAAATTTGCGGTGAGCGAACTCGGCGTATCGTCTCAGCTCCTTTTGGTGAATTCAGATTACCAGTTCTGGCGGAGCCATTCGTACATGCACGCCGTCGCTGATTGGGCAACGTTGAGCGATTGGATCTCGCCCATCATCGGCAGCTTGCCTGCCATGTCGCAGTTCTCAAGGACGAGATGCGAAATGCCTTCTTGCTCATTGCCCATTACGAGAACGATTTTGCCCTTCAGGTTAACATCCCACAACTCATTCGAGGAATGTTCGGTTGCTGCACAAACCCAGAACCCTTCTTTCTTGAAGCGTTCGAGAGCATTTACGATATTAGAGGTTTGTGCGATTGGAAGATGCGCAACGGCGCCCGCAGAACTCTTGTACGTCGAAGCTTCAACATGTGCGCTGCGCTTGTTGGGAATGATGA
>CACZAR010000200.1:0-1595 GCA_902779135.1 uncultured Coriobacteriaceae bacterium | reverse complement strand
GCCGGCATCAGTCAGGTGGTCGCACACGACGACGAGCGCGCGCCCGTCATGTTCGGCAGCATAGCTTTCTGCGGCATCGACGATATCTCCAATGCCCTTATACGGGAACGGCTTGGTTTCAGCCATAACGCCCTGATGGCTACCACGGGCGCTCTTGCTGTCCAACTCGGCTCTCGGCACATCGATGACCGGGATGTCGCGCTGGCGTGCTTTACGCAGGATATCGTTCACCATCGGATCACGCTTGGCGTTATCTGCAAGCAGGATCTTCTTGAGGGGAACGTCCGTCTTCATCGCTTCGATGACCGGTCTTTTTCCTTCGACGTACTCTGCCATGTTCTTAGCTCCTTAAAGACAATGAGTCATTGGGACAGTCCCAATGACTCATTGATGTCAATCTTTGTTATTCCGCAAACAGCTCATCGAATGCATCGAGGCCAGCGCCCGTCGAGAAATCGACGCGATCCGTGAAATCGAGCAAGTCGACAACTTCATCGAGAGCAACGTCTTTCTTCTGGCCAGTCTTGCGGAGCTTGACCTCGACTTTGCCATCTGCGAGACCACGCTTGCCAATGACAACCTGAAGAGGCCAGCCAATAAGGTCGGCATCTGCAAACTTCACGCCAGCGCGTTCGCTTCGATCGTCGATTGCAACTTCAAGACCACGAGCGGCGAGCTCTTCGGCAACCTTTTCAGCAGCAGGCTGTACGAGGTCGTCTCCGACAGTGAGCGGGATCACGCACACATGCGCAGGCGCGACCGCCAACGGCCAGATTATGCCTTGGTCGTCATGGAATTGCTCGACAACTGCAGCCATAGAGCGCGAAACGCCGACGCCATAGCAGCCCATGATGAACGGTTTCTCGGAACCGTCTTCGTCCATGAACGTTGCACCCATGGACTCTGAATACTTCGTGCCAAGCTGGAAGACCTGCGATACCTCGATGCCACGAGCGCCATCAAGCGGCTTACCGCAGACAGGACAAGCGTCACCCGGTTTAACTGTGCAGAGGTCGGCCCATGCATCGATGGTGAAGTCTTCGCCGAGACGCACACCAACATAATGGAAGCCTTCTTCGTTGGCGCCCACAGCCCACTGAGGAATATCTTTCAGGCTGCGGTCGGCCATGACGAATGCGCCTTCAGGCAATCCAACAGGGCCCATCGAGCCCTTGAAGAGGCCGAATTCGACCATTTCCTCATCCGTAAGCAACTCGAAACCGGGAACCTCGCGGTTGATCTTGATTTCGTTGAGCTCGTGGTCGCCGGGAATGAACAACACGACAAGCTTGCCTTCAGCATCTTTTCCTGACAAGGCTTTCATGCAGGAAGTTTCAGGAATATCGAGGAAGCCTGCGAGCTCTTCAATCGTATGGATGCCGGGCGTGGAGATCTTCTCCATGGCATCGCGCTCGTACATGGTCGGAGCAGGAATGCACTCACCGGCTTCTGCGTCTGCGGCATAACCGCATTCGCAATAGACAAGTTCTGCCTCGCCGTATTCGGCAAGTGCCATGAACTCGGTCGTCACCTTACCACCAATCTGACCGGAGTCAGCTTCGACAGCACGCCATGTCAGGCCCATGCGGTCGCAC
>CACZAR010000199.1 GCA_902779135.1 uncultured Coriobacteriaceae bacterium | reverse complement strand
TCGTACCCTACGAGTTCGAGGCCTTCGACGCCGACGGCGTCGAGATCCGCGTCGATCAGGAGACTTTTACAGGCCGCTTCGAGATGGCCCCGCTCGACGAGATCACGCTCGGCTACGAGGCTCAGTGGAACGGCGCCTGCCATACGCTCGTCTCGCCCGAGTGGTCTGTCTGGATCGACGAGGACGACGACGATTTCATCATCAACGTGGGCCGCAAGGTCGACGACCGCGCGCTGTAAGGAGGTAGAGAGATGCTGTTCAAAGAAGACGAAATCGCACGCGTTGAGGCTACTGCTGTACGCGAGAACGCTGCCTGGTACCGCTGGACGCATGACCTCGTGAAGGTTACCGGCAAAGATGCTGAAAGATTCCTCAACTGGATTCTCGTCAATACGATCGCCGGTTTGCCGGTCGGTAGGGGCAAGTACACGACGATGCTCGATGAGAACGGCGGAATCATCGACGACCTCGTGGTTTTCCATAAGGACGAGGGGCTGTGGTGGCTCTCCACGCTGTACGGTCCACACGCCGTGAAGTGGTTTGACGCACATGCTGATGGGTTCGATGTCACCTACGAGGACATCACCCAGGAAATCGACATGTACGCCATCCAAGGTCCGAATTCTGCGAAAGTCATGAACGAGCTCGTTTCCGATTCTGTCGACGAGCTCAAGCGTTTCCAGGTCATCGATACTACTATCGGCGGCGTGGCTGTAACGGTTGACCGTGGTGGGTTCACAGGCGAGCTCGGTTACGAAATATATTGCGCACGTGAGGATTCCGCTGCTGCCGCGCCTGAAAACGCTCGAGGTCTACGTCCGCTCGCTTCCCATGGAGAAGGGCATGGCGCTGCGCCAGGATTACAAGGGCCTCACCCCCTACGAGGCGAACCTCGGCTGGTCAGTACGCATGGACAAGGACTTCCTCGGGAAGGAGGCGCTCGAAGCAGCGCAGGCAGAGGAGCCGAAGCGCGCCTTCGTCGGCATCGAGATCGAGCGCGAGAGCTACGAGGATATTGCGCAGAACGAGATCATTCGCAAGCGCGGCGTGCCCGTGGGCATCTGCCGCCAGATGATCTACGGCTACACGGTCGACAAGAACATCGGCTTCGGCATCGTGGATGCGCGCAAGGTGCCGCTCGGCACGCGCGTGACCATCGGCCCGAACGATTCGCCGGCCGTCATCGTCGAACCCAAGTGGTGCTAGAAGGGAGATAGCAATGAGCACGAACGAAGGACGCAAGATTCTGGTCGTGGGCGGTGCCTGCGGCATGGGTGCGGCGACGGTCACGGCGCTGTACCGTCAGGGCGCAAACCTGATCGTCCTCGACATCAACGAGGAGGCCATGGAGGAGCTCATCGAAGACGAGGAGCTCGAAGACGGTCCCGGAACGCTGCATTTCGTGGCGGGAGACGTCAACGACGCTTCTGTTCGCCAGGAGGCCATCGACTACGCGAAGGAGAAGTTCGGCACGCTCGACAGCCTGCTCTACATCGCAGGCGTCCTCGACCTCATGTGCCCCGCGCACAAGACTGATGATGAGCTGTACGACTACGTCATGGACGTGAACGTGAACTCGTGTTTCCGCATGTGCCGCGATTGCCTGCCGCTTTTGTGGGACCACGAGGGATTGCCGGCGAGCATCGTGATCGTCGGCTCCGTGGGAGGCCAGGTCGGCTCCTCTGCCGGCGCGGCCTACATCACGTCGAAGCATGCGGTTTTGGGCCTTGCGCGCAACCTCGCACACACCTACCGCTTCCGCAACGTGCGCACAAACGTCGTGAACCCGGGTGCGTGCGTCACGGACATCCTCGCCAACGCGATGGAGAAATGGCCCGACCGCGACGTCATGGACCTGGAAGGTAACGAGCTCTATAACGTACGCGGAGCCGTGGCACTTGGCGTCGACTACGACGGCAACAACATCACCGGCTGGCCCGAGGACATCGCAAACGCCATCCTGTACCTGATCAGCGACGAGGCGCACTACGTCAACGGCGCACAGCTGAACGTCGACGGCGGTTGGACGAGCTTTTAATCTCAAACTACTTATTGATTTATCAAGTGGCGTCAAAGAAGCTCATCGCGACTTCTTTGACGCCGCATTGACGTTTGACCCGAGTGTAGCCAAAAGCACCTCTGCGACTTTATGATACGGCAGAGCAACGGAAAGCGTTTGGAAGCAAATCAGACTGCCGATACAACAAAGAGTGGGAATAATATCGGCAAAACTGCTGCAATCATCACATATGCCGAGTACAATGCCTCTTGAGCTTCCTCGAGGACGCCTTCGTCATCAGCGAAGCGACGCGCTACGATGTGAAGGGCCGAAAATACATCGGCACCCCGAAGAGGTATTACTTCGAGGACGTGGGCTTGCGAAGCGCTCGCTCAGGCTCGCCGGTGACAGCTTCTGGAAGGTCGTGGTGGTCAATCGCGTTATGAAGCCCTATATGGACAACGACGGGATACTCACCATGGGGCTATTCGACTTCTTGCTCGACCCAGACAGCTTGGATATGTGACCGTGTTCAGGAGGTGCCCCGCATGAACATCGGAGTCGCTGCTTGCGGATTAGCCATGCTGCTCTTCATAGCCTTCGGAGCTGTCTTTGCCCTCCTCAAAGGAAGGGCCGCGATGCTCATCTCGGGCTTCAACACGCTGTCTGCGATAGAGCGGGAACAGTACGACACCGACGCGATGGCGAGGGATATGAGAAACTCGTGCTTCCAGTGGGCCGCCATCATGGCGCTCGGATGCCTGGCGTCGTATCTTCTGAGTCCCTATCTGGCGATTGCCGCCTACGTGGT
>CACZAR010000198.1 GCA_902779135.1 uncultured Coriobacteriaceae bacterium | reverse complement strand
TGTTATCTGTTTCCGTTGCCCTTGTAACCCTTGATTACTTAAAAAGAAAGAAAAAAAGAAGAGAGTAGATAGGAGAAGGATAGGAAAAATTCGGCAACGGAAACACCGATTTTCAGCCTATCCGAACACGAAATGAAACGAACCATAACGGCACTACTCATCATCACGGCGATCCTATGCGCGGCGACGCTCGCTGCATGCGCGCAAGCGACAGCGAGCCAAGAGCCGGAGAAGCCAGCGACCGAGTTCCACTACGTCCACGACTGGGCGGAGCCGAAAGTCCCGAGCGGCATGGTGCGCATAAAGGCGGAGATGGACGCCAGGGCAGCTGAGGCGGCGCAGGAGGCCGCTGTCGCAACCGAGGCGGCACCCGAACCCGATTACTGGGAGGGAACGGCTTACAGCGGCCCGTACGACCCCGAGCTGAACAACAACCCCGCCTACATCGGAGGGAACCCGAACGGCCTCAACAGCTTCGACGGCGTTTACGAGTACAACGGAAAGACCGAGACGTTCTACGCGAGCCACGCCGTCTACGACGACCAGCTCTGGGTCGACGACGACGGCTTCTTCAGGGACGACCAGGGACGTTACGTCGTGGCGAGCGAAGACTACGCGCAAGGAACTGAAATCGAGATCAGCCAGGGCAAGGCGGTCGTCATGGACGGCGGCTGCGAGCCTGGGACGGTCGACGTTCATACGACATGGGGGCGATGAGATGCAAGAGGGATACGACGTTTGCCGCTTGAGAATCGAGTTCGAGGGCGGGAAAATCCCCTGGATGTACCCGCTCGCCCTCAACGGTCGCGTCATCAAGGCCATGTTCGCGGACGGCGAGCCTGTTGAGCGCGTGGTGAGGTGCAGGGATTGCCAGCATGCGTTCAAGGTCACGTGGCCTAATCAGAGCAAGGTGCCGCCAGGCTACCTCGATTGCCAGGGCGAGTTGGTAGAGACATGGGATTACTACGCCGACGAGCCAAAGTGCAACCCAGTGCCACCTGACGGCTACTGCGCCTGGGGAGAGCGGAAGGATGGCGGCGATGACTAGCAAGAGCGTCCTTGCCGCGATAGTCGAGCACGCATTATCGCAGGAGCCGTGCGCGTCGTGCCAGGTCGCCGACGATTGGCGCGTGAAGTGGCCTGTGAATCTGCCCGAGCTTTTCAGGTGCGGGATTGACGAGAGGTACCCGTGCTGCCCGTGGACAATGCGCGAGTTCCCGTGGAAGCGGACGGCGGCGCACGTGTTCGTCGATTACGACGACGAGGAGGGCGGCGATGACTAGCGCGACCGCAACAATCATCGCCCTGCTGATATGCGCTGCGAACCTTATTGGGCTGCTGCTGTTTATTGGGAGGTAACGCGATGACCGACAACCGAACGACCGAGAGGATTGACCACCCGCCACGAGTGCGGGAGGCGATTGACGAGCTGATGCGCAAGAAGGACGTGACCGACAACCGAGCGACCGAGTTGCTGCACAAGCTGCTCATTGCGCGTGGCGTTGAATTTGATACAGATATTGACGAATGCTGCTATTACGAGCCGCCGAAAACAACTTGGGATTTCGTCCTATGCGGGCTTGAAATGACCGTCACGGCAAAGGAGTTCGTGGACGTGGAAGGCAAGAAGTACTTAGAAATGGACTTCCATCACGCATTCACGCCCGAGCAGGCCATAGCCGTGACGCTGGGGAGCGAGCGAATCGCCGAACTCGAAGCCGAGAACGAGCGTCTGCGCAAGGCGGGTTACGAAATCGGTTATCACGATGCGATGAAAGCCGCAAAACGCGGTGGCACGCTGATAGCCGAGCAGGTGAGCAAGGCGGTGTACACGCATAGCATCCACGCCGATTGCGCTGATGCCGACTGGCAGGCAATCGCCGACGAGTTGAATGCTGTGTTGGGGAGCGGGACGTGCCGCATCGAAGAGCGCAACGGAGACTGGTACTGCGATGCTTGCGGCGAGATGGTTGGCACGTGCGACCCAGCGAGTGAGCTGTGCATTGACGGCAACGCGGTCGAGCTGTGGAACT
>CACZAR010000197.1 GCA_902779135.1 uncultured Coriobacteriaceae bacterium | reverse complement strand
GTCTGCTTTCGTGTTCTGTGACGGCGACGTAGCCGCCGCCGCCAAGGCCATCACCGAGTTCGCGAAGGAGAACAAGAAGCTGGAAGTCAAGGGCGGCATGATGGACAACACGTTCATCGCAGCCGACGAGGTGCAGGCTATCGCCTCGCTGCCTTCCAAGGAGGTTCTCATCGCCCAGATCGCTGGCGCCATTTCCGGTGTCGCACGCGGCCTTGCCGTTTCCATCAACGGCGTGCCGAGCGGTCTTGCTCGCGCAATCCAACAGGTTGCCGATCAGAAGGCTGCGTAATTGCAGCAACCGCGGCTTGATTGCCGCATGACATGACAAGTAAAGACCGCAAGGTCGCAGGCGGGCACGGTGCCCGCCCCGAAACGAAAGGAATGCAGAAATGGCTGCTACCAAAGAAGAGATTATTGAGGCTTTGAAGGAAATGACCCTGCTCGAGGCTTCCGAGCTCGTCAAGATGATCGAGGAAGAGTTTGGCGTTTCCGCCGCTGCTCCTGCTGCTGTCGTCGCCGCTGGTCCGGCTGCTGGCGCTGCTGCTGAGGCTGAGGAGAAGACCGAGTTTGACGTCGTGCTCGAGGGCTTCGGCGACAACAAGATCGCTGTCATCAAGGCTGTCCGCGAGATCACCGGTCTCGGCCTGAAGGAAGCCAAGGAAGCTGTCGAGAGCGCTCCGAAGGCCATCCAGGAAGGCGTTGCCAAGGACAAGGCCGAGGAAATCAAGGCCAAGCTCGAGGAAGCTGGTGCTGCTGTTACCCTGAAGTAACAAGCGAGTCACAGACTCAATCGGAAGGGGCGCTTCGGCGCCCCTTTTCGTTATCATGGGCGTTGTACATCAAGAAGTAGGTGAGGAGCACTCACATGCAGATTAAATACTTCCAGACAGCGTGGAACGATGTCAAGAACTCCCCGGGATGGTTTGGAAAGATGTGCCTGCTGGCGCTGGTCAACTTCATCCCGATTTTCGGGTCGATTGTGACGTATGGCTATCTGTATGGATGGGCCCACGAAATAGCCTGGGGTGTCCATCAGCCCATGCCTGCCAGCATCTTCTCGAACGATGATGGAAAGTTCTGGCGGCGCGGCTGGTTCTTGTTCGTGATTTCGTTCGTGTTCTCCCTCATCCCATCTGTCATTACGTACATAGGGACTAGCATGCAGGGCTCCATGTTCTATGCGAGTCTTTACGGCCTCAGTGAGAATGCTCCAATGGCGAGTGCGGGCAGCGCTGCATCTGCGGGCATCGGAGCGTTGCTTTACCTCGTCGGCATGCTGCTGGCCCTGGTCGTTACCATTCCCATGTGGGTCGCGTTTATGCGCTCGGCTATCTACGATCGCCTCTCACCGGGTTTCCAGCTCGGCAAAATTTGGAGCATGATGCGTAAAGATACAGGCGGCATCATGCGCATCTTTGGCATGAATTTGCTGCTCGGGCTCATCCTGTCTGTAGTCATCACCGTTGTGGTCACGATTGGCGTGCTTGCCATCATCGCCGTTGGTTATGGCGCTTCCGGAGGCGGCGATCCTAGCACCGCAGCCATTGCCGGCATCGGCGGCATTGCGGCACTCTTGCTCATCGCATTTATCTTCTTTGCAGTGGTGGCTGGTATGGTTATCGAGGCAATTGTGGCTCGTGCAGTCGGCTATTGGACCATGCAGTTTGACGTGCCGCGCTGGCGCGGGCAGGACGATCCCATGCCGTTCGAGCAGATGCCGCCTGCATCGGGGCCGCAATATCCGATGAATTAAGCTTTAGGTAAAACGCGACAAACGATTATTACTCGCAGATGTGACTCAAGCCTTGCGCGAGCATCGTGTAGACATGGTCGTCTGCAAGCGAGTAGATAATGCTCTTGCCGTCGCGTTGGAATTTCACGAGGCGTGCAGTCTTCAAGATACGTAGCTGATGGGATACGGCGCTTTGCGTTGCGCCAATGGTCTCTGCAATGTCTGCGACGCGCCGCTCTTCGGTCATAAGCGAATACAGTATCTTGATGCGTGTCGTATCGGAGAACACCTTGAACAGGTCG
>CACZAR010000196.1 GCA_902779135.1 uncultured Coriobacteriaceae bacterium | reverse complement strand
AAATACGACCGCGAGTCGAACACGCGCATCTGGGAAGGCACGCCCAAGAAGATAATCAACGCCCTCATGGCGCTCTTCTCCGTCTACTGTATCGGGATGACCCTGTTCAGCACCGAGTTGCCTGAAACCAAGCTTGCACGCTTCCTTGCATGTGTCGTCATCATCGGGTATTTGATGTACCCCGTCCGAAAGGGCAAGGTCCGTGTGAACACGATGCCGTGGTACGACATCGTCATCATGGTCGTCGGAGCGGCCTGCTTCTTGTACTTTGCGTTCAACGCTCTCGAAATCATCAGGCTTTCGACGCGCATCCAGCCCATACATGTTGCTGTCGGCATAATAGGCACGCTTGTGTTAATGGAGCTGTGTCGAAGGTGCGTTGGCATTCCCATTCTGGTGGTTGTAACATGCCTTCTCATCTACGCATTGACGAACCAATACGCTGTGTCGGGCGATATGTATCTCATGTTGCGCAATACGGTGTACAAGCTGTTCTACACGACGAGCGGCGTTATCGGAACGCCCATCAACGTCTGTTACACCTACATCGTGCTCTTCATCATCTTCGGCGCATTCCTCGAGCGCACCGGCATTGCGGCGTTCTTCATCTCGCTTGCCAACAAGCTCGCCGGCTGGTCTTCGGGCGGTCCTGCGAAGGTCGCCGTCATCTCGTCCGCTCTCTGCGGCATGGTGTCGGGCTCTTCGGTTGGCAATACGGTCACAACGGGTTCGGTCACCATCCCCATGATGAAGAAGACTGGCTACAAACCTGAGTTTGCAGGTGCTGTCGAAGCTGCGTCATCGACGGGCGGCCAGATCATGCCGCCGATCATGGGTGCCGCTGCGTTCCTGATGGCCGAGTACATGGGCATTCCCTATATCGAAGTTGCAACGAAGGCAATCATCCCAGCATTTCTGTACTTCGCCGGCATCTTCATCACGGTCCATCTCGAGGCAAAGAAGCTCGGTCTGGAAGGCATTCCGCGCGATCAGCTCCCCAAGGGCTCGTACCTGCTGAAGAACTGCTACCTCATCCTCCCGCTCGTGCTGTTGGTTTGGCTCGTCGCATCTGGCGCTCGCACCATGGCCTATTCGGCAGCTATCTCGATTTTCGGCGCCTTCGTCATCGGTTTCATCAATTTCTTCTTCACCGAAATGCGCGAACGCGAAGATGGTGAAACGTTTGGCCAGGTGCTCCTCAGGGTTTGCAAGATTGCTCTTTCCATGGCTTACGAAGGTTTGCAGGCTGGCGCCAAGAGCTGCATTTCGGTAGCAGCGGCTTGTGCTATGGCTGGTCTCATCGCCGGTTGCATCACGGTCACGGGTCTGGCTTCGACGCTCGTGTCTGCTATCGTCAGCGTTGCCGGCGACGCCGTCATCATCGGCCTCATCCTGACGATGCTGTGCTGCATCGTGTTGGGCATGGGCGTTCCCACGACTGCGAACTACTGCATCATGGCAGCGACAACGGCTCCCATCCTGATTCAGCTGGGCTTCCCGGCCATCGCCGCCCATTTCTTCGTGTTCTACTTCGGCATTGTGGCTGACATCACGCCACCTGTCGCGCTTGCGGCATATGCGGCGTTCATCGTGCCTTATATTCTGGCCTTCAATCCCATCATGGTCTTGGAAGGCGATTTCATGTGGCTCCAGGTTGCCCAGGTCGTCGCGACATCGCTCATCGGCCTGTTCGGACTGTCTGCTGCCATGAACGGGCACCTGTTCGCAAAGATCAACCCGGTGTTCCGCGTACTCTTCGCTGCTGGCGGTATCTGCATGATGGTTCCCGACACGATCACGGATGTCGTCGGAATCGCTCTCATCGTCGCGTTGTTCGTCGTGCAGTTCCTCATGCGCAAGCGTACGCAAACGCCGGCGGAGCCTCCTGCGGCGGCTGCGGCATAACGCTTCGATAAGAAATAGACATGGGAAGCGCGGCAATGAACTCGATTCATTGCCGCGCTTTATTGTTGGCAAACAGGATTCGTTGAACGCGAAACATTACAGCAATAAACTGCCTCAACAGGGAAATCAGGTTGGTTCCAAAGCACAATTGTGTCAGGGTGTGCTGCGTTAAAGCTTACGGAAGAATGCCGATCGTTTCGCCGACGAAGTACAGGAGCACGATGATGCCGACGACGATGCGGTAGTAGCCGAACACCGTGAAGTCGTTCTTCTTGATGTAGCCCATGAGGAAGCGGATCGATACGACCGACATGACGAATGCGCTGACGACTCCGATGATGAGCACGCCGACTTCCGTTGCCGTCATGGCTACGCCGGCCAATACGAACTTCACCACTTTGACGAGGCCCCAACCGAGCATCACGGGAATTGCCATGAAGAACGTGAACTCGGCAGCGGCAGTGCGTGAGCAACCGAACAGCATGCCGCCGATGATGGTCGAGCCAGAGCGTGACGTTCCCGGAATGATGGCGAGGCACTGGAACAAGCCGATCTTCAGGGCCATCTTCCAATCGATGTCGTCGACGCTCGTCACGTCGAAAACAAGCTCGTCAGGGTCGATGCGTGCGAGCGAAGCGTCTTCGCCGTTCCTCCGTGCCTTACGTTGGTAGACACGCATGGCATGATCGAGCTTCTCGCGGTTGCGACGCTCGAGAAAGATGAAGATGACGCCGTAAGCGATAAGTGCGATGGCAACAACTACCTTGTTGTAGAAGTGCTCGTTGACCCAGTCGTCAAGGGCAAACCCGACGATGGCGGCGGGGATGCACCCGATGAGGACCATTCCCCAGAGATGCCAGGTTGCCTGCTTCTCGAACGAGGTCTTCGTAGGCGAGAAGGGGTTGAGCTTGTGCCAGTACATGATGATGACGGCCAAGATTGCGCCGATTTGGATCACCACGAGGAACAAAGCAAGGAACTGGTCCGACACATCGAGGTGCACGAACTCGTCAACGAGAATCATGTGGCCGGTCGAGGAGATAGGAAGCCATTCCGTGATGCCCTCGACGATGCCTATTAACAGTGCTTTAAGAAATTCAATAATCATAATGTTGCAATGCTATCATCGCTCAAACACAAGCACGAGAGTCGCTAAGAAGGCTACATACGAAATCTGTGTTAGTGAGATAGTTGCCAACAAGTTAATTTTATTTTTGCGTATGCGCAAAAGAGACTGTCTCATTTAACGAACACCGGTTTCCAGGATGGAGAGTTGAATGCAGAAAGTCATCGTTTTGGATTTCGGAGCCCAATACGGGCAGCTCATCGCACGACGCGTACGCGATCTGCGCGTCTATTCCGAAATCTTGCCATGCGATACACCAGCAGACGAAATCGCTGAGGAAAACCCGTCGGCAATCATATTGTCCGGTGGGCCTGCAAGCGTCTATGCAGAAGATGCGCCTTCAGTAGATCCTGCTGTGTTCGAATTGGGGTTACCGGTTCTCGGTTTCTGCTATGGGCAGCAGATCATGGCCAAGACGCTTGGTGGGGTAGTGGGTCACACCGAAGTGGGCGAGTATGGGCCAGCAACCATCAACCGCGTTGCACCGTCGCGCTTGCTTGACGGCACGCCTGACGAGCAGACGGTGTGGATGAGCCATCGCGATTCCGTCGCAATGGTTCCCGAAGGTTTCACGATCACTTCGAGCACGCAA
>CACZAR010000195.1 GCA_902779135.1 uncultured Coriobacteriaceae bacterium | reverse complement strand
TTACGGCGACCCTGAGAACGATTCGAACCGCGGCCTCAACTGCGTCAAGGGCTATTACCTCAGCAAGATTCTTTATGCAGAGGATCGTTTGACGAAACCGCTCATTCGCGAAGACAACTCATTGAAGGGGACTGATGAGGGCTTCCGAGAGGCCACATGGACTGAGGCGCTTGATTTGGTCGCCCAGCATCTTCGCGACACGTGGAAGTCTGACAAGAGTCGTCTGGCGTTCTGGGGTTCTGGTCAGCAGCCCATTGTCGAGGGCTATGCGCAAGCCAAGTTCTGGAAGGCCGGATTGCTCTCCAACAACATCGACCCGAATGCGCGCTTATGCATGGCAAGTGCCGTTGTTGGTTTCATGAACGTTTTTCAGACCGACGAGCCGGCTGGCTGCTATGCCGATATTGACGATGCCGACGTTTTCATCACCTGGGGCGCCAACATGGCCGAGGCACATCCGATGCTTTACTCGCGTGTCATGACTCGTAAGATCAGCAACCCCGATGTGAAGCACTACGATGTCACGACGCTCGGCACGCGCACTTCTGCCACTGCCGACAAGGTTATCATGTTCGGCAACAACGGCGATCTCGCTATAACAAACTGCATTGCTCATTACCTTATCGAGAATGAAACCTATGACAAGCAGTTCGTCGAGGATCACCTGCAGTTCAAGTCTGGCACTGAGAACATCGGAAATGCTTACGAAGACGGCTACGACAAATCTGAAATCGGGCAAGCCGTTGACGCTACGCAGTCAATCACGTTCGAAGAATATGCTGAGCGCTTGAAGCCATATACCTACGAATATGCTTCTCAGATATCCGGTGCATCGGTCGAGGACATCCAAGAGCTCTATGAGCTTTTCGCCAATCCCAATATCAAGATCACGTCGTTCTGGACGATGGGTGTTAACCAGCACAATCGCGGTACATGGGTGAATCACAACCTTCACAACATACACTTGCTTTCGGGGCATTACTGCAAGCCTGGTGACGGCGGCTTCTCGCTGACGGGTCAGCCTTCGGCATGTGGTACCGCTCGCGAGGTTGGCACCTTCTGCCATCGCCTGCCAGCCGACTTGGTTGTTGCAAACGAAGCACATCGTCGCTTCTCGGAGGCCGTTTGGAATCTTCCCGAGGGCTATCTTGATGAAATCAAGACTCCTGGTTTCCATACGACGAAGATCTTCCGTGAGCTGTCGAATGGCAACATCGACTTCCTGTGGACTGCGCACAACAACTGGGCCCAGTCGATGAGCAACCTTACCCGTTTCCTTGGCCGCGGTGCCGAAGACAAGCGCGGTATCTTTGACGCGTTCATCGTTGTCAGCGAGGTCTACCCGACGATCTCGACCAAATATGCGAATGTAGTGCTGCCAGCTGCCATGTGGGTCGAACGTGAAGGTCAGTTCGGCAACGGTGAGCGTCGTACGGCTGTTTTCGAGAAGGCTGTTGATCCGCCGGGAGATGCCATGTGGGATCTCTGGATGCTCATGGAGATCGCAAAGCGAGTGCTTAACGGTGAAACGATCGACGGCGAAGACGCATTCGACCGCCTGTTCGGCCAGTGGTACGACAAGGATGCTGGCGAGTTCAAGTTCGGTACCCAGCGCGAGGTGTGCTCGAGTATCTGGGAGGAGTATCGCACGTTCAGCAATCCGACTCTCAACGAGCGCGCTGCTGCAATTAATACCGAGAAGAAGCTCAAGATGGAGGGCAAACAGCTCGCTCCTTACGAGGAGTACATCTACAACCATGGCATGACCTGGCCGGTCCGTGAAGTTGATGGCAAGTGGTTGCCTACGAAGTGGCGCTTCTCGTACGGCCCACAAGAAGAAGGCTACGACCAAATCGGTATCGAGATGTACGGTGACAAAGGCTTGAGAAAAGACATCAGCTTCTACAAGTCTGCTGATCATCGTCCATCTGTCGTGTTCCGTCCGTGGGAGCCGCCAGCCGAGATTCCTGACGACGAATATCCTTTCGTGTTGTGCACGGGTCGTTTGCTCGAGCACTGGCACACCGGTTCGATGACGAGGCGCGTGCCC
>CACZAR010000194.1 GCA_902779135.1 uncultured Coriobacteriaceae bacterium | reverse complement strand
GCTCTGAGATAGAGTACGCGTTCATCAAGATGTAGAAACGAGAAAAGGAAGAGCCCCGTTTGGGGCTCTTCCTCAACATGCTGTTACTCGTGCTCTTACGCGTCGGCGTAGAGGTCCTTGAGCTTGACGAGGTGGTTGTAGCGCTCGATGGCCGCGGCCTCGTTCTTGGCGAAGAGCTCCTTCGCGCGATCGGGGAACTCGCGGGTCAGGCGGTTGTAACGCGCCTCGTTCATCAGGAACTCCTGGTAACCGCCCTTCGGCTCCTTGGAGTCGAGCGTGAACTTCTTGCCCGGCTCGGCAGCAGGGTTGTAGCGGTAGAGGTTCCAGTAACCGCAGTCGACGGCCTTCTTCATCTCGGCTTGGGCATTGACCATGCCGCCCTTGATGGCATGCATCTCGCAGGGGCTGTAGCCGATGATCAGCGACGGGCCCGGATACGCTTCGGCCTCGGTGATGGCCTTGATGGTCTGGTTCGGGTTGGCACCCATGGCGACCTGAGCGACATAAACGTAGCCGTAAGCCATGGCGATCTCGGCGAGTGACTTCTTCTTGATCTCCTTGCCGGCAGCCGCGAACTGAGCGACCTGGCCGATGTTGGAGGCCTTCGAAGCCTGGCCACCGGTGTTGGAGTAAACCTCGGTGTCGAACACGAAGACGTTGACGTCCTCGCCGCTGGCGAGCACGTGATCGAGTCCGCCGTAACCGATGTCGTAAGCCCAACCGTCACCACCGAAGATCCAGACGGACTTCTTGGTGAGGTAGTCCTTGTTCGCAAGCACTGCAGCGCACAGCTCGTTGTCGGCATGCTTCTCGAGCTCGGCGATGAACGCCTCGGCAGCCGTCTTGCTGGCCTCGGCATCCTTGCGACCCTCAATCCAGTCGACTGCAGCGGCGGTCAGCTCGTCGCTGATACCGGCAGCAACAACCTCGAGCGCGTCGGTAAGCACCTTGCCGCGAACGGCCTCGTGACCCAGCAACAGACCCAGACCGTGTTCGGCGTTGTCCTCGAACAGCGAGTTGTTCCATGCAGGGCCATGACCATCCTTGTTGACGGTATAGGGTGACGTGGCAGCAGGGTTGCCCCAAATCGACGAGCAGCCGGTGGCGTTGGAGACGTACATGCGGTCGCCGAACAGCTGCGTGACCAGACGCGCGTACGACGTCTCGGCGCAACCGGCGCAGGAGCCGGAGAACTCGAGCAGCGGCTGGTAGAACTGGCTGTCCTTGACCGTCGGGCCGGCGAGCTCGGGCTTGGCGGCAACCTTCTCGACGCAGTAGTCGAAGACGGGCTGCTGATCGAGCTGGCCTTCGGCGGGAACCATCGTGAGTGCGCTCTTGGCGCACTGGCCGATGCACACACCGCAGCCCATGCAGTCGAGCGGCGAGATGGCCATCGTGTACTTCATGCCGGCGGCCTTTTGCTTGCCGTCGATGAGCTTGATGGAATCGGGTGCTCCAGCAGCCTCTTCCTCGGTCAGGACGAACGGGCGAATCGTCGCGTGCGGGCAAACGAACGCGCACTGGTTGCACTGGATGCACTCGTCGCCGTTCCATGCGGGCACCGTGACAGCCACGCCGCGCTTCTCGTAGGCAGCGGCGCCCAGCTCCCACTGGCCGTCGATGTAGTCGGTGAACGCGGAGACCGGCAGACGGTCGCCGTCCATGCGGCCGACCGGCTCCATCACGTTGATGACCTGCTTCACGAGCTGCTCGCGGCCCTCGTGCGTGGAGGCGGCATCCTCGTCGACGGCGTCGGCCCAGCTTGCGGGCACGTCGATCTTCTCGAACGCCGTGGCGCCGGCATCAATGGCCTTGTGGTTGGCGTCGACGATCTCCTGGCCCTTCTTCATGTAGGACTTCGTGGCCGCATCCTTCATGTAGCCGATGGCCTCTTCCTGCGGCAGGACGCCCGACAGCGCGAAGAACGCGGACTGCAGGATGGTGTTGGTGCGCTTGCCCATGCCCACCTGCTTCGCCAGGTCGATGGCGTTGATGATGTAAAGCTGGATGTCGTTGGCGGCGATATAGCGCTTGGCCTCGGCATTCAGGTGATGCTCGAGCTCTTCAAGCGTCCACTGGCAGTTGATGAGGAAGGTTCCGCCCGGCTTCACGTCCTGCACCAT
>CACZAR010000193.1 GCA_902779135.1 uncultured Coriobacteriaceae bacterium | reverse complement strand
CGCTGTTCATCTTCGGCACGGTTTTCTGCTACCTCATCATCTTGCATCCCGCTTTCGCATGGTTGACCGATCAGGTGTCTGGTCTTGGTACAGTCATGCCGAATGCTGCATCGTATGTCGACGTCATCATCAAATTCGAAATCGGTTTCGGTATTGCATTCGAGCTTCCGATTCTCATCTTCTACCTGGTGATCTTCAACATCGTGCCATACAAGAAGCTCCGTGAGAGCTGGCGTTTCGTCTACATCGGTCTGATGGTGTTTTCAGCGACGGTTACACCTGACGCCAACCCCATCACCATGCTGCTCATGTTCGCCGCGCTTGTCGGGCTTTACGAGATCAGCCTTCTGATTGCGCGCATCGTGCTTGCCAAGCGCATCAAGAAGCAGCAGGAAGAGGGCACGTACTACGAGGATGACGACGAGGATCTCGCCATCGAGAAGGCCGAGAAGTAAAGACGTTGAGCAGGGCCTGCCCCTTTTCAACGCATGAGGAAGATCGGGAAGCATCACATGCATGAGATGAGCATTGTCGCGGGTGTGCTTGACGCTGTGCAGGCATCGGCCGTCGATGCAGGTGCTGAACGCGTCACGAAGATCACATTGCGCATTGGCGATATGACCGAGGTCATCGACGAGGCGCTTGAGTTTGCGTTCGAGGCGTTGACCGAGGGTACGATGTGCGAGAGCGCCGAGCTCGACGTGATCAAGGTCTCTCCTCGCAGCGTGTGCTTCGAATGTGGGGAAGAATTCGACCACGATCGGTTCCATCGGATTTGCCCAGCGTGTGGTAGTTACGAAACACAGCTCTTGCAAGGACGTGAACTCTCGATAGAATCAATTGAGGTGGAATTCCCAGACTAAAGTGCGGCTGAGTCGGGGGCCTGACCCCCTGACTCACTAGAACCAGCGCATGCATGCAAGAAGGAGCGCATTATGCAAATCGACCTGCACAAACCGATACTTGACAAGAACGATTCGCTTGCAGCCGATTTGCGGAAGCAATTCGCCGAGAAGCACGTTTATGTTGTCGATCTGCTGGCGAGCCCTGGTTCCGGAAAGACGTCGACCATTCTTGCAACCATCGACGCGCTGCGCGACGAGTTCAACATAGCCGTCATCGAGGGCGACATCGCGAGTTCCGTCGATGCCGAGAAGATCAAGGCCCAGGGCATTCCGGCCGTGCAGATCAACACCGGCGGCGCTTGCCATCTCGAGAGCGCGATGCTCAAGCGCGCGATCGACGTGCTTGACCTCGAGCGCCTCGACTTGATCATCGTCGAGAACGTCGGCAACCTCGTTTGCCCGACTGATTTCGACCTGGGCGAGAACGCCAAGGTGATGATCCTCTCGGTCCCCGAGGGCGACGACAAGCCGCTCAAGTACCCGGGCGTGTTCCAGGTTTCGGATGCCGTCATCTTGAACAAGGTCGACACCATGCCCGTGTTCGACTTCGACCGCGAAGCGTTTGAAACCAGCGTGCGTGAGCTCAATCCCAAAGCGCCCATCTTCCCGATTGCCGCAACGAAGGGCGATGGCGTTGAGGAGTGGGCCAGCTGGCTCGCCGATCGCGTTAGGGAAGCTTAGGATAAACGAGTCGCTCCCCTAGGGAGCGACTCGCTCGACTCAATCGGCTCATTGCGGACGCTTGGTTCCGCATCTCACGCAGAAGTTCTCGGTGTTCGGCGCACCGCACTGCGGGCAGTACCAGCCAACAGCAGCAGTTGAAGCCGGCGGGAACGCCTGCCCCTGCGTAGGCGGGTAGGGAGCCTGTCCAGGCAAGGGTCTCGCTACTTGCTGAGCGCCAGCTGCACCGGCTGCACCTGCAGGATGCAACGGCTCGTCCGTCGCTGCAGTCTTGCGCACCAGCACGAATGCGATAGCGATGAACGCGAGGTCGAACGCCATGGCGATTAGTGCCATCAGGTCGCTTTCCGTCGAAAGTGCAGCGTCGTAGAATCCATGCTCGACCACGGGAAGCAGGAATGCGAGCCAGTAGAATGTCTGCGCGCCGGACTTGTTCCCACGAAGTTCGCGATGACGTGCCAAACCGTAGAACACGCCCATCACGACGCCATCCGCTGCATGTCCGGGAACCGAGAAGATGGCGCGCATGACGGCGGTTTCGAAGCCGCCCTCCATG
>CACZAR010000192.1 GCA_902779135.1 uncultured Coriobacteriaceae bacterium | reverse complement strand
GAAGGTGCATTTCGACATGTCTTCGTATCGGCCCACGACATTCAAGTATGTTTTCGCATGAGCCGCTTGTTCAGCCGAAATGACCTGCTGATCGACCATCTGCTGGTACATGCGGTCGAATTCGACAAGGCAACCCTCCGCCTTTTGAGGATTTCGCAGATAGACAATCGTCTTGAGACCGTGAAGCGTTGACAACACGGCGGTGCTGTTACCTATCATGCCCATTCCGACGATGCCGATGATCAAGTCGTTCATGGCGACCTCTGTTTCGTTCTTTGTCCGATGATCAGCTGGGCGAAGTGCAGTAACTGATGAAATCGCCAGCTAACGTATATTACATGCTCGGTTTCCTGATTTCGGAAATGCACTCGATGAGGCGGGCGATGTTCGGATTTGGATTGTCTTTTAGGTAGACGAGCGCCACATCGATGGTGAAATCGTCGGCTTCGATTTCGACGAACTCGTGATGTTGCTGCGGTATGGCAGTGAGCAACATGCTGCCGATGAACACACCGTTCGTGCGTGCGAGCGTGGGTAGCAAAGTGTCGATGTGTTCGAGATAGACGATGTCGGTTGGTATGATGCCGTGTCTCTCGAACAGTTGCAGGATATGGTGCGGTCGATCAACGGGGATGCTGTTCAATACAAGTTTCTGTTTCGCCAGATCCTCGAGGCTGATTGAGGTGCAGTTTGCAAGCGGGTGGTCGGTTTGCATGAACGCGTACAGCGGAATGGTGGCGACCGTTGCGCGCTCGACCTCGTCGCCGTAATCCGATGAGGTAATCGTAAGGCCGACGTCGATCGTCCCCTTGTGCAAATGCTTGTAAATCTGCGTTGTTTGTGCCGTGATGGTCGACACGCGCACATCGGGATGATGCTTTGAGAACGCCTCGAGAAGCGGGTAACCGTAATACGCGGTCGTTCCGTAATAGACCATGCCAAGCATCAAATCGCCAGCGTCTGCTTCGCTGGCGAGGGCGACGTCGCCGAGAAGCGCTACGTGGACCGCGGTCCGATCGTGCAGGAGATGCAGACCGTGCGGTCGGGGCTGAGGCCCGGCGAGCGCATCGTGGCTGATGGCGTCCACAAGGTTGTCAAAGGGGCGAAGATCGTGCCGTTCGCCGGGAAGTGAAGCCGATGTTCTCGCGCATCTTCATCGAACACCCGCGCCTCGCGTTCGTCGTCTCCATCTTCATCGCGTTCTGCGGCTGGCTCTGCTTCAGGACCATCCCGGTGGCCGAATATCCCGAGATCGTCCCCACGATGATCACGGTGTCGGCCAAGTACGCCGGCGCGAGCCCCGAGGTCGTCTCCGATACGGTTGCGACGCCGCTGGAGGACGAAATCAACGCGGTGGACGACCTCCTGTACTTCGACTCCATCTGCAACGAGACGGGCTCCTACAGCTGCTACGTCACCTTCAAGACGGGGACAGACCCCAACATCAACCTCGTGAACCTGCAGAACGCCGTCAAGCGCGCCGAGCCGAAGCTGCCGACGGAGGTTGTGCAGAACGGCATCACCGTGAAGAAGCGTCCCGAAGACCGCATGGCGATGTACGTGTTCATCACGGACGGCAGCGAGATGAGCCTCACCGACCTCGGCAACTTCGTGGAGAAGGAGATCGCGGACTCCGTGCAGCGCATCGACGGCGTGGCCGAGGTGGAATGCTCGAACCGGCAGTACGCGATGCGCGTGTGGCTCAATCCCGTGCGCCTGAGCGGCCTGGGGCTTTCGATCTTCGACGTGAAGAAGGCCATCGAGCAGCAGAACATCCAGGCGGCGGCGGGGCGCATCGGCAACGAGTTCTCGTCGAAGTACCTCTCCTACAAGCTCAACGTGAAGGGGCGACTCAAGACGGCGGAGGAGTTCGAGAACATCGTGGTGCGCAGCAGCACCGAGACGGGCGGTCAGGTGCTGCTCAAGGACGTGGCGCGCGTCGAAGTGGGCATGAAGAGCTACGTCACGCGCTCGCGCTTCGACGACAACCTGGCGTTCTTCATGAGCGTGTACAAGTCGCCCGAGGCGAACGCGATCACCACGGTGAACAAGGTCAAGGAGCGGCTGGACGAATGGATGAAGCGCCTGCCCAAGGGCGTCTCCTGCGTCTTGGCCGACGACACCACCGCCTTCACGCTCGTGTTCCTGCGCGAAACCTTCAAGACGCTCCTGGCCGCGCTCGTCC
>CACZAR010000191.1 GCA_902779135.1 uncultured Coriobacteriaceae bacterium | reverse complement strand
GACAGCGCGCAGGCTCGATCATGGGCTCGAAACGCCGCTCGCTCGAGAACGTGCAGGGGCACCTTGCTTCGATCGGGTTCGTGCGCTCGTGGATAAACGCGCATGCCGCCGAGCTGGACGGTGCGTTCCTGCAAGCCGCCGGTCGTGAGGTGGGGCTGTGGAAGCAGCTTGTCGCTCGCGATTGGGCTACCGACTTGACTGACGATGAGAAAGCTGAGTTCATGCATGGCATGACGCCCGACGAGCACGTCGACTTCGAGTTCGACATCTTGGGCATGGGCCAGGCAGCAGAGCGCGCCGCCGCCGAGTGGCGCGAGTCGCAGACCTACCGATTGGGCGACCTCATCGCCTCGGGGCCGCGCAAGGTCAAGCTACAGGCAAAGGCGTTGCTCTCACGCCGCAAAGTCGACCGTATGTGATGGAATAGAAAATTGGGGATTGCTTTAACACTCTACTGTGCTAAAGTGCAATAAGTTTATTATGAGTCATTGGGACAGTCCCAATGACTCATTGGCGAAAGAAGGAAAATGGAGTTCACAACACCGCAAGGATTCCGCGATGTGCTCGCAGACGAGGCGCGGGCGCGCGAGCTGATGGCACGACGCGTGCAGGACCTGTTCGCGCAGGCCGGCTATGCACCAATTGAGACGCCGACGCTCGAAAGCATGGCAGTCATGCAAGAGGGCGGCCGCGTGCCGGCATCGCCGTTCAAGTTCTTCGACGCTCAAGGCAACCTCGTCACGATGCGCCCCGACGTGACGTTGCAGATCGCGCGCATGTGCGCGACACGTCTCGGAGATGCGCCGGGCCCGTTCCGTTTCCGCTACATGCAGCGCGTGTTCCGCGAGTCGGAAGGCCAGATCGGAGCCGACGCGCGCGAGAAGAAGCAGATCGGCATCGAGTGCATCGGGCCTGCGGGTGCCGAAGCTGACGCAGAGGTCATCAGCCTGTTCACGCGTGCAATGAGCATCTGCGGATTGAGCGATTTCAAGTTGTCGCTCGCAACGGTCGGCGTGCTGCGTGCGCTGCTCGCCGCATCGAGCGCGCCGTCAAAATGGAAAGAGCAGGTGCTCGACGCGTTCCACGAGTCGAACTTCGTCGAAATAGATGCTCTCTGCGATCAAGCTGAAACGAATGGGTCGAAGTTCGCGCCCGTCATCCGCAAGCTCGCCCGCGTGCGTGGGGGTCGCGAAGCCATCGATGAGGTGCGTGCCCTCGTCGCACCGTTCAACTGCGACGATGCGCTTGACGAGTTCGAACAGACCTACGAACTGCTCGTGGCCGAAGGGTTGGAGGACCGCATCGTCATCGACTTCTCGGTGATGAGCTCGTTCGACTACTACACGGGTTTCGTTTTCGAGGCGTTCGCCCCTGGGCTGGGCACGGTGCTCGGCAGCGGTGGGCGCTACGACAAGATGCTCGGCGTCTACGGCACCGACCGTCCGGCGGCGGGTTTCGCGTTCTACCTTGAGGAAGTGCAGGCTGCGCTGCGAAGCGCCGAGTTTGCGCGCCGTGGCGACGACAAGCCGCTGCGCATCGCCGTGCCGAAGGGCTCGCTCAATCCCGATTCGATCGAGGCGCTCGAATCTGCCGGTCTTGACGTGACGGGCCTGGCCAACCCCGGCCGCTCGCTCATCATCAGCAACCCGGGCGTCGATTACATTATCGTGCGTCCTTCCGACGCGCCCATTTTCGTCGAGTCGGGCGCAGCCGATTGCGGCATCTGCGGCGAAGATTCGTTGCTCGAATCGACTGCCGACGTGGTCGAACTCGTCGATTTGCGCTTCGGGTCGTGCCGCTTCATCGTGGCCGAGCCGGCAGGCGCGGAAGAGCGCACGGCCGAGCACTACCGCCAGCTGGGCTCGATCCGCGTGGCGACGAAGTATCCGCGCATCGCGCGTGCGCACTTCGCGCACCGCGGCACTCAGGTCGAGATTGTGCAGCTGCACGGCAACATCGAGCTCGGGCCGCTGACCGGCATGTCCGAATGCATCGTCGACATCACGGCAACTGGCACGACGTTGAAGGAAAACAACCTGGTCATCACCGACGAAGTGCTCGATTCCACCGCGCGCTTCTTCGCGAACACGGCCTCGTTCCGCACCGACGCCCGCGTGCTCGACCTGGCCCAGAAGCTAGCCGCCTATTCCGAGAACCGCGCCTTGAAAGTTACAGCCGGCGGTGAAGGGAAGTAAGTAAGACATGAGTTGATGCGATTGCTCGGTTTCGGAAT
>CACZAR010000190.1 GCA_902779135.1 uncultured Coriobacteriaceae bacterium | reverse complement strand
CTGCGAACCAGGGCACAAGGACCTGGGTGGCCAGTACGAGGCCAGCCGTGCCAACGGCTTCGGCCCCGAGGCGCGTCGCCGCATCATGCTGGGCAGCTACCTGCTGTCGGCTGGCGTCTACGACAAGTACTATTACCCCGCGCAGCAGGTGCGCACGCTCATCACGGCCGACTACACGCGCGCATACGAGAAATGCGACGTCATCGCGTTGCCATCGAGCCCGCGCACAGCCTTCAAGTTCGGCGAGATTTCCGACCCCACGTCGATGTACCTGTCCGATATGTTCACCATCTCGCTGAACATCGCGGGTAACGGCGGCATGTCGATGCCGTGCGGCCTTGGCACCGACACGAACCTCCCGGTCGGCGTGCAACTGCAATCGCCGCAGTTCAAAGATGAGAACATGTTCCGCGCCGCCGCTGTCCTCGAGCAGGTGTACGGCAAGGCGCCCATTGCGCCGGCGTTTGCCGCGAAGGCGGGTGAGTAGCATGAAGAAACTGGAAGAAGTGCTGAAGGATTGGGAGGCCGTTATCGGCCTCGAGGTCCATTGCGAGCTGACGAAGCTCGAAACCAAGATGTTCTGCGGTTGTAAGCTCGAGTTCGGTGCCGAGCCCAACACGCACACGTGCCCCGTGTGCCTGGGCCTGCCCGGCGCGCTGCCGGTGCCCAACCGCGCGGCCATCGAGAACATCGTGCTTGCCGGCCTGGCCACCAACTGCGACATCGAGAAGCACACGATGTTCTACCGCAAGGGCTACATGTATCCCGACATGGCCAAGAACTTCCAGACCACGCAGGGGCCGAAGGCCTTCTGCATGCGAGGCTGGCTCGACCTGACCGTCGACGGTCGTGGCGCCCAAGAGCGTCTGTTCTGGGGTGACCTCACGGAAGGCGAGCAGTCCGAGAACATGACACGCACGGCCGACGGCTATATCGCGCGCGTGGGCATCACGCGCATTCACATGGAGGAAGATGCCGGCAAGATGGTGCACCTCGGCGGTGGCGAAGGCCGCATCGCCGGTGCCACGCATTCGCTCGTTGACTACAACCGCGCGGGCACACCGCTCATCGAACTCGTGACCGAGCCCGATTTGCGCACGCCCGAGGAAGCGCGCCTGTTCATGCAGAAGCTGCGCCAGGTCTTCCTCGCGCTGGGCATCTCCGACTGCTCGATGGAGGAGGGCAGCTTGCGAGCTGACGGCAACATCTCGCTGCGCCGCCGCGGTACGACCGAGTTCGGCACCAAGACCGAGCTCAAGAACATCAACTCGTTCAAGAACCTGCACGACGGCCTGGCCTACGAGATTTGCCGCCAGGCAGAAGTGCTCGAAGAAGGCGGCCAGATCTACCAGGAAACGCGCCATTGGGACCCGTCCAAGAAGCATACGATCGTCATGCGCGTCAAGGAAACGGCCGACGACTACCGCATGTTCCCCGATCCCGACCTGGCGCCGTACGACCTGTCCGACGAGTTCATCGAGCGTGTCCGCGCCAAGCTGCCCGAGCTGCCCGACCAGCGCGCCAAGCGCTACGAGCAGGACTATGGCCTGTCGGCATACGATGCGCGCCATTTGGTCGACCATCGTTTCACGGTCGAGTTCTTCGAGGCGGCATGCGAGGCGGCGGGCGACCGTGCGCGCGAGCTGGCAAAACCGCTGGCCAACTTGGCGCTCAACGACATCACGGCGTACGTGAACGCGAACGACGGGGCAGATTTCGCCTCGACGCCGTTCACACCTGAGCGTGCTGTGCAGCTTGTGGAGCTGCTGGCGGCTGACGAGATCTCGAGCAAGCAGGCCAAGGAAGTGTTCGCGGCCGTGCTTGAGGAAGATAAGGACCCGGCGGCCATCGTCGATGAGCGCGGCATGAAGCAGGTGTCCGACACGGGCGCCATCGAAGCCGTCATCGACGAGGTGCTGGCTGCCAACCCCGACAAGGTCGAGCAGTACAAGGGTGGCAAGACGGGCCTCATCGGCTTCTTTGTCGGCCAGTGCATGAAGGCCATGAAGGGGCAGGGCAACCCGAAGCTGATCAACGAGATGTTGGCAAAGAAGCTGGGTTAAACAAAGGTGCGGTTTCGATTGTTGGTACGGAATTCCAACCTGCGAACGAGGTACATATGAATGAAATGCCGAAAGTCTCGATCATCGTTCCGGTCTACAACATGGAGCGCTACCTCGGGAAATGCCTTGACGCGTTGACGAAGCAGACCCTTAGCGACATCGAGATCGTCGCGGTCAACGACGGCTCGACCGACTCGTCGCCGAGCATCCTGCGTGCGTAGGCGCGCGGCGAATACGTCGGCATCGTCGAGCCCGACGATTATCCCGACCTGGTCATGTTCGACAAGCTGTACAAAGCGGCCAAGAAGCACAACTGCGACCTGGTCAAATGCAATTACTACCGCACGTACGAAGACCACGAGGAACCCGAGTGGAACCTCCACGGCTATGGGTACGATACCCCGTTCGATCCAGCTGAGAAACCGCGCGTCATCTGCACGGTTCCCTCGATTTGGGCGGCGCTCTACCGCCGCTCGATGCTCGTCGGCGAAGGCGTGCGCTTCCGCGAGACGCCCGGCGCGGCGTTCCAGGACACGGGCTTCACGCTCAAGGCGTGGTTCGCAGCCAAACGCTGCGTGCTGCTGCGCCGCCCGCTGCTCCACTATCGCATGGACAACCCCGGTTCGTCGTCAAAGACGACCGACAAGGTCTACACCGTCTGCGACGAGCTCGACAGCGCCGAGCAGTTCATGCGCGAGCGTCCCATGCGTGCCGGCGCGTTTGCGCCGTGGTTCCACGTGGGCAAATGGGGAAAGTACCGCTGGAACTACGACCGCATTGCCTCCGAGCTGCACGGCGAGTTCGCCCAGCGCATGTACGACGAGTTCTCAGCCGCGCGCGATGCGGGCGAGCTGGACTTGTCGCTGTTCGCCGACATCAGCCGCTGCCAAATTGCCTACCTGCTCGATGCGGGTCCGGAGGCGTTCGTCGAGCGCTACCCGGACGGCTATCCTGACGACTGGCAGGAAGACGCTTTCGCGAAGGAAGCCCCGGCTGCTGGCGCGGCGGTGCCCGAAGGTCCGTCACCCGCGGTGACCATCATGGTCGCTTGCTACAACTGCGAGAGCTTCATCAACGAGTGCCTCGATTCGCTCAAGGCGCAGACGTACGGCGATTTCGAAGCCATCGTGGTCGATGACTGCTCGACCGATGGATCGGTCGAGGCGGTTCGCGCGGCCATTGCAGCCGACGACCGCTTCTCGCTCGTGCAACTCGCTGAGAACTCGGGTCCAGGCGCTGCGCGCAATGCAGCAATCGAGCGTTCTCGCGGCGAATACATCATGTACGTCGATGCCGACGATCGCCTTGCTGTCGATGCGCTCGAAAAGCTGATCGGCCGTGCACGTCGCCAGAACCTCGACGAGCTGTACTTCGGTGCGCAGTCCTTCTTCGAGGATACGGCCGCGATGGCCGTCATGTACGAGGATTTCGGCGGTCGCGCATCGTTCGACGGCGTCGTCACGGGCAAAGAGCTGTTCACGTTCTTCTCGGACCGCGGGCAGTACTTCACGCAGGGCGCGTTGCGCATGGTTCGCCGCGAGCTGCTCATGAAGTGGTGCATCCGGTTCCCCGAACGCATCATTCACGAAGACGTCATGTACGGCTTCAAGATCCTCGTGCATTCGGAGCGCAGCTCGTTCCTCAACGAGCCGCTTTACCTGCGCCGACAGCGCGCAGGCTTTTCAGTGGGAGGCGGACGGCGCGTCCGTGCGCGGCGTGTCCGGCGGGCGGCGCCTTGCGGTCACGCGCGGGGAAGGCGGCCTGCTGCTTGACGGCT
>CACZAR010000189.1 GCA_902779135.1 uncultured Coriobacteriaceae bacterium | reverse complement strand
AGGTGGACAGATCGGTGATAGCCGTGGTGGGAGCACCGGCGACGATGAACGCCGCATCGATCTTGCCGTCCTTGAGGGACTCGGCGGAGTCGGCGAACTTCTGATACGTCGGCTTGATGTCGTTCTCGGTGATGCCATAAGCGCCGAGAACGTCGATGGCGTTGAAGTACACACCGGAACCTGCATCGCCAATCGAAACGTTCTTGCCCTTGAGGTCGGCAACGGACTTGATGTTCTCGTCGCACGTGACGATCTGGACCTGCTCTTCGTAGAGGTTGGCAACGGTCGAGAAGACTTCAACCGGCATGCCCTCGAACAGATTCGTGCCAGTGAATGCATAAGCTTCGACGTCAGACTGGCAGAAACCGAGCTGAGCGGTGCCGTCTTCAATCTCGTTCACGTTAGCCTGGGAACCGCCACTGGCAACAGCCGTGATGTCGAGGCCTGCTTTCTCCTTGGCGTTCTGGGCCATGATGGTGCCGAGCGCATAGTACGTACCGGACTCGCCGCCGGTCACGAAACGCATGGCGCCGCCCGCTGCAGCAGAAGCAGCGGCGCTTGCGGAAGCCGAAGCGCTTGCAGACGCGGAGGAAGCGCTACCGCTTCCCGAGGAGCAACCAGCCAGAACAGCAGCCATGCCAGCAGCTGCGCCAACTCCGATGAAGCCTCTTCTCGTCAAATTCTTCATTATGCATTCCTTCCCTTTTTCCCTGTGGGTACGGCGAAAGCTCGTCTTTGCTGCCTTTTTGGCATGCTCCGCCGCTACCGCGCAACCCCGCGCGGATTTCTACCATTATAGCGATTGCTATACCCTGCTAAAGTAAAAAGTTAATGAATAGCTGTTCTTGCTACAGTTTTTTATTGTAATGCGTATTGAATCCGACAAAAAAGGGCGGTAATCAATACCGCCCTTTCGCAACGTTGCTATTTGAAACGCACTATTTAGCTTTGCCCTGGTTTGCAACCTTGTTGATCTTGGCCTCGATGACGGCGGGGTCGCCAATGTAGCGCTTCTCGATGACGTTCATGTCAGCATCGAACTTGTAGACGAGCGGAACAGCCGTCGGAATGTTCACGCCGATGATCTCCTCATCAGACAGGCCGTCGAACTGTTTCACGAGCGACCTCAGCGAATTGCCGTGAGCTGCGATGAGAACGCGCTTGCCAGCCTTCATCTGCGGCAGGATCTCGGACTCGAAATACGGCCACGTGCGCGCGATGTTGTCCTTGAGGCACTCGTGCATGGGCACGCAATCGGGGTCGACGTCGCGGTACTGGGGCCATGCATGGGCATCGCGCTCATCGCCGGGCTCGAGCGCAGGCGGGCGCGTGTCGAAGCTGCGGCGCCAAATCTTAACCTGGTCCTCGCCGTACTTCGCAGCGGTCTCAGCCTTGTTCAAGCCCTGCAGCGCGCCGTAGTGACGCTCGTTGAGACGCCACGACTTGATGACGGGCAGCCATGCGCGATCCATCTCGTCGAGCACGATGTTGAGCGTGTGAATGGCACGCTTGAGATAGCTTGTATAGCACAGGTCGAAATCGAAACCCTCGGCAGCAAGAGCGCGGCCACCTTCAGCAGCCTCGATGCGGCCAGCCTCGGACAGGTCAACATCGGCCCATCCGGTGAACAGATTCTTCTTGTTCCATTCGCTCTCGCCGTGGCGGATGATAACGAGTGTCATGGTGTCGTCAGACATGGAAACCCCTTCCGTTGATAACTCACTGGCTCAATGATACCCCACCATGTTCCCTTGCGGAGCGTGAGCGGACTCTCAAAGGTGTTTCTGAACCGTTTCAAACGGCATTTGGCAAAATATATGTTGCATTCGCCAATCAAGACCATGATAATTTCGCTAGCGCAATTCCAACGATGCTGCCTGGGTTGCAATGCGAGACAGGCAGAAGAGGATGCTCTGGAGAACTCTTAAATGAGTGCCGAAGGTGCAAGGCAAGCCGACAAGGCCTGCTGAAACTCTCAGGCAAAAGGACAGAGGCGAAAAGCGTGTCGTGCGGTTTCGGCGATCATTTTCGACTTTCTCCAGAGTGCAACTAAAGGCAAGGAGAAGGGATAGAAGGTGGAAGCCGCAGTTTTAAACGTCGTTTCGACAATCAACTCGTATCTATCAAATTATGTCCTGCTGATCTTGCTGATCGGCACGGGCCTGTTCTTCACGATCCGCACGCGATGCGTGCAGTTCCGCTGCTTCGGTGAGGGCTGGAAGAAGATGTTCGGCGAGCTCTCGCTGTCAGGCGGAGACCGTGGCGGTGCCATGAGCTCGTTCCAGGCGCTTGCGACAGCTGTTGCCGCCCAGGTCGGCACCGGTAACATCGTCGGCG
>CACZAR010000188.1 GCA_902779135.1 uncultured Coriobacteriaceae bacterium | reverse complement strand
CATGCGCAAAGGCTGGAACGTGGTCGGTGACAGCGAAACCATCACCTTCGGCCCACTCGAGGAAGTGAAAATCTCCAAGAAAGTGCTGCCTCATCGCAACATAGACCTTGATGATTTCGACGATTACCAGTGGGAACCACGCTTCTTCGTCAGCGAAGCATACGACAGGCACAGCATGCCTTATGTGCCATACGGAAAATCAAAGGTCCAGCTCATGTTCGAGGATGACGGCGGCTCATTTATAAAACGCAAGGTGCGCTTGCTCTATGGACTCGCTTTCGCCAACCAAAAGGCCGGCAAGCGGCAGAGACTGCTGGCCCAAAACCTCGTCACGCCCATCGTGCCGTTCCACATCTGTAATGAGTTCACCGAAGACGGCATCCAATGGATATTCGAGCGGTAGGCACGAAAAAAAAGGTGAGCGGCGGCACACCTTTAAAGACGAGGATGAGCAACAGCGACATCCATAAATATGGACAGAGCAGCGGCTCCATCGTAAAGATGGTACAAAGGTAATGCTTTATTCTTTAACATCCAAACAATCAGACTGAAATCTATGGATTTTCTTATCGAAACACTCAAAAACGCCTCACTGCACATCCATGCTGTGTGGCTCGCCATCGCTTACATCGCCGTGATACTGGCGATGACCGTCGATTTCATCGCCGGACTGCGCAAGGCGAAGCTCGCGGGCAAAGTCACAACAAGCCGAGCACTGAAGATGACCACCGAGAAAGCAACCAAGTACTTTCTCCCCATGCTGTGCCTCTCCTGCATCGACGTGCTGACTTCCGTCGTGTTGCCCGCTCCGTTCTTCACGCTGCTCATGGGAGCGTTCAACATCTTCTGCGAATGGAAGTCGGTGCTCGAGAGCACGCACGACAAGCAGGAGCTGCGCGAGGCCGCCAACACCTTCAACGTCATTGTCAAGAACAAGGACGACATCGCAGCCATCGTCACACAGGCAATGGAGATGATGGCCAAGAAACAGGAACTTGAGAGGAATCGTCCCACTATTAACTTTACAAACACCGAAGAACAATGAAAAAGAAAGTAATGAACATCAGACCGCAGGAAGTCACAGAGAATGGCGAGCGGTCAGTGCGCTACAAAGGCAGCGACGGCAAGATGCACGAAGTGACCCCCGAAATGCCGGGAGATCTGTGCAGGGCTACAGAGATGACAGAAAAGACGCAGTACAATGTGACTGACAACGGATTTGAGACGGTTGACCAGATGAGTATGCTAGTTGATGAGTTGATTGAGATTCACGGCAGCCAAGCGGGAACCGAAGTGTTCGTGAATTCAAGCGCGTCAGTTAGCAATCTGACCGACATGCCAGAAACGGCAGTCGGCGGCATGCTGGTCAGCATCATCGCGAGTGAGAACAAGGTAGTGATCAAGAAAGGGAACACCTCAAGATCAAGTTTCTTGAGCAACGTGTTCTCTGGATTGAACGGGATTTTCACGAATGTCGCGTTTTTCAATGAAAACACTTTGGAAAACATCACCACGCTCATCTCCGACCTGCTGCCTGACCACGGCATCGACATCAGGGGAACCATCAAGGTCAAGAGAAACATTCTCCGTCTGACCGTAGGCCAAAACCAATACAACATCTACGATTATGATAAAGTCAAAAACTGAGAGAAAAGTGGTCATCCTCGGCACGGCGCACGGGAGCAACGTGCCGGGGAAATGCTCGCCCGACAAGAAGTTCCACGAGTACAGATTCAGCCGTGAAGTCATCAACCTGCTCAAGCCACAACTCGAAGCACTCGGCTTGCTCGTCTTTGTCGATATGCCAGGCGACGAGGTGCCACGACCGGGGAACACCGAACTTTCGCTCCGTTGCCGGTACGTCAACGGAATTTGCTCAAAGTTCGGCACGCAGAACTGCGTCTATGTGAGCATCCACGTCAACGCCGCAGGTTCTGACGGTCAGTGGCACACAGCACGAGGCTTCGCGGTATATGTCGCTCGCCAATGCTCCGCAGCGAGCAAAAGGCTCGCCAAGTCGTTTTGCGATACCGCAATCGCCATGGGGTTGCGCGGCAACCGCTCCATTCCCAGCGAGCGCTATTGGCAAGCCAATTTCTATGTGGTGAAGAACACCGCTTGCCCTGCGGTGCTGACAGAGAACTTGTTCCAAGACAACCACGAGGACGTGGATTTTCTCGCATCACCAGAGGGCAAGGCAAAAATTGTAGAACTGCACCGAACCTGCATCACTAAACACTTCGGACTATGAGAACACCACGCGCTGCAACCACGGCAATGATTGCTGTGGTTTTGCTCGTGGCTTGCCGAAGTCATAAGGAAGCCACGGCTACCACGAAAGAG
>CACZAR010000187.1 GCA_902779135.1 uncultured Coriobacteriaceae bacterium | reverse complement strand
CTGTTATGATTAAAGTCGGTATCAACGGATTTGGTCGCATCGGCTCACTGGCTTTCAGGGCCGCTATGAAGGCTGACGACATCGAGGTTGTCGGCATCAACGCGCCAAGCCATCCTGCTTCGCAGCTCGCCTATGCAATCAAGTACGACACCGTGCACCGTGGTTATGATGGGGAAGTTTCTGCAGACGACGAGCGCAGCGTGCTGATCGTCGACGGCAAGGAAGTCCCCGTACTCGCTGACAACAAGTACCGCGATGCTTCCCTCATCCCGTGGGGCGATCTGGGTGCCGAGTACGTTCTCGAGTGCACCGGCAAGTATCTGACGAGGGAAAAGGCTCAGGTGCATCTGGACGCTGGCGCCAAGGTCGTCGTCATGTCCGGTCCTGCCAAGGACGACACGCCGATGTTCGTCTGCGGCGTCAACCTGGACAAGTACACGGCTGACATGGACATGGTCTCCAATGCTTCTTGCACCACGAACTGCCTCGCACCGATGGCCAAGGTTCTCAACGACAACTTCGGCATCATCGAAGGCCTCATGACCACGATTCATGCTGCCACCGCTTCGCAGTCGACCGTCGACGCTTTCTCGGCCAAGAACTATCGCCTCGGCCGCACCGTCTTCAACAACATCATCCCGACCACGACCGGCGCTGCCAAGGCTGTTGGCAAGGTCATCCCCGACCTGAACGGCAAGCTGACCGGCATCTCCGTGCGCGTGCCTTCCGCTAACGTTTCACTCGTCGACCTGACCTGCCGCCTCGAGAAGGCTGCTACTTACGACGAGATCTGCGCAGCCATGAAGGCCGCTGCCGAGGGTCCGATGAAGGGCGTTCTGGCCTACACCGACGAGGCTGTCGTTTCGCAGGACTTCTGCACCGATCCGCACACCTCGATCTTTGACGCCACTGCCGGCGTTGCTCTGACCGACAACTTCGTGAAGGTCTTCTCCTGGTACGACAACGAGTGGGGCTTCTCCAACAAGATGCTCGACCTCACCCGTCACATCGACTCCGTCCGCAAGGCGTAGTCACGCGCTAACACGCAACTTTGAAAGCTGCCCGCCATGTGCGGGCAGCTTTTTTGTTGAGGTGGAGGGGTGGCGCGTGGGGGACGGTTCTCTTGACGCAATGATGGGCGAGGGGTCGGTGGGCCAGTGAGTCAGTGCCCTGGCCCCTGACTCATTAGAGACCCGCCCTATCCGCAGGAAATGTGTAAATGTTACCCATGGTTTAGATTTTTCGAAAAAAGTTAACCGTGTATGTCATAATGCTCGCCGAGAGACACGGAGGAGCATGATGCCGGATTCACGCGTTGAGGAAAACAAGCTGACCACACTCGACAAACTGGAAGCGCACCGCATGGCGCGCGTATGCGCCGTGGGAGGAGAAGGTGCCCTGCGCCAGCATTTCCTCGATATGGGCGTTATTCCCGGCGCCTACGTCGAGTTCGTGAAGCGTGCGCCGATGGGCGACCCCCTCGAGTTCCGCATCCATGGGTACGAGCTGACGCTGCGCAAAGAGGATGCCTCCCGAATCGACATCGAGCTTGTGGAATCCGACGACGAGGAACACGTGTCGGCGTTTGCGCCGCAGCTATCCGACGAAGACTCGGAACACCCCGGTCTCGGCGAGGGCGGGCGGTTTCACATTCGCGCCGACGAGAACCCGCTTCCCGACGATGCGACGCTCACGTTCGCGCTCGCAGGCAACCAGAATTGCGGCAAGACGACCTTGTTCAACCAGCTCACCGGCTCAAACCAGCATGTGGGCAACTTCCCGGGCGTGACGGTCGACCGCAAGGAGGGCCCGATCAAGGGCCATCCGAACACGAACGTCGTCGACTTGCCCGGCATCTACTCGATGTCGCCCTACAGCAGCGAGGAGATCGTCTCGCGCCAGTTCATCCTCGACGAGAAGCCAAGCGCCATCATCAACATCGTCGATGCGACCAACATCGAACGAAACCTGTACCTGACCATGCAGCTCATGGAGCTCGACGTGCCGATGGTGCTCGCCCTCAACATGATGGACGAAGTGCAGGGCAACGGCGGCTCGATACGCATCAACGAGCTCGAAGGCATGCTCGGCATCCCAGTCGTGCCCATCTCGGCAGTGAACAACGAAGGCGTCAACGAGCTCGTCAACCACGCCATTCACGTTGCGCACTACCAAGAGCGCCCCGGCCGCCAGGACTTCTGCGACGCTTCCGACAACGGTGGTGCGGTGCATCGCTGCCTTCATGGAATCATGCACCTTGTCGAGGACCATGCACACCGTGCGGGAGTTCCCGTGCGGTTCGCGGCGACCAAGCTGGCAGAGGGCGACCCGAGAGTCACGAGTGCGCTCGATTTGTCGCAAAACGAGCTTGAGATGGTCGACCACATCGTCGAGCAGATGGAGGAGGAAC
>CACZAR010000186.1 GCA_902779135.1 uncultured Coriobacteriaceae bacterium | reverse complement strand
CAGCTACTCGAGGAGAAGTTCGGCATCATCGATTGGCGCTAACAACTGAAGCAACTATAGACCGAACAAAACTAAGAACCGGTCCCACATGGTGGGTTCAGGCTCTGGCTCTGCTTCGGCTACCTCATCGGCAGGTTTCTCGATAGCGTCGGTCAGCAATACGAATTGCACAGCGGTCACGTTCTTGTTGCGCTCATCGACGAAGGACACGGGATCAAACTCGGGGAAATCGTAATCAGCCATCATCTCGCCCATTCGCTCGCGCATTTGAGCAGGCAGATTGCTGGTCGATGCATTCAATTGCGAAACACCGCTGGACAGCTGGTTCGCCCCACTTGCAAACTCCGTCGTACCATCGGCAAACTGCGACATGCCGGAAGATAGGGCGCTGTAATTGTCGTTGAGCGCCTTCACTCCCTGCGTGTATGCGACAAGCCCGTCATGGAACTGGCTGTACCCGTTAGACAGATCCGACAAGCCTGTTACAAGTTGCTCGATCTGATCGATTCCTCCTTTTTCAAGGAAATCCGCCGCAGTGAGCATGGCGTTGACGGCCTGGTCGAACTCACCGCCATCGGCAAGGAACACTTCCAGCTGAGCCGCGATAGTCGCTGGGTCCCCGCCGCTTGCGAAGTACTCGTCCAGCGCCGATCGAAGTGCAAAATACGTTGTCAGAAGCTTCTCCAACGATGCTGCTGCTTCTGGATCGTCAGCCACTTCCGCCCGCAATGAGGCTATTTCCGCATCGGACAAAGGATTGTTGTAGACGACTATAGCCAGATTGTTCAGCATCGTGGCTGTGCGCATGTAATCTTCGTCGACCGCTCGCAACGTGATCTTCAGCGCCTGCAACTCCTCTGCAAGGCTCCGCAAAACAGGCGCGTATTCTTTCATTTCGTCGATTTTGGACATGTCAACGTCTTTGAGAGCGCTGGCAATCTGCGCCAAGACGTCTTTGATTTGCGACGACGCACTCACGATCTGCGTCGAGGACGACGCCAGAGTCGACAATCCATTACCGAATTGCTTCGCCCCACCAGCAAGACTGTCAGCGCCCGTAGAAAGCTGCGCTGCACCGTTTGCCAGCTCAGCCGTACCTTGGTTGAGCTGCGAAATCGCACTTGAGAGGCTCTCGAGCCCACCTTCCATCTCGCTTGTGTCGGGCATCTCGATCACACTCGAGTAAGGCAGTGCTGCAATCTGAACTGACGGCATTTCGAAATCCTTCACCTGAGCAGACAGATTGAAGGAGCCATCATGGCCAGGCAGGACGGTGAATGCAATCGTGTGGTCTTCACCCGAAGCGGCTATGGTTGCGCCTTCGGTTTGAATGCCAGTGCAATTCGCACCATCCAACGTGAAGGTGACCTGCAAAACGAACGATTCATAAAACGCAAGATTGACCTTTTGGTTTGCATTCGTCTTCAACGCGATGTTGAGTTTTCCCGAGGCTCCCGCCAAATCTTTGGGGGCAATCGCGTTCCCGTCCAAGGTGTACGCGAGGTTTACGACCCACGGCAGCTGAGCATCTTTCAAGGTGCCTTGATAGAAGAAGGGATCTTCTCCCATGTCGAAGGCGACTTTCTCGTTTTCGCAAATCAACGGTTGAGCAGTGCTCAGGTTCGACACCAACGTGTAGGCACCGTAATCGGCCCAACGGCACGGGGCGTTGGATACGAATCGGTTCACGACATACGTAGTTCGAACGGAGCCATCGGAATTCAGCATGCCGTAGACCGCTTCGGATTTCGTGACGTCAGTGCCTCCCTGTGCACCTTGGCTGCTGGCAGATGTCTGGCTTTCCGGGGCGGCGTATGCAACTGCGCAGAAGAACAACGCGACCATCATTGCAAGAGCCGCTATCGCTATCGCATTGCGCGCCTTAAATCCGAACAAGTCGGATATCTTGTCATGCCGCACCTGAACCACCTGTTTCAGTGTAGAACTGCGCTTTGAGCGTGGTCCTTCGGATTATTCCATCACCATATACTAACAGTGCCGGCAGGAAACACGTAACCATAACCAAGGATATCAGCGCGCCTCGGCCCAACAGGAATCCCAAACTGCTCACGGCAGACATCGATGTGGTGACCGAAAGCGCAAAGCCCGCCGACGAGAGGATACCCGCCGAGACAAGCAACGAGAGGAACGTCTCTCCCAACGCATGACGCACTGCTTCACGTGGAAGTTCGGTTCGCCGGTGGTCAAGGTAATGAGATGTTAGGAGGATGCCGTAGTCGATGGTAGCGCCCAACTGAACGGTGTTGATGACCAGATAGCCGATGAAATTCATCGACACTCCCGTGTAATACGGAATGCCCAGATTGATCCAAATGCCCGACTCGATGGCGAGCATGAGCGCAACGGGCAACGCCAAAGAACGGAACGTTACTAGTAAGACCAAGGCGATTGCGATGATGGCTACGACAATG
>CACZAR010000185.1 GCA_902779135.1 uncultured Coriobacteriaceae bacterium | reverse complement strand
AATAGGCTTCCACTCCACCCATATGGGGACGATAGAGCGCGGTGAATATCGCGTAGGTGTGCATCTAAGCGCCCGCCCTCTCTATCACGTTCACCCCATCACCGAAATCGAGGATGAGCGGCGGCTTCGTGAATCGGTCCTCCTCGGGAGGGACCGTCATGTAATCGTCGTATAGCGTCTTCAAGAACGCATCTGCATCATGTGGCACGGGTATGGTCATGTCGCCGAATTTCATGGGCACAACAGGAAACAGCACATCGTTGGCATACGTCCCCCAATCGGCATAGAAGATGTTCGTCCATTCCCCAAGGCCGTCGCCCGACTCCACAACCTCGTCGAAGCGACGCTTGATGTGAGCGGGACTTTCAACCTTGCGAATGATCTTGTGCGCTATCGAAGCCGCCGCAGTGGCCGCTTCCTTCAATGACGTCCCACGAGCAATGTAGGGATGCGCAATATGGTACAGATACGACATGCGCTGCCAGAACACGAGGCCCGAAGCTTGCCGCTTCGCTTTTCCCGCGTCGGAGTCGAGTCGCGCATACGCGAACACATCTATGAAGATGCCCTCGTCGAAGCCCGCCTCCAGCATCTGCTCGCCGATGAACCGCGTGCCTTCCTTGTAGACTTTCGCGAACAACGGCGGGTAGTTTCGAGTTGTTTCAGGGAGGTATATGCCATATCCCGAGCCCTCGAGCACCGCGGGCGCCACCGCACAGAACATGCGGTAGTCGTCGATTGGCATTGCAATGTCGATGTCATCGTCCCACGGAATGAAACCGCCATGACGCACCGCGCCCAAACACGTACCGCTATCGGCGAACCAGGTGAGCCCGAATTCATCGCAGAGCTCTGCGACGATTCGCAAAATCTCGACCTGCGCTTCCTGCACGCGTTGCAATGAATCGCCCGGATAACTCTGCTGCATACGAATCCCCCACACTGCACCACGAAACGAAATCTGCGATGCAATCTGACACCTTCTGTGAAGCGGCGTCCTGCCAGCCGCTTTATGACACCCGACAAGTATAATGGATGCATGTTGTGCTCATCGGCATCGCATAAACGTATTCTCATCTGGAACGCCGCGGGAAGCGCCGTTTACGCTGCCTCGTCATTCCTCATGCTGCTCATCGTCGTACGCCTTTGCGGCGACGTCGAGGCGGGCATCTTCTCGATGGGTTATGCGATTGCCCAGCTCATGCTCACCATCGGCATATTCGAATCGACAACGTACTTCGCCACCGACGCCGTAAACCGCTTTTCGTACGAGCAATACCTGGCATTCAAGATCATCACATGTGTGTTGATGGTTATCGTGAGCATCGTATACGTGATGTCGTTCGGATTCGACGCGCACAAAGCAGCCGTCGCTTATGCGCTCTGCGCGTTCCGCCTGTTCGAAGCCCTTTCCCAATACTGGTTCGGTGCATTCCAAAAGCTCGAACGCCTTGATCTCGGTGGTTTCTCGTGCGTATGGCGTTCAGTCATAGCCATTGTTTTGTTTGCCGGAGTACTGATTGTGAACGGCGATGTGGTTATGGCAACTGTCGTTGCATCAATCAGCGAAGCCATCTGGATTGCGGCGTACGACGTTCCTCGTTTGCGCATGCTCGTCAAAATCGGTGCACCTGACTTTTCGCCCAAAGTCCAGGGAAAGATCCTTTGGGCGTGCCTTCCGATGTTCATCGGGTCGTTCCTCGCTGCTTATCTCAACAACGTGTCCAAGTACGCCATCAACGACGTGGGCACCGAGCAAATGCAGACGGTCTTCAACGTCTTGTTCATGCCGGCGTTCGTGATCAACCTGTTCTTGATCTTCTTCATGAGGCCATCGCTCACCACGCTTGCCAGACATTGGCTCAATCGTGAGTTCGCCCCATTCGCACGCATCATCGTCCGGTTGCTCGTCATCGCCGCAATTATCACTGCAGTCGTCGAGGGGCTCTGCGCTGTCATCGGCATCCCCTTCCTCGAACTCTTCTATGGCATTTCGCTTGACGGATATCTACCCGCACTGCTCGTCGTCATGCTGGGAGGCGGCCTGCTTTCAGCGTCGAACGTCTTCTACAACGGGCTCGTCGTGATCAGGGCTCAACACACGGTGCTCATCGGCTATATCATCGCCATCGTCATCGCGACCCTTGTTGCCGCTCCGCTTGTCGAAGCGCAGGGCGTCATGGGAGCGTGCATTGCCTACTCCATCGCCTGTGCCGCCCTGTTCGTCACGTTCGCATTGATTTTCGTCGTAAGCGCACTGGCTAAGAAGAAACGATGATCGAGGCTCTGCACCTCAGATGTGCCCTTCATCTTAAGGCTTTTCCACCAAGAAACATGATTCGAATACTCCTGCATCAAGCAGTTGCACGGTTTTCAAGTAAAAATGCCAAAAAATCAAGGATATCTGAGGATTTTTCGAGGTGACAATTGTTACCGATAAAAACCACCC
>CACZAR010000184.1 GCA_902779135.1 uncultured Coriobacteriaceae bacterium | reverse complement strand
GTTAGGGCGCTCGCCGCGTTCGGCAGCAAGCCTGTCGCAAACGGCGTCCTTGACTTTGACGGCGGTGAACTGGGTGTTGCGAAGCGCAGCGTTCTGACCGCTCGCATGCATCGCGACCGTAGCGCCAGGCGCGATGATCTTCTCCCAAGCGATTTTGCGCACGCCGGCATAGAGCGTATCTGCGCTGTGGGCGCTCGCGCGCGTGACCTCCATCAACACGCGGGTCGCCACGCGGCTCCAGAGGCAGACGCGCAGGCCATCTACGTATTCCCCTGCAAACGACGCGCCGCCCCTGATGGGCTCGACACGCTTGCAGTGCAAGCCGATCAGCTCTTTGGCCAGCACGTCCTCGAACCCGCTGGCGCAGCGTGCGAGGAATCTCTTTTCGTTGTTTCGTTTAGGTATGGTCGGCTCCGTTCGAAGTCGATTATTCCTGCATTGCTTGCGTCGCCAACTGCACGACACGGTAAGCGCCGTCGTAGATGCCAATGGCGTCGGCCGCCTCGATGTTGTCGCACATGTCGGCGATGATGGACGGCTCGGCCTGCATGAGGTCGATCATGGCGCATGTCTCGGGCAGCGTCTCGAGCTCGTACGTGCCGTCTCCCACCTCGGCCGCACGGATGGCACCCCATGCCTCGTGACCGCCGACGCGCTTGATCATGAGCTTGGGAACCGGGTAGAACGCAAGCTCGCTCGGCTTGGTGGCAAGCAAGTCGCATGCGCGCATGAGCAGGTTGGTCGAGTACACCGCCCCGTAGATGTCCGAATCGCCGAACGCATGGATGCCGTGGACCTCGCCCTCGAGTGCGCCTTCGGCGAACGTCTCGGTGTCCTCGAAGTCGTCGAAATGCTCGGTCGCCTGCGAAAGCGCGGGAATGGCGGCTTTGAGCTGCTGCCACACGTTCGCATGGTCGCCCACGTTGACGAACAGCGCGGCCTTATCGGCCTCGATGTAGGGCAACAGATGCTCGATGATGCCCTTGAACAGGTCGAACTGGGCCCCCGCCCCGCCAACCGACAACAGGTAGCGGATGGGCTTGCCGTCCATGACACGTTCGACGCGGCGCGCGCAATCGAACGGGATGTTGAGCACGAGCTCGTGGTCGATGTAGTGCCCGGTGCAGAGAATCGAACCCTCGGGCATGGGCAAAAGCTGGCGCTTCTTGTCCATGCCGAGCAACATCTTGTAACGCAAGCACGACGACGGCGTCTGGACCGTGTGGATCGCACCTTCCGCAAGATGCAGCGCCATGGGCCAGTTGTCGGGAATGGCGTTCACGACGTTGGTCAGCCCCGCGTGCACGGCCGCCTGGGCAGGCCACACGTGCGTGCCGATGAACGGAATGTCGCTCGGCAGATCCGCATAGGGCGCCACCATGAGCTCGGCCGCCTTCTGGTCTGCGGCGTTGTACGAAAGCTTGCGGAAGCCCTCGGAGTTCAGCGGCTCCCAATAGAGCGAGTTGAACAGATGCGAGCGCTGAGAGAGGCGCGACCCCATCGAGTACAGGTCGTTCTGGTGTGCGATGAGCTTCGTGCACGTGGTGTTCGGAAAGCCCATGAGGTCGAACCACAGCGGCGTGTAACCGAGCGCATGTGCGGCAGATGCCATGGCCATCGCAATGCGGTAGTGGCCGAACCCCATGCGGATGTTTCCCACGACGACGGGGTTCTCGATGGTCGAGAAGTCGGCCGCCTCGCTCGTCGACACGGCGGGCGCGAGCCGCTTGGCTTCGAAACGCTCGCCCACAACCGGCAACTCGGCGATGCGCAGATGGCATTTTTCATTTGGGTTGTGCTTGAACTTCTTGGCGTATTTCTCCTTCGCCTTGCACGCCTTCGCGTAGATCTTGTCGTCGATCTTGTTGCCGAAGATCTCTGCTGCGCGGTCTGCCATCATTCGCTCCGTTCTACTGCGTGTTTCATGAAAGGAAACCGCCCCTTCCATGAGCTGGAGGGAAAGCGTCTCCTTCTGTGGACTCATTATAAAAAGCGGAAGGGCGTTATGCCACTTCCGCTTTCAAGGATCTTGCGCTGAAAACTGCGGGTGTTGGCCGCTACAGCACCTTCACGTCCTCAGGGTTGCAAATGAGAGTGCGGCCGGCGCTATTGCCGTAACCGTCGACCTTGCCCCATACGCCTGTAACCTCGACTTGGGCCTTGTTCTCCGGATAATCGTCGGCCGTCCAGCCCTCGACGTAGAAGTTGACGCTCTTGAGCACGCCGCCCTCACCCTTGATGCCAACGGAATCGCTCACCATCTCGACGTCTCCGTCCTTCTTGGTGTAACGGCTCACCTGGCCTTTGATGTGCATGACCTTTCCTTCGTCGGCATCAAGCTCGTCAGGCGTGCGGTTGATGAACTCATCCATGAACGCGAACGCTTCCTCGTCGCTCATGGCAGCAACGTCGAAGTCGACGGAGCTCACGTCAACCTTTGCCACCGTCGCGGCGCTTGTAGCCGCCTCGCTCGACGCAGCTGCAGAGCTCGAAGC
>CACZAR010000183.1 GCA_902779135.1 uncultured Coriobacteriaceae bacterium | reverse complement strand
GAAAGCGAGCCAACAGGTTAGTCCCCGTTGGCTCGCTTCTTAATCACGCGCATTACGAAAGGGTGTGAAATGCCGTGTCTCATTAACCTATCTTATTCGAGATCTCCCATTCGAAACTGCAGTTAGTGCATCTGTACGTTCCAATGACCCTATCGTTATTTTGTGGACCGTTCGGATCGATGCTCGGCCCCCATTCGATTTTTCTCGGATAGCAAGATGTGCCGCATCTCGGGCAATTGCAGTTCGTCGGCGCGTTCTTCGGCAAGTCATACCAACCGCCAGCAATTTTGTCCAGATCGTCTATCGTCAGCTCATTCTCGTATCTCTTCTCGGTTTGGTCAGTCATTTTCTCTCCTTTCCTTTTACCGAGACTTTTTTGCCAAGACCAGTTTAATACCCCAAGGGGTGTTCTCTCAGGTAGGTTTTGAACGCGGGCATGTCGAAATCGACCAGGCCCATGCGCAAATCCTTGATGACGCCCCGGTCTATGAGGCGGCGGCGCAGATTGGAGGCGTTGGTCATGCTGATGCCCATGCGCACGGCGACTTCGCTCGTGATGCTGGGGCCTTCGTCGGCGGCCATGGCGGCAAGGTATTCGACCTCGCGTTGCGAGCACTCGCGCAGGGTGGGCTGGACGACCGAGTGCTCCATCTCCTGGTACGAGCGGCGGATGGCCTTCTCAACGTGCGCCCGCGTGAGCTCCTTCTCGTCTTTCGTATATCGCCAGGCGCTATAGCCGATAAGCTGCATGGCGAAAGGGAAGCCTTCTGCCGCTTTCACGGCGAGGTCGAGTGCGTCTTCGCCAATCGTTTTCCCGTTTTCCGTGATGGTGGAGAGGAAAGCGTCCTTGATGTCTTCGTCGGGAATGGTGCCAAGATGGCGCTGGAACGCGCGGCGGACAAACGACACATAGTCGCTTTGCAGCAGGGTGGAGACCATGCTGGGCAACCCTGCGAGCAGCATGGCAACATCAAGGCCTTCGCTTACGAAGAGCTGGAAGAACGAGATGAACTCGATGAGCTCCTCGCATTCCGGATTCACTTCGTCGATGGTGAACAGGACGCCCACGTCCTGGCGGTTTAGCTCTTCGATGGTTTGCTGAAAACGGAAACGCCAGGGAATGTTTTCCTGGGGCGACTCCCAACTGGCACCAACGGGGCCAACCTTTACTGACGTGAGTTGTGGCAGGCTTTGCTCGTCTAGGATATGCGCTGCACTGGTCTTTAGGGCGTACATGAGATCTTCGAGCAGCCCGCGCCTGGCAACCGCGTTCGCATTGATCCACCCCATGGAAGATGCTTCCTGCGCAATTGCATTCATAAGCACCGTCTTGCCAGCACCCCTTGGCCCTAGAAAGATGGTCGCACGGTTTGGATCGCCAGGTTGGTTTGCGAGGCCTTCGATAACGTCGTCGATAAGTTCATCGCGCCCCGCGAAGGCGAAGGGCGCATGTCCGAACGTGGGTGTGAAAGGGTTTCTTCGCAATGTTGCCATGGTGCTCCTATCGCTTAGGAAGACCAGTTTATCTAAGAGATTCACAAAGATTCATATCAAAGTATAAGATTCACGAGAATTCACATGGCGGTACACAAGCTGCATGAGGAGATGGGCTGCATCATCCGCGAGAACCCGCGCATGGGCCTGTACTTCATCGAGGACCCGGACGGCAGCTGGATCGAAATCCTCCCCGTGAATAACGCTACCAGGAACTAGCGGCGCTGCATCACACCTTCGTTGGAATGTGGTATCGGCGTTCCAAGCGGAATAATCAGCGCCCTGGCCACTGACTCATCAAAAAATGGCACACCCTGCGACCTGATGCAGGATGTGCCACATGCGATTGACCTTGGGAAGCTTACACCCCGAGCTCAGATTGGGGAACTGCGATCGAGTCGATATCCAAGACGCCGCCGTTGTTCCAACCGTCGCCATAACGAATCAAGTCGAGGGATGTTTGTAGTACATCTTCATCATCAGATGGGCTGACCACGGTCATCAGCACCGCTTCTTTGCCGTATTTCCACGGCAATGTGGCGAGTACGTAAGCGTAGACTTCGGCACCATCGGAGTTTATCTGCTTGTATTGGAAATTGGTGTAATACATGCCATTGTAGCTGCCTCTGCTGAAGAAATCGAACCCTTCGAAACCCTGCGTATTCTGAAGCGAGTTTTCGAAATCTGATTGCTCCCTTAGGAGGAAATCCCTGTCAGTGATCGATGCGCCGAGTATGGTCTGTCCATCGGGAGATGCCCAGGCTATCCTGCCGTCATCCAGCTTGATGGCCGTGTATTCCTCGGGCATGTTGATGTAGATGCTGTCAGAGCCGCACTCGATTTCCCAAGGCTGTACCCGCAGGCCGGCTGCCTGTAGGCTCTCGGGGCTGGTGGCCTTGATGATGTCGGGAATCTCGCTCTCGTCGATCCAGATACTATCGAGGCTTTGCTGGATGAGGTCGGTGTACTTGCCGCCTCTGTCGTCGTATCGGAACTTGACGATTCCCGAATTCAGGATGAAACGGTACTCGGTGCTCTCGTAATCGCCCTCTT
>CACZAR010000182.1:2572-4512 GCA_902779135.1 uncultured Coriobacteriaceae bacterium | reverse complement strand
ATCCACGAGGGGCGCTTTGCGGAAGTCGCCGAGATCGAGGCGATGGCTCAGCCCGAGCGCTCGCGCTATTTCGAGAGCGTCTACGCCAAGTGCATCCGCTGCTATGCATGCCGCGACGTGTGCCCGTGCTGCACATGCCGCGAGTGCTTCGTCGACCAGCGTCGCGAGAACTGGGTGGGCAAGCAGAACAACGTTGCCGAGAACCGCTTCTACGGCTTGACGCGCGTCATGCACATCGGCGACCGTTGCATCGAATGCGGCGAATGCGAGCGCGTTTGCCCCATGGATTTGCCGCTCATGAAGTTGAACCGCAAGGTCATCCAGGATTTGAACAATCTGTTTGGCGAGTTCGAGTCGTCCCTGTCGATTGACGATTCGGTTGAGCCGCTGATTGCGTACGACCTGAACGACCGCGAAGAATTCATGTAAGGAGGCATCAGATGATTCTTGCAAAGCAAAACCTGGCGCCCCTTCTCGAGAGCATGGCGAACGGCCGCGACGTGTTCGTGCCGGCCGTGGTGGACGGCGTGGCGAAGTTCGCGCGCTACGGCGAGGGGGTCGAGCCCGCCTTCGACCTGGTGAACACGACCATGCCGCCGAAGGACCTGCTGTTCCCGCAGACACAGAAGATGTACCACTACGACGTCGACGCCAACGGCAGCTACCACATCTACGAGTACGACGAGTCGTGCGAGCAGGTCGTGTTCGGCATCCGCCCGTGCGATATGCGCTCGATCGTGTGCCTTGACGAGGTGTTCCTCACCAAAGGCTTCGTCGACGAGTTCTACGCCAACGCGCGTGAGAAGCTGTTGTGCGTGAGCATCGGCTGCGCGCAGGCGGCCGAGACCTGCTTCTGCGAGTCGATGGGCATCGACCCGCAGCTCGCGCCGAACGCCGACATCATGCTCCAGGATTGCGGCGACGCATTCAACGTCATCGCGCAGACCGAAAAGGGTGAGGCCGAGGTGGCCCGCTGGGAGTCCTATCTCGAGCAGGGCGAGGCGCAGCCCGTCGCATGCGACCAATCGCTCAAGGTGAGCATGGACGGGGTCGTCGACAAGCTCGAGGGCATGTACGACCATCCCATCTGGGAAAACTTGTCCATCAAATGCCTGAACTGCGGCACCTGCACCTATGTGTGCCCGACGTGCCATTGCTTCGACATCAGCCAAGAGAACCGTCGCAAGGACGGCGTGCGCTTCCGCTGCTGGGACAGCTGCATGTTCTCGGAGTACACGGCCATGGCAGGCGGTCACAACCCGCGTCCCGAGAAGCTCGAGCGCGTGCGCAACCGCTTCATGCACAAGCTGAACTTCTTCGAGCGCCGTTACGGCATGTCGCTGTGCGTCGGCTGCGGCCGATGCGTCGAGAAGTGCCCGGTCGCGCTCGACATCACGCGGTTGATCGACGAGATTGGAGCCACAAATGCCTAGTATCGAGATTTCCCATGGCTGCGCGAAGGGCGAGCGTCCCCTCGTGCCGCAGGTGTGCCGCGTGGTCGAGATCACCGAGGAGACGCCCGATGTGAAGTCGTTCAGGCTGCAAACGCTCGACGGCAAGAAGCCGTTCGACTGCGAGCCCGGCCAGCTCGGCATGTTCGGCCTGCTCGCGTACGGCGAGTGTATGTTCGTCGTGTCGGCGCAAAGCGACGAGTGGGTGCAGTTCACCGTCAAGAAGGTCGGTATGGTCACCGAGCAGCTGCACAGCCTGTCGGTGGGCGACGAGGTATCGCTGCGCGGGCCGTACGGCAACTGGTGGCCGACCGAGGCTTGCAAGGGCAAGGACATGCTGTTCATCTCGGGCGGCATCGGCCTGCCTCCCGTGCGTTCGTTCTTGCTGTACTGTCTCGAGCACCGCGAGGATTACGGGCGCATCGATCTCGTGTATTCGGGTTCGAAATACGATGACCTCGTGTTCAAGGAGCAGCTGTTCGACATCTG
>CACZAR010000182.1:0-2548 GCA_902779135.1 uncultured Coriobacteriaceae bacterium | reverse complement strand
GTTGGGACGGTGCGGTCGCCTACACGGCGCCGTTCCTCGAGACGCTCGACCTCGGGCCCGAGGACGGCAACCGCGTCGCCGTTATTTGCGGTGGCCCGTCGCTGTCGCGCACGTGCCGCGAGTCGCTCGTGAACGCGGGCTTCGACGAGGGTCACATCATCACGACGCTTGAGATGCGCATGAAATGCGGCGTGGGCAAGTGCGGTCGTTGCAACATGGGCGGCCATTTCATCTGCCTTGACGGCCCCATCTTCACGCTCGAAGAGATTGGCCGCATGCACAGCGACGTGTAAGCGAATTGCGCGTTTGAAATGCAATGAAAGCGGGCTGGGGGGTTGCTCCTCCAGCCCGTCAAGTTTTTAGGGATGTGGCACAGTGTTCCCAGGGAGCGTTGTGCCATTCCGCGCTTAGATTTGAGTCATTGGGACAGTCCCAATGACTCATTTTCCTACATCCGGTAAATCGACAGGCCCTCGAACTCGCGGATGAGCTCGAGCATCTTGAGCATGGGCTCGGAGTCCTTCAGGACTTCGGCATGGGGAAGGTCCTCGAACGGGATGAGGTCGTGGTGCAGGCGCGTGCGCTCGCGCATGACGTTGTCGTTGCGACCGTCGAGCTTTCCCACGTGGGCGTCGCCGAAGCGCCATCCCATGCCGAGCTTCTCGGCGCACCAACGGTCGTGCTCGCTTTCCGATATGATCGCAAGCTCGTCATCCGTGAACGAGTGGAGTTGCTCGTACTCGACGGGTCGGTCGGTGTAGAAGCAGCCGATGCTTTCGAGCTGGGAGGAGAACCCTTTGGCCTGCGCGATGTTCGACAGCTTGTACTCGAGCGACAAGCCCTCTTCGAAGGCGCGCGTCATCTCGTCTTGCGTGCTTACGCCGCAGTAGCGGCCGTTCAGGGCGAGCGCGAAATCGTACAGGTTCAGGTAGTTGCTGTCCGACAGATACAGGCCCGTCCTCTTCTGCTTCTCCTCGAGGACGGCGGAGATGAGGCCGCTCGAGTCGGGTTTGGTGACGTCGGGCTCGAATGCGGGCGCCACGTCGGAGAGGCTCACGATCTCGTCGATGTCGTCGACGAACTTGCTGCGCCCCGTGCGCACGGCCCCCGATTTCTTCGTGTAGCCATCTGACAGCACGGCGCAGTACGCTGGGGCGTTCTTTACACGTCCAGCAATCGTGCTGTCGAAGTAGTACGTCCATTGCATGCCGCCGTCGGCGAACTCGATGTCGAAATCGAATGGGAAGACACCGCTGCGGCATCCCTCGCCATACGCTGCCCGGTCCCAACACTGCAGCTCGTCGCAAAGCATCAGGATGTAGGCCAGCGGTTGCTCGTCGTCAAGACGCAGCGGTTCACGGGTGTTCAGAAGACCGCGTATCGTGAACTTGAACAGGCTGTTGTGTAGGATGATCGCGCAGAGGCCATCGAGCAGCGCCTCGGGCAACTGCTCGTATGATTCGAGCTCGGGATGCCTGCTGAGATACGCCTTCGCCAAGATGAGGCCGCTGAAGTACGCATGGTCCATGAACAGGTAATCCTTGCCTGCGGGGTTCGCATGGACAGCGCGATCGCGCAATGTGGCCATCAGCGTTTCACGCAGCTCGTCAGCGCTGAAGTCGGTGCGGGCGAGGTAGCGCTCTGCCAGGCGCTCGGTGATGGCGCGGGCGTACAGCTCGTTCAAATCGCCCAGTTCGGAGCGCACGAACTCTTCCATGCGGCGGTACGACACGTGGGGTGCGAAACCATGCTCGTCGTCGTTGTCGGCGAACAGCTTGCACACGTAGGCCTTCATCTGCTGGTGCGCGATCTCGAACGGGTAGCCGATGTCGTGGAACAGGGACGTGAGCCCCCAGAACCCGAGGAAGTGGCACGCGGCTTGAGGACCTTCCGCCAGGCCGTACTTTTCGTTGTACGCTGCGCGAATGCCGGCGTGGTTGCGGTACATGGCCAAACCGATGAGGAACACGTAGACGCTGTGCGAGTAGTGGTCGCGATGCTTCATGAGCAGCGAGCTCGCGTTCGTCTCGTGCTCGGAGAGCATCTCGAGCAGCAGGCCAGTCGTGTCGTAACCCGAGCCGAACGGCTTGAAGATCTCGCAGTAGCAGTAGTAGATGTCGAACGCGTCCTCGCGCGAGCCGCTTTTGAGGAACCGCCCGATGGCCGTCTCGAAGCTCAGCCGGTCGAGGTCGCGTTCCATGTTGTAGGGGATGGCGCCTGGGCTGGCGCTGCGACCGTCCGAGTCCTCGAGCGCGATGCGGCGCGTGTCGGTCGTGTCGAAGTTCAGGTCGATGCAATCGTCGCGCACGAACGCGAGCGCTTCGCGGCCGAAGTTGCGTGCGGCTTGAGGAAGCTCGGGAATGTGAGGGGCGTCCTCGATGCCGTAGTCGGTGCGGTTCTTGTTCTTCATCTCGGATAGCGCGCTGTAGCCCATGGTGTGCCCCATTTCGTTGCCGCTTCGGAACATTCCCAATGAAAATGGCGAGCGATAGTGTTGGACTGGTTTTTCTTGAAACGAAAGAAATAAGCCCAGCTAGCTGCCCGCCGA
>CACZAR010000181.1 GCA_902779135.1 uncultured Coriobacteriaceae bacterium | reverse complement strand
CCGCCGTCAAAGTCAAGGATGCCGTCTGCGACAGGCTTGCCGCCGAGCGCGGAGAGCGCCCTAACGTCGACGGTGCCGACCCCGATTTTCCCATCGACATCGCCATCTACCGCGACCGTGCGACTGTCTATCTGAACCTATCGGGCCCCGTGCTCCACAAGCGCGGCTACCGCGAGCCCGGCGTGCAAACCGAAGCGCCGCTCAAGGAGACGCTGGCCGCCGGCATCCTTTTGGCGGCGGGTTGGGGAGAGGTGAACCCCGACGGTATGGGGTTTGCCGATCCCATGTGCGGCAGCGGCACCTTGCCGATCGAGGCAGCGCTCATCGCGACCAATACGGCTCCGGGCCTTTTGCGCGATCGCTGGGGGTTCGAATCGTACTTGCAGCACGACCCGGCGCTTTGGGATTCGCTTGTGGCAGAAGCCCAGGCGGCGCGCATTCCCGCAGATGAGTTGGGCATGCGGATCCTCGGCGGCGATGTGAACGCAGAGGCCATCGAGATTGCGCGTGCGAATGCAGAACGTGCGGGCGTTGGGGATTTGATCGAGCTGTATGTCGACGATGCCGCCAACCTGGGCAAGCACATGAGGCGTGGGCGCAGGCTGCGCGGCGGGCTCGTGGCGTGCAACCCGCCTTATGGCTACCGCCTGGGTTCGGGCGAAAGCCTGGCAGGCGTTTACGAAGCGCTGGGCGCGGCCGTCGACGCGCTGGAGGGCAGCTGGAAGCTTGCGACCATTTCGCCTGATGCAGGCATCGACACTGGTCTGGGGCGCGTGCCGCGCGAAACCATTGCGTGCTACAACGGCCCGTTGAGCACGAGCCTGCGCATCTACGCTCTGGATGATGCGCCAACTGAGATTGCCGTCACATCGCTTGCGGGGGCGGACCGCAAGGTGGCCGTGGCTGAGCGTGCGAGCGAGCAATTCGCCGCCCGCTTGCGCAAAGCTGCCAAGGAACGTGCCAAATGGGCCCGCAAGGCCGGCGTGCACAGCTACCGAATCTACGATGCCGACCTGCCCGACTACGCATTCTCGGTCGACCTGTTCCGCAGGGTCGATGACGATGCCGCGCTCGTTCGCGTGGAAGAGCACCGTGCAGGCTCGGGCGTCGACCCCGAGCGGGCCGACCGCCGTTTCTTCGATGGGCTCGCCATCATCCCCGCCGTGCTCGATATCGCTCACGACCAGGTGTTCTTCAAGCGCGCGTTCCACAAGAAAGGCGAACCTGCACCTGACGCTTGCTGGACGGATGTGCGCGAGGCCGAGTTCGCGTTCGAGGTCGACTTGGGGTCGCAAGGCGAATGCGGGTTGCCGCTGGACATGCGTCCCGTTCGCGAATTGCTGCGTGCCGATGCGGCGGGCAAGCGCTTCGCGTGCCTGCTGGCGCATGCGGGCGCTCCCACCACGTACGCAGCAGCGGGCGGTGCGACGAGCACCGTGACGGTCGACTCGTCGAAGGTCTTCCTCGAGCAAGCGGAGCGCACCGTACGCGCAAACGGTTTCGACGGGCGCGAGCATGCCTTCGTGCAGGAAGATGCGTTCGAGTGGCTGGCAGCTCAGGCGAAATCGGGGCACACGTTCGATACGGTGTTCTGCGATCTCTCCGCTTTCCCGAAATCCAAGGACAACGACGAAACCGCACTGTGCGCGCTCGTGCTCGAGCGCGTTGCGCGAATTCTCGCGCCTGAAGGAGCACTGTTGCTCACCTGCCGCGACCGGAGGTTCAAGCTGCCCGACGAAACTTTGGCAAAACTCGCTCTGAATGCCCGCGAGATCACCGCCGAAACAATCGCTCACGACTTCTCGCGAACGCCCAAGATTCACCGCGCTTTCCTGGTCGATTTCCGTTAACCAAAATGCATATTTGTACCTGGTTGAATTATGCGCTTGGCGCATAATTCAACCAGGTACAAATATGCATCGGAAAGGGATTTCCCTTTTCGGTTCTACACCTTTCACTATTCGGTCGTTTCAGCTTCCCACTGCCAGTTTTTTGCATGCGATGACTGCTATACTTTTCCTGTTCGTAAAGCAAGTGAAAGGGCCATTAATGGAAAAGAAGCTCGCGAGCAACAAGATTCTTTGGATGTTCGCCATCGGCCAGCTCGGATGGGCTGCGCTCGCCGGCGTCATCTCGAACTGCCTCGTCTACTACTACATGCCCGAGGACTCGCTTTTGAGCCAGGGCCACACGATTTTCATCGCGCAGTCGGCGGTATTTTTCGGGATGCTCACGATCATCGGCGGCATCACGGCTCTCGGCCGTCTGTTCGACGCCGTCACCGACCCGTGGATCGCATCGCTTTCCGACCGCTGCAAGCACAGGCTTGGCCGCCGCATCCCGTTCCTGCGGTATGCAGCCATCCCGTTCGGCGTCGTGACCGTGCTCGTGTTCGTGTCGCCCATTAACGGGGAAAGCCCGATCAACGCCGTGTTCCTGGCCGTCATGATGCTTCTGTTCTACCTGTGCATGACCTGCTACTGCACGCCGTACAACGCGCTCATCCCCGAGCTCGGCCGCACGCAGAAGCTGCGCATCAACGTGTCCACCTACATCTCGGCGACGTACTTCATCGGCACGGC
>CACZAR010000180.1 GCA_902779135.1 uncultured Coriobacteriaceae bacterium | reverse complement strand
AGAACGACGCTCGTTTTCCTCGTGTTTCGGCTCATCTTGCGCTGTCTCGGTAACCTGGCTTGTACCATCAGAGGAAACTGTCGTTGATCGACGCCTCCGAGGTTTCCTCGGAGTCGCTTTGGTTGTTTCCTCTTCGACTTCGGATTTCTTCTTAGAAGCTGAGCGTCTACGCGATTTTGACGGCTTCTGCGTATCTTGATCGTCCCGAATCCTCTTCACGCTTCCGGGCTCGGCAAGCTTGTCGTCGCCTGACAGCTCATTCGTGAACAGATTCAACGCGCTTTCAACACCCAGAACTGCCGGTTCGTGCGCTCGGGCCCATGCGTCTTCCCCGACTTCATTAGGACGGGCGCCTTCTTCTGGCTCGTCGAAATCTGCAAGGGGAACTTTTACGGGCTTTTCATCCTCAACGCGAATCGTGATGATTTCACGCGGGACGTTCATATCAACGACTTTTCCTTCACCGTCAGGCGTTTGGACTCGTGCGTTCTTCTTTGGGGCACGTCCATGGAAGTCCTTGTATGCTTCGTACTCATAACGAAGACAGCACATCAACCGACCGCAGAGACCAGAAATCTTCTGAGGGTTCAATGAGAGATCCTGCTCTTTCGCCATGCGAATAGAGACGGGGTCAAAACCTCCACCCAAGCGCCTGCAGCACAGCTCTTGACCGCAATGGCCCATTCCGCCGACAAGCCTCGCCTCATCACGTACGCCGATTTGCTTCATATCAACACGCACATGAAGCTCAGACGCAAGCTTCTTAACGAGATCGCGGAAATCGACGCGCTCTTCGGCCTCAAAATAAAACACTGCCTTGTCACCGCCGAACAAATACTCGACGGCAATAGGATGCATGTCAGGAATAGTCTCGGCAGCAATTTGCTTGAAGATCGGCAATGCCTGAACTCCCAAATCGAGGAGCTCTTCGTTGCGCGCGCAGTCATCATCAGTTGCCAACCGCTTGACGGGCTTCAGAGGCGATTTCAGCTTTTCCTCGTCGCCCGGTTCCATGTCGAAGAGCGAATTCGCAACCGTGCCGAACTCATCGCCTCGAGCCGTCATCACGACAACTCGGTCGTTTATATGCAAATCAAGATCCCCGGCATCGAACCAGAGTGTTCTTGGGTTGAAAGATAGCCTAACGGGGGCTATGCGTACCATACAGAGCCTCTCCAATCTCGAACAACAACGCGTCTAAGCACGTTTCAGGTGATACATTATATGAAATTGACATGTCGCATGCGTTAACCGCCTCAAGGGCGCGAGCGACGTGCGCTTCATCGGTCCTCGCCGCAGTTGCTTCGATTACATCTCGAATATCGACGTTTATGACGAGCTCGGGAGCTTGAGCACACACCGCGAGTACATCCCTCAGATACGAAGCCGTAATAGCAGTTATCTGCCGAAACGACTCGAGACTCCGCGCTGTGAGCTCACGCTTGTTGCGCGCTTCGATCTGGCGTATTGCTGATTTGGCGAGGAAATCGGCATTCTCGGCCAATTCTGCTTCATGAGCGGCGCGCACGCTGTCCAAAGGAGCCTTCGCCGCAACGACCAGATCGCTCGCCGCTGAAACAAGATCCCAGGAGTCGCTCGTGTCAAGACGCGCAAGTGTATCGAGGACTTGGCGCCTGAACGAAAGACGCTCATTTGATTTCATGAACTCGATTCCACGTGTGATGGAGCCACCGCATGCCTCGATGGCGATACGCGCTTGCTCGAAAGACGCTCCCGTGCGTTGCGCGAGGATATCGGCTGCTTCCGTTGCAGGGATATGTCTGAACGGCACTACAGAACAGCGAGACACGATGGTCGGCAAGACGCTCTCGCGCGTCCGCCCGAGCAGAATGATCACGACATCGTCAGGCGGTTCTTCGAGTGTCTTGAGGAACGCATTTGCCGCAGACGTGCCGAGAAGGTCGACGCGATCGAGGATGTAAACCTTTCGGGTTGCTTGGATTGGCGCAAGAGATGTGTCTGAAACGATTTCCCTGATTTGCTCGACGAGATAACCCCCAGCGCCTTCAGGCGCGTAGTATCGGACGTCGGGATGTTTCCGACGTGCAATCTTCGAGCATTCATCGCATGCACCGCATCCATTGTCCTTGCATATAAGCGCGGAAGCGAGAGCGTAGGCAGCTTGCGTTTTGTTTGATCCAGCTGGGCCCGTGAACAAATACGCGTGCGTGACGCGGTCAGATGCAACCGAAGCGCGCAAGAACTCGCGCACTCTCGGTTGTCCGAAAATCTGTGAGAACACATCGGCCATGGTTTAACCGCGTCCCATCGTCTCTCTCTTCATGACAAGCAGCTCGAACAAAGCGTCTCCGCAAACCTTCTCATCTGCCATCCACTCGAACAAGTCGGACAATTCTGCGAATACCTTTCGCGCTGTTGCCGCTTTCGTATCATCGGATACAACTACCCTGATACGCTCAGGATTCTGTTGCGCAAGTTATCGGTACCTGCCATTTCCAGCCGGTCAGCATGCTTATGGCGCGTGGCACGGTCGAGACCGAATTCGGCATCGCCACCCGTGAGCATGAGTATCGTGCGATCAGGTTCAAGCCCTCTGCAGGCAAAGGCGCTCGCCTGCTTCACGAATTCGATGTCGAGACCTCGCCCATATGCCTGGTAGGCAATCGTCGAATCGGTGAATCGATCGCACAGCACCGTCGCGCCTCGATCGAGCGCTGGCTCAATGACCTGATTGACCAATTGAGCGCGCGCTGCTTCGTAAATCAACAGCTCGCATTCGCTCGACATGACATAGTTGCCAGGGTCGAGAACTGTCGCCCGCAACTGCTCACCGATGATGGTGCCACCGGGCTCACGCAAGCAGACAACTTCTTCGCCATGCATCCTCAACGCATCTGCAACGAACTGGAGATGCGTCGACTTGCCGGCTCCGTCGCCGCCTTCGAATGTTATGAACACGCCTCTGTTAGCGGTCATCGCTGTCTCGTTTCATAGATGTCGGAACCTTGAACATCAATCCCAACGAACACGGGAAAATCGACCACCTCGATGCGCCTGAGCGCCTCGGTGCCTAAATCATCATACGCCAGCACTTCTTCAGACGTGATGCACTTCGCAAGATAAGCAGCTGCTCCACCAACTGTCACGAAATAGACGGCGCCATTGCGGACGCACGCGTCCTTGACAGCCTGCGAACGCGTTCCCTTTCCCACAGTTGCTGCTATGCCTGCGTCGTGTAAACGCGGTGCTGCAAAGTCCATGCGCGACGCTGTGGTGGGACCGATCGCGCCGAAAGGCCGCCCTGCGGAAGACGGCGTCGGACCAGCGTAAAAGATTGTTTGGCCATCGAGAGAATATGGCAGCGTATCGCAACCTTGCGCATCGAGCTCTTCGAGCAATCTCATATGTCCTGCATCACGCAACGTGTACATTGCACCTGTAAGCAGGCAGTAATCGCCGACTTTTAGCGTTCTTATCTGATCGCGATCAAGTGGCAATTTCAATTTTTTGAACGAATCAAAAGCGATCTTACCCTCGTTGGCCACGATGTCTTTAGAGCTCATAGGTACCCCTCCTCGTAGCCGAACAACCCATGTTGATAGCGAGGGGCAATG
>CACZAR010000179.1 GCA_902779135.1 uncultured Coriobacteriaceae bacterium | reverse complement strand
GACGAAGCCGCATCGCGCATATCCGACATTTCGACGCGCCCCTTGTTCGGGGATCTCGATCAAGCTCGCCAAGTAATCGAAGCTCGGATGCCGCTTTACGAGGAAGTGGCTGATCTGACAATTGACACAGCGGGGCGGGGTACGGGCTCGATTGCGCGGGAAGCTTTCGCCCGGCTGAAGGAAAACGGCATTTTGGTTCGCAACAGCCGATAAAGCATCTGTTGGAAATTGCGCCGAGCAGGAAAGAGGGATTACACCATGGCAACAAAAGTAATTGTCAGCTTGCCCGGAGAGCATGATTATTCGGTGCGAATCGGCTCGGGAATCATCGCTGCGCTTGGGTGTAATCTTCGCGAGATCGAACGCTTTTCCACCATTCGTGATGTGCTGGTCATTACCGACAGCGATGTCGGGCCTCTCTATCTGGCTCAGGTTAAAGCTTCCTTGAGCCAGGCGGGTTTCAAGGCAGCAGACATCGTTGTTCCTGCAGGTGAAAACTCGAAATCCCTCGAGATAGCAGGTGAAATCTGGTCTGCCATGGCGCAGCTGGGCATGGGGCGCGATTGTGTGGTCGTTGCGCTCGGCGGCGGTGTGGTCGGCGACTTGGCTGGCTACGTGGCTGCGTCGTACATGCGCGGTGTCCCTGTTGTGCAAGTTCCCACAACGTTGCTTGCAATGGTTGATTCATCTGTCGGTGGAAAAACCGCCGTCAACTTGCCAGAAGGGAAAAACCTTGTCGGCGCTTTTTGGCAGCCGAGCTTCGTTTGCGCCGATACCGATACGTTGGCAACGTTGCCAGATCGTGAATGGCGTTGCGGGTGCGGAGAGGTGGCAAAGTCAGCGGTCATCGATTCCGATGATTTCTTTTTCTGGCTTACCAATCACGCGCACGAACTAGCCAATCGCGATTCCGAAACCACCCAAGAGGCTATCGCTCGCTGCGTCGTCTTCAAGGCTGACGTGGTCGCGCGGGACAAAACCGAAAGCGAAGGCGTGCGCGAGTGTCTGAACTATGGGCATACGCTTGGTCATGCTATCGAATCGTGCGCAAGTTTCGGTACGTTCTCGCATGGCGCCTGCGTAGCGGAGGGCATGCGCTTCGCAGCGCGGTTAGCTCAATCGGTTGCACCTGAAGCGGGGCGAGGCGCTGTCGAGGCGTTCGCGGAAGCGCAAGCTGAGTTGCTCGATGCGCTTGGTTTGGAGTCGCTCAATCATGGGCTGTCTCCGGAGGAGCTGCTGGCGGCAATGAAGCATGACAAGAAGGTGCGTTCAGGGGAGCTGCGTTTCGTTCTGGTCGATGACATAGCAAGTTGGCGTGTGGAAACCCTCTCCGACGATCTCGTGTTGGCTGCATTGGGCGGATAGCCAAAAGGCTGCGGCCTCTTCAAGATAGCTCGTAAGCTGCTACAATCTTCCTGTCGAAAATCAATCGTTGCAAGGAGCCTCTATGGCAATGCCGAAGATTCTCGTTATCAATGGTCCAAACCTTGACATGTTGGGCGTGCGCGAACCGGAAGTTTACGGTGACGAGACGCTCGATGCACTCGAGGCAAAAGTCGCTGACTACGCGAGCCGCCATGGGATCGAGGCCGATTTCATGCAATCCAACAGCGAGGGCGAGATCATCGATGCCATTCAAGGTGCGCGTGAGGTCTATGCGGGCATTGTCTACAATCCCGGCGCGCATGCCCATTACTCGTATGCGTTGCGCGATGCTGTTGCGTCGATAGATGTGCCGGTTGTCGAAGTGCACATTTCGAACATCGCCGAGCGCGAGGAGTTCCGCCGCACGTCGGTCATAGCTCCTGCATGTGTGGCGCGGGTGATGGGTTTGGGGTTCGATGGCTATTGTCGTGCCATAGACGTGTTCCGTGAGCATGAGCTGCTTGCGCGATTGGGCGAAGGCTATGAGGAGCGCTATCCATCAGGGCAGAGCATTATCGTCGGCATTCCCGATGATGTGGACGAGCCCGAAGAGGAAATGGCGCCCGCAGTCGAACAGGAAGCCGCTCCCGCATCTGCGGATCAGCTTGACCTCGAGCCTGATGCCGACGCTTTGGCAGTTGTTGAACCCGAGGACACCCTCGATTCTTCTATTGAGGAACAAGAAGATTTCGACGAACAGTCTGCAGGTCTTGTCTCGTTTGAGCGTCAGAACGTTTTGCAAGAAGCGTGTGCTCAGATGGGTCTCGACGCATTCATGGTTCGCGATACATCGAACATCGCTTGGTTGACTGCTTTCGATGGCGTTTTCGACGAAGAGCGTGCCCATGCGTTGCTTGTCAAATCCGATGGCACCATGCTCCATACCGACTCCCGCTATACGAATGCACTGCGCACGGTTGCGAACGCTATTTCGAGCGACATCGTCGTGAGCGGCACGCGCAAATCGCACGCCCGTTTCGCTGCTGATGCGCTGGCGAGCGGGGCGATTCCATTCAATGGCCTCATCGGCATCGAGGACACCATCACCTATGACGAGTTCATCAAGATGGCGGAGGAGTTCGGCACCGACTGCCTGGTTCCCACAAAGGACGTCGTCGTTGGCTTGCGCGCCGTAAAAGATGCGGGTGAAATTGCGAGGATGCGAGCGGCCCAGGCCATTACCGATGC
>CACZAR010000178.1 GCA_902779135.1 uncultured Coriobacteriaceae bacterium | reverse complement strand
ATATTCATTGCAGTGGTGGCAAAGATCGCGCGGGAATCATGTCGCTTCTCGTGCTCGAGGCGCTGGGCGCAACCCGCGAGGACGTTCTTGACGATTACCTGTACACCAATGTATCGCGCGATGCGCGCTACGACGAGATGTTCGCGCGTTTCCTTCGTCTTTCGGACGGTGACGAGCAAAGGGCGCATGAACTCGTTGTGGGTCACCGAGCGCTTCCGGAGAACATCGCAGCATTCTACGATGCGATTGATGCCGAGTATGGAAGCTGGGATGCCTTTATGGGCGATACGCTCAGCATGACGAAAGACCGAATCGACTTGCTGCGTGAATCTCTCACCGAATCTGTTAATTTCGCCTGAAGCAGGTAGCGGTCATCTTGGCGACAGGAGTGTCTAGGTCGTCTTTCACTTCGACGGTATAGAACCCGAGGTTGCGGCCGCTTTTATCAGCGTCGCACGTGGCGATGAGCATGCTTCCTTTCGTGCTGTTCAGGTATTCGATTGTGTTGTTCACCGCGACCGTGGGATCTTCCCCGATGTTGCATGCGATGGCCAGCGCAAAGTCGGCGAGCGTGAAGATGGCGCCTCCCATGACGTTTCCCATGGCGTTCAAGTGAATCGGTGCGATGTCGAATGCGCAAACAGCATGGCCGCGCGAAGCTTCCAGCACGCGGCATCCGCATGCTTCGGTTGCGAAGCGGTCGTTGCCGAACAATTCGCGAACTTCCTCGATGGGGCAGTTCTCGTCAAGCATGGTGTCTCCCTATAGGTTCGTGCGCCGTTTTTCGACGGCGGATGCAAGTTGGTCGATTGCCCGTTCGAGGTACGAACGTTGCGTGGCGATGTTGATGCGGATGAAGCCATCGCCCCCTGCACCGAATATGTGGCCGCAATCGAGCCAAAGCTTCGCTTCGTCTTCGATGAAACGCTCCAGCTGCCAGGCGTCGAGACCGAGCGCGCGGCAATCGATCCAGGCGAGGTAGGTGCTCTCCGCTTCGATGAGTTGCAATTCGGGCGTGCGGTCTTCGAGCATTTCCCCTAGCAGCTGCCAGTTTCCCTCAAGATAGTCCTTCAACTGGTCGAGCCAGGAGCCGCCGTGCTCGTAGGCCGCCTGTGTGGCGACCATGCCGAGCGTGTTGGGTTGGCTATAGCCCGAAGAAATCACCTCGTCGCGAAACGCGCGGCGCAGGTCCTTGTTGGGAATAACGATGTTCGCAACCTGTAGGCCGGCTAGGTTGAACGTTTTCGAGGCGCTCGTGCAGGCCACGCAGTTCTGTGCGAACTGCTCGTTGAGCGTCGCAAAGGGTACGTGTTCGATTCCTGGACGCGCAAAGTCCATGTGAATCTCGTCGCTTACAACCACGACGCCGTGGCGCAGGCAGATTTTGCCAAGCTGCTCCAGCTCGCCGACAGCCCAAGCGCGACCGACGGGGTTGTGCGGATTGCAGAGGATGAAGAGTTTTGCGTTCGACTCCTCGATCAGCCTTTCGAGTTCTTCGAAATCGATGTGATAACGCTTTCCGTCGTAAGCAAGTTGTGCGTTGACGAGGGTGCGTTCGTTCTCCGTGACGACGAACGAGAACGGGTAATAGACGGGCTGCTGGATGATGACGGCATCACCAGGTTCGGTGAATGCACGAACAGCCATCGCAAGTGCGTACACGACGCCGGGAGCCACGATGACCTCGTCTTCCGTGACATGCCATCCATAGCGCTGGGCAAGCCAGTTATCGAGTGCGGCGAAGTACTCGGCTCCCGGCTCGGTGTAGCCGAATATGCCATGCTTCGTGCGCTCAATGATTGCGTCCACGATTTCCGGTGCGGTGGGGAAGTCCATGTCGGCGACCCAGAGCGAGAGCAGGTCAGCAGAGCGGCCGCGTTTTTCAGCCCTGTCGAATTTCAGGCAATCGGTTCCATGTCGTTCGGTAGGTATGTCGAAGTCATACGTCATGTTTGCTCCTCATGAAAGCAGGGGCAGATTGTTCCATCCAGCATTGAAACATACTCTGCCTCTGAAAGACAAACGGTTGGTGATTTACTATGCGTTACGCCAACGCTTGCTCGAGGTCGGCGATCAGGTCGTCGACATCCTCGACACCCACCGACAACCTCAACAGCGTTTCGGTGATTCCGAGTTTCTCGCGTATCTCAAGTGGCACTGAACCATGTGTTTGCACCATGGGGTAGGTGATGAGGCTTTCGACGCCGCCCAGGCTTTCTGCGAACGTGATGATGCGCACGCGTTCGAGCACCTGCTCAGCGCGTTCGCGCGTGTCCGTGGTGAAGCTGATCATCGCTCCGAAGCCCGACGGTTGCCTGCAGCTGAGGTCGTAGTGCGGATGGTCAGGGTCGCCGACATAGTACACCTGGCATACGTGCGGGTGGCTTTTGAGGTACGAGGTAATCGACTGCGCGCGTTCTTGCTGCGCATCGAGGCGCAACGGCATCGTCTTGAGCGAACGCAGCATCAGCCATGCCTCGAACGGTCCGAGTGCATCGCCTTCGCTCAGATAGTCCATGAAGACGCGTTCGAGCAGAGTTTCATCGCGGATCACGACGAATCCGCATACGACGTCGTTGTGGCCGCAGAGGTACTTCGTACCGCTGTAGACCACCAAGTCGGCGCCGAGTTCGAGTGGACGTTGGTAATAACAGGTCAAAAACGTGTTGTC
>CACZAR010000177.1 GCA_902779135.1 uncultured Coriobacteriaceae bacterium | reverse complement strand
CAACGGGCACAGTGCCGTCCGAATTGTCGAGAACAAGCTCGACTTCGGCAACTGAAACGGCTTTTCTTGCAGCTGAGCCAGAAAAAATGATGTCTTCCATTGCCTGGCCGCGGAGATTCTTCGCACTTCGTTCTCCGAGAACCCAGAGCACTGCATCGGAGATATTCGATTTACCCGAGCCATTCGGGCCTACGATTGCGGTAATGCCCGGCTCGACCGTGAGAACGCTGCGGTCTGCAAACGATTTGAACCCTTTTAATACTAGCGATTTGAGGTACATGCAGTTAAGCCTCTTCGTCGTCCATGCTCTTTTGCTTTGCGCGAGCAGCCTTCTTGCGCTCACGCTCCGCAGCTTTCGCGGCTGCTTTTTCGGCCTTTGCCTGTGCTGCAGCTGCGGCCTTCTCCGCTCTCTCGTCTTCGGTCAAACCAAGACCGAAGAACTCACCGAGACGTGCCAGCGTACTCTTTGCAGCTTGGCTTTCCGCTTCCTTCTTTGTGCGGCCTGTACCTTGCGCCAAACCCTGGTCGCCAGCGAATACCTGGGCAACGAACGTCCTGTCGTGCGGCGGGCCTTGAGTTTCAACGAGCTTGTACGTTGGCGTGATGCCGTCCTCCTGAAGCTTTTCCTGCAATGCGCTCTTCGGATTCTCGGGCTCTCTAGCCAAGTCGAGCGACATGCGCCCCATGAGCGTGCGCTCAACGAAAGATTCCGCTGCGTCGATTCCCCCATCAAGATACAGCGCTGCGACAATAGCCTCGTAAACGTTCTCGAGCGCAGAATGTAGCCCTCGTTTCCCTGTGCCCGTTTCAGACGACCCGAACACGATGACGTCTGCAAAGCCGAGCGCTTGTGCAACATCGGCAAGGCTCGAGCCTGATACGAGCGCCACTTTGATCCGGGTGAGGCCACCCTCGTCGAGATCGTGGAACCTCTCGAAGGCCTTCGCAGCGACGATGGCACCCAAGATGCTGTCACCGAGGAACTCGAGGCGCTCGTATGAATAGCGCACAGACTTTCCTTCGGCTGCAGATGGATGGGTTATCGCTGATAGGAGAAGTTGTTCGTTGTTGAATTCGTGCTCAATGATGGATTGAGCCTTGTTGTATTTCTCACGTTGTTCTTCGTTCAAGTCTGACGCCCTTCAAATTGTCATGTGCGTCGAATCAACGTGGTCGAAGGGCAATTCCTGTTGCGCTTGGACCATGCTATTCGGCTTGCCAAATGCCAAGGCGGGGATTAATTCCCCGCCTTGGCATTTTAGTCTATGAATGTTGATGATAAGACTCGTTTAAACGGTTTGCGCTATTAATTCACTAACACCGCTTCTCACATATTCGGCAGCAGCGAGGACGCCGTTCTTGATTGCGCGTGCATTTGACGATCCATGACCAACGATGCAAGCGCCTTTAACGCCCAAGAGAGGAGCGCCACCTGCGGCATCGGGGTCGATTGAGCTGACGAGCTTCTTGAGCTCACCTTTTATCAAAAGGGCGCCAATCTTTGACTTCACCGAAGCCATCATGATGCCCTTCAGCTCCGAGAAAAGCGTTTTTGCGGTTCCTTCAATCGTCTTGAGGCAAACATTCCCGGTGAAGCCATCGCAAACGATCACATCGAACGGCCCGTCCAAAACATCCCGACCCTCGGCATTGCCGTCGAAGTTGTCAAGGGAGCTCTTCAGAAGTTGATGAGCAGATTGGGCGAATTGGGAGCCTTTCTCTTCCTCTTCGCCGATGTTGAGAAGGCCCACGCGCGGATTATCGATTCCAAGGACAACCTTGGCGTATGTTGAAGCCATCTGAGCGAACTGAACGAGGAATTCCGGCTTGCAATCAGCATTGGCGCCAACATCGCAGAGGATGACCGGTTTCTTCGGAGAAGGAACAAGCGTTGCAAGAGCAGGACGCGAAACACCTTTGATTCGACCGATGACAAGTGTGCCAGCGGCAAGGCAGGCGCCGGTCGAACCAGCGGAAAAGAAGCCTTGCGCCTCCCCTTCTTTGACGAGCCTGCATCCAACGACTATCGAGGAGTCCTTCTTCTTCCGAACTGCATTTGCCGGGTGCTCGGCCATCGAGATGACCTCAGTAGTAGCACGGGCAGTGCAGCGATCGTGCTTCTCAGCAAAAGGTTCAACAATCTCAGCAGGACCGCAAAGGATAACGCTCAGGTCGATGTCCTGCTCGAGTGCTTGCGCAACCCCTTCAAGAACGACGCCTGGTGCGTTGTCTCCACCAAGTGCATCAACCGAAATCGTAACTTTCTGCGCCACGGCAAGCCTCCCTTTTCTCTGAATTACAAGAAAGCCCTCCCAAATGGGAAGGCTTTTCAGACGATTTCACGATACCGTTTTATTCGGTTTCGATAATCTCGCGGTTCTTGTAGTAGCCACAGTTCGGGCATACACGATGCGGAAGTTTGACTTCGCCGCACTGCGGGCACACGCTGCGCGAAGGCGCATCGATGCGGTCGTGCATGCTACGACGCTGATGAGTGCGGATACGTCCCATGCGTTGTTTAGGTACTGCCATTGTCCTCAAGCTCCTTCTATAAGCCGTCTTCTGCGTTGTTTCGGCTCGTAATCGTAATAAACACGCAAAACGGTATGGTAGCAAAGCAAATAATCCCATGCAAGATGGGAAATCTCGACCATTAAATTGTCACAGTCGCTCAATGAGCTATCAATCGAATTTCAAGCCCGCTAAGACAGCGAAGGGGTTT
>CACZAR010000176.1 GCA_902779135.1 uncultured Coriobacteriaceae bacterium | reverse complement strand
CATTGCGGCTTGCACATCGCCTAAGTAGTAACTCTGTATGGCACGCCACCGAATTCTCGACACCTCGGCATATTCCCTTGGGAGTTGCGAGTCAATCTCATCATGCAGTATCGCGACGTTGAACTCCTTCATTGTGCGATTTCCGAGGACGACCTCAAGAAGTAGAGCGCAGCAATCGTCGAGGTCGTTTTTCGAGACAGAGGCAGGCGACTTTTCCGCGAGTCTTGAAACGATCTCACGCTTACTTGACGCAGGAGAATCGATTCCAAATGCAAATTTCGCAAAGAAAGCTTTGGTTTTCGGATAATTAACAACCGGAGTCTTGCCGACGATAGCGTCCTCCCACGTAGCGTCGGCAACTAGCGCTTCTGGCCCTCCGGCTAGAAGGCTCTGGTAGCTGAAGTCCTTATCGACCAAACGATAGATTCTCGTAAGCTCGTACTGCAGATCTCCGACTATCTGTTTTGGGAGCTTGTCTAAAGAGCTGACTTCGAAAGTTGTTGGGTGCTCGGGACCGCATAATACCTCTTGCAGGGCAATGCGCTCATCGGGGCTTCGCTTGTAGAAGTAGAAGAAGCTCTTTCTCCCAAGTGAACGCGCCTCGTCGATTTCGCTTTGCATGGCCTCTGTGACGGCAAATTCGCTCTCGACGACAAATACGCATACTTCTGATTCGTGCACACCCAACAAATAGTCTTCTTTGGCAGGTATCGAAGACGCCCCATGCCGCTCGAACGCCCATGCGCGAAATAGACCTGTGCGGTCAACCTCCTCACAAATGTGTTGGCGAACGATCCTAAGCTCCTCTGATCGCATACAAGAGCTGATAAAAACGGTTATAGGTTGAGGAATCATTCGTCCTCCTCTCCGTCAACTCATAGGTTGACCTATGTCTACTTTTACACATATTATATCCATGGCACGTGCAATTATAAGAATGTCTTTAGGGGTGTCGTAATGGTCGCGTTCACTGAAATCAAGCTCCACAGCCAGTGGATTGACTTCAACGAAGAAAAAGGTATGTATAAGGGCACTAGGACGCCCTCGCAAGAAGCTCTCGAAGAGCTCATTGCCGCCGATACTGATAAGAAGCTCCGCGAGTTCACGGCGCAATGGTTCCCGTTCATGAGTTATATCAAGTCGTGGGAACACCCCGATTTTGACGACGAAGTGCAGGCTGCGTCAGATACGCGAGACCTTATGCTCCTCGTTTTAGAGCTGAAGCGGATGGCGGATGAAAACGACTGCTCGCACGAGTCTTTCGAGCGGCTTGGGGCAACGTTCAGCAGGGGCGGCACGGAAAAGCACGAGCAGGCGAACTTCCATTACCTCGCTTCCTCCGAATCGTTCAGCAACTACATCAGGGCAACCACACACTGTGAAAGAATCGAAAAATCATTCGTTGAGCACTATGCGGACAACGTTATGGCAAAACAGCAAATGATTGACGACGGGTACCTGTTTGAAGACGGCAGCGTATACTGCCCGTTCGCAACCTTGTCTTACGCATCGAAGGAGATGATCCTCGAAGACCACCTGTATCTTTGCGGACAGGAGGATAAAGCCGAAAGCCTCGACCCCGACAAGCGCCATCCGGTCATGAAATTCTTCGGTGGTAACCTCGGCAAGGGGATTTCGTGTACAGAGGAGCGTGCCTACTTTTTCATCGACAGCATCCTCCGCGATTGCATCCAGGGATTGCGAATCGAGACAGACTGCGGAATCCTTGCCCCAAAAGCAGACACCAACTTCACTTCGTTGTGGCTCTGCCTGTCCGACAGCTTCCGCGAAGCCCGCGTGACGGCCTGCAAAACCTGCGGACTTCCCATCATCGTCACGGGTGAGCGCGGAGCCAAGCGGCAGTACTGCAACAGCACCTGCAAGCGTAAGTACAAACGCGCACTCAAGTTCGCGTCCCTCGTCAACGATGAAGGTATGGACCTGCAGGATGCCGCCAAGAAATCGGGGATGGCAACCACTACCGCAGCTCGCATCCTCGAACGCAACGGTATTTATGTGAACTCCGTCCAATAGGGCGAAGTGATAGCCATCAAGAAACGCCTCCGATAAGCAGGGAGGAGGTAATCTGAATGAGAACCGGAGACGGGAGCATCAACAAAGCCCTTATGGAGCCAGCCAACAAGAGATATCATGCTGCAGCATGTGAAGCAACACGCTTGTCCTCTCTGCAGATCGAAAGCGATGAGGACTTGGGGGCGCGTGTAACTCTCTTCTTTGGTCCAGCGTATGACAGGATGACGAAATGCGAGCACATTAATGCTATGTACTGGCATGCATGCTTGATGTTTGCCAATGGTATGTCAATGAACAACCAGTCGCTCAGAGAAAGATTTGGTCTTGATAGCAAGCGTAAGAACATGCTCGCAATGCCCCCCTTATCCACAAATGTTGCGATATCGGTTTAATTAAAGAGGAAGGTGAAGATGCAGGACCGAAGAACAAGCGGTATATCCCCGGATGGGCCTAGGCCTATTTATCATAGATTATCAAATCCGAGTGATTCGCTGAGCTAGCTGCGCTGCGTACGGGCCTTTTACCCTTCTCTTGGCAAAAACCTACTTATCGTTGTTAATCATTTTGGGTGCCCCAGAGATCCTTTCGGAGCTCGAAACGAAACGATAATCCGAGCTCGTGTCCCAATGGTGTCCCAAAAGCCGTTTTTTTCTGTCCCAGGGAGAAATAAAAAGGCCAGACATGCGTCTGACCTCGAGGTTTTGGTCGCGGGGGCAGGATTCGAACCTACGACCTTCGGGTTATGAGCACGCGTTTCC
>CACZAR010000175.1 GCA_902779135.1 uncultured Coriobacteriaceae bacterium | reverse complement strand
AAAGCATCCCAATGGGCCGAAGAGTATCCGTACGAGTACAAATCGTACTTGGCTAACTCCACGAATACTCCTCCTGCGAGCGACTACAACGGCGGCGAGGATGAAGCGCTTCTCGTGGCACAGCTTGACACAGCAGATCTCGATCGCGTGCGCGCTTCGATTCCCGTGTTCGACCATCGTCGACCTGAACTGTACTGATAGGCGCCTATTAGTGCAGTTACCTGGTGAAATAGAGCCAACCTAGCAAAAGTGTCAGTATCACTTTGCGGGGAAGTGTGTCTTTATTAAACCACCTTCTTCTGTAGAATTTTTCATGTATAGGTCTATGTGGAGGAGAGGGGCCTGTCATGAAGAGCAAGAAGCTTTTGATAACTGTGGCTATCGTGGCGGTCGTCGGCATCATTGTGGGGCTTGCCGCCTGCGCGCCGAAGGCGAACACCACGACGGTTGGCAACCCGACGCCCAACGTGCAACAGTCGAATGCAACGCCGACGCCGGACAAGTTCGGGGTGGTCAAAGCATCCCAATGGGCCGAAGAGTATCCGTACGAGTACAAATAAAGCATCCCAATGGGCCGAAGAGTATCCGTACGAGTACAAATCGTACTTGGCTAACTCCACGAATACTCCTCCTGCGAGCGACTACAACGGCGGCGAGTACTGCGCAGAGGGCTATCCCTCCAAGACCGAGGATGTGACGTCTGCTCTCCCCGAGGGCTACCAATACGTCGATGCCAACAAGCTCGACTACCTCGAGACCAATCCCGAGATCAAGACGCTTGGCAAGGGCTACGGCTATGCGAAGTACTACACCGAGCCTGCCAGCCATGTGTTCTCGGTATGGACGGTTACGCACAACGGCCGTGTTTCTGACGGCGCGAAGACCAAGGCCGCTTGCATCACCTGCAAGTCTCCTCAATACTCCAACTTAGTCGATATGGAAGGCGCTGAAGTTCATGCACGTCCGTTCAACGATGTTGTCGGTGAAATCGACGAGAACATCAGCTGCGCCAGCTGCCATGCAAACACCCCGATGAAGGACGGTAAGGTTTACCTCGAGGTCGATCGTGCAGAGTGGGTTCGCTCGATGGGCGCTGACGCCGGCAACACGATCGAGGGCGAAGTTTGCGGCCAGTGCCATTGCGACTACTCCATGGCTCCTGGCACGAGCATTCCAACCAGCCCCTACGACAACGGTCGCGTTGACATGGTTCCCGAGAAGGCTCTCCAGTGGTACGACGATCACGAGTTCGTCGATTGGACCTACGCTTCCACCGGTGCGAAGATGCTTGCTATCCGCCATGCTGAATACGAGTTCATCTACGGCGGCGACAACGACATCCTCCCGATGGGTTCGCACATGCAGAACCTCGGTTACGATTGCGGCGATTGCCACATGGCTACCACGACCGCGGAAGACGGCACCGTGTATGCCAGCCACGAGTGGATCAGCCCGCTCGACAACAAAGAGCTCATCGACCGTGATTGCAGCTCGTGCCATGCCGACATCGTTGCTGAAGTGCGCGCAATCCAAAACGAGATCGATCCTGCCACCACGGTGCTCGGTCAGCGCTGCGAGCAGTTCATCAAGAATCTCGAGATCAAGGTTGCAACTGAGCAGGACGACGCTGCCAACCCCGGCACCAAGGTTTTGAAGCTCGATGAGGAATTCGCAACAAGCAACGGCATCGACGCCACGACGCTCGCGCGTCTGCAGTGGCTCCAGCGTGCTTCCTGCTACTACTGGAACCTCGCAGCTGCCGAGAACAGCGAGGGTGCTCACAATCCGACGTACTACAAGTACTGCCTCGACAAGGGCAATGAGCTTCTCGACGAGGGCGACAAGCTTCTGGGCATGTCTTCCGCAGCCTAGCAGTGAGACACTGATCGATTCGCGTCTCATTGAGAGGAGCCACTATGAGCGATGAAAACTTGAAACCCGACGAGCAGCTCTTGGTTGACGAGCAGCTTTCGCCGACCGTTCAGGCGATTTACGAGCAGACAGATGGTCCGAAACCGAAGAAGAAGCGCAACAAGAAGGTCATCATCGGCGCCATCGCGCTTATCATCGTTGCGGCAGGCATTGGTATGCTCGTCTGGCACGAGCAGCCGACCTTCTGCTCGACCATGTGCCACATCGAGCAGACGTACGTGGATAACTATATGCAGGAACAGGGTACGGCTGGTCGCGATAAATATGGCCAGCAGGTGACCAACACCAATGCCATGATGGCGGTGCTGCACCGCAATACGAAGGCGACTGCCAAGCCGGAGATTCTCTGCATCGACTGCCACAAGCCCAACATCGTCGAACTCGCATCGGATGGCGTTCACTTCGCGACAGGAAGCTACCCTTTGCCGCGCAACGAACGCGACCTGGCGCATATGAAGTCATGGGACGGTGAGCCGGGCGAGTCGTTCTGCGCCAACGAGAACTGCCACGTGTACCTGCTTGGCAGTGACGGCAAGCTGTCGTACGCGAAGCTCGCCGATTCCACGAAGTCGCGCGAGTTCAACCCGCACGAACAGCACCATGCGAATCTCACGCTCGACTGCAGCGACTGCCACAAGGGCCATCGCGCATCGACGATCGTGTGCACGGCCTGCCATCAGCACGAGAACGTCGCGCTTCCCGATGGCTGGGTCACCTACGAGGAGTCACAGAAGCTGCTCCAGAGCGGCTATCAGAACGGTGCAGCTGCGTAAAACGTGCCATTGGGGACAGGCCAAATGTCTCGTGGCAATTAGGTCATAGTTCATGGATGAATGGGCTGACGCATGTCGGCCCATTCTTTTGCGTGCCATTGTGCCATTGGGGACGGGCCAAATGTCTCGTTGGTTTTTGGTCGTAATTAGCGAATTTCGGGAATTGCTCGGCTTATGATGTTTCGCCCAATTCCGGTAAGTCGTTCAATTTGCCTAACAGAAAGCCCCGCTTGGTAAGCCCAGGCGAGCTCATGGTTTCTTTCATCCTTGGAAAGCCCAGCTAGAGCGTCGGAAAACTGTGCGCCGAGACGGGATTCGAGCAAATCAGTAGCCTCAACATCGTTCAATCGCCTTCGATAACCGTCGAGCCGAACCATGAGCACGTCAGCGTCTTCTTCATGGAATCGCTTAAACCCGTCGCAACCGCCAAGCAAGTTGAGAACGACGTTCGTCTCGCAATGCGAGAGGCCTTCCGCGTAGCCCCTATAACTGCTCCATGGGTATGTTCGCCAATCTGGGCAATCCGAGTCTTTAGGGTTGCGGTGAATGTATCTGACGGTTTGAAGAAGTTGCTCGTCAGTGTCCGTCGGTACACAGTCGTACCGACCTTGAAAAACCGGGCCGACGTGTCCGTGACGGCCGTTGAAAAACTGCCCATGCTTCGTGTG
>CACZAR010000174.1 GCA_902779135.1 uncultured Coriobacteriaceae bacterium | reverse complement strand
GGGCCGGCTGCATTTTCATGCAGTCGGAAGAGAGAACTATCAGGTAAAACGCATTTCGTTGCTGGGAGCCGACCTACGGTACGGACAGCTTCAGCGTACCGTGGCAGAGTCTCCCGGGAAGGAGGCTGGCTATGCATGCCATCGACCTTTCGGCTATTTCAGACGATAGCCTGAAAGCATGCGAGTCGATCGCCGCGGAAGCGGGAGTCGACTTGAAGGACTGCTACCAGTGCGGCAAGTGTACGGCGGGCTGCCCGCTCGCCGATGGCATGGACCTGATGCCACGCGAGGTCATCAGGTACTTGCAGCTTGGTGCGATCGACGTCGTTCTCGAGGCGAAGACTCCGTGGATCTGCGCGCAATGCGTGGTCTGCTCGAGCCGTTGCCCGCAGAACGTCGACATCTGCTCGGTCATGCGCGCCGTGCGACAGGCTTCGAAGCGCGCTGGCAACCGCCCAGTGCCCGAGGCGGACATCTTCGATGACGAGTTCATCGCGAACGTGCGCGCACAGGGCGTGTCCAACGAGCAGTATCTGGCAGCTGCGTACAACATCAAGTCGGGCCACTTCATGCAGGACATGGGAAACGCCACGCGCATGCTCAAGCGCGGCATGGTGGGCGTGGCCATGCACAACATCGAAGGTCGCGCTGAGGTGGCTGCGCTTATAGACCGCGCTCTGGCCGCCGATGCCGAACGCCACGCTGATGCGCAGAAGGGTGGTGAAGCGTAGCATGATGAAGTACTCGTATTTCCCCGGCTGCTCGGCGAACACGACGGGTGTGTCGTTCACCCGGTCGACCGAGTACGTGGCCGACAAGATCGGGTTCGAAATGCTCGAGATTCCCGATTGGAACTGCTGCGGCACATCAGCTGCGGCACTGACGAGCCCTGAGCTTGCCGTCGCCCTGCCTGCACGCAGCATGGCCATCTCCGAGCGCGAATTCCCCGAGCTCGACGTGGTGGCGCCTTGTGCAGGTTGCTACCGTTCCCTGAAGACGTCGCTCGTCTATGCGCGCGAAAGCGAAGACAACCTCGCTCACGTGCGCGAGCTCATCGACATGCCCTACGAGGCGAAAGCGGACGTGGTCAGCCTCCTCGAGGCGTTCGTGTCCGACGACGTGCGCGAGGCCATCAGCAAGAAGGTCGCGCGCAAGCTGCGTTGTCTCAAGGTGGCTTGCTACTACGGATGCGCCATGGTGCGTCCCGTCGACGTGTGCGAGTTCGACGACGAGGAAGATCCGACGAGCATGGACGACCTCATGGAGCTCATCGGGGCAGAACCGGTCGACTGGGCCTACAAGACCGAGTGCTGCGGTGCCGCGCAGCAAATGGCGGTGCCCAAGCAGGCGAAGCCCATGATCGAGCGAATCTTCGAGAACGCGCAGGCCAACGGTGCCGATTGCATCGTCACCTCGTGCCCGCTGTGCATGCTCAACCTCGACATGCGCGAGGCTGAGATCAACGCTGCGCGCGTCGCGGCTGGCAAGGAGCCGTTCGACATCCCGTGCTACTACTTCACCGAGCTGATCGGCCTGGCGTTCGGCGCCGAACCCGCCGAGGTAGGCATCGACATCCACTTCCACCCGGCCGAGCGCCTGCTGTTGCAGCGCGAGCTCGACGCGCTCGAGGCCGAGGAAGCCGACATGGCAGCCCGAGCCGAGGAAGAACGCAAGAAAGCTGAGTTGGCCGCAAAGATCGCGGCCAAGAAAGCCGAGAAGGCTGCGAAGGCTGCTGCTGAGGCGAAAGCAGCCGCGGCGGCATCGGCTGCTGACGGAGAGGAGGTTGCACGATGAGCAGAATCGGTGTGTTCCTCTGCTATTGCGGCAGCAACATCGCGGCGACCGTCGACGTCGAGGCCGTCGCCGAGATGGCGCGGTCGCTTCCCGACGTCGTCTACGTCGAGACGAACAAGTACACATGCTCCGACCCCGGCCAGGAGGGCGTGAAGAACGCCATCATCGAGAAGGGCATCGACCGCGTCGTGGTGGGCGCCTGCTCGCCGCGCATGCATGAGCCAACATGGCGCAAGCTTCTGGCCGATACCCCGGTCAACCCCTACATGCTGGAAGTCGCCAACCTGCGCGAGCAATGCTCGTGGGTGCATAAGGACCGCGACATCGCGACCGAGAAGGCCAAGGACCTCGTCAAGATGGCCGTCGCCAAGGTCGCGCGCCTGCAACCGCTGCAGTCGACCGAGATCCCGGTGCACAAGCGTGCGCTCGTCATCGGCGGCGGCATCGCGGGCATGCAGGCGGCGCTCGACATCGCCGACGCCGGCTTCCCCGTGACCATCGTCGAGCGTGAGACGTCGCTCGGCGGCAAGATGGTCATGCTTGACAAGACGTTCCCCACGATGGACTGCTCGGCATGCATCTGCACGCCCAAGATGTCTGAGGTGGGCAACCATCCCAACATCACGGTGAAGAGCTACTCCGAGGTCGAGAGCGTCTCGGGCTACATCGGAAACTTCGAGGTGACCATCCGCGAGAAGGCGAAGTACATCGACTACAACCTGTGCACCGGTTGCGGTGCCTGCGAGACGAAGTGCCCCTCGAAGGTGACCAACGAGTTCGAGCAGGGCATGTCGAAGCGCACGGCCATCTACAAGATGTTCCCGCAAGCCGTTCCGGCCAAGCCGGTCATCGACGCGAAGGCGTGCCGCAAGCTCACCGAGGGCAAATGCGGCGTGTGCGCGAAGGTGTGCCCGACGGGCGCCATCAACTACGAGGACGAGGACAAGGTGACGACCGAGACGTACGGCGCGGTCGTGTTCGCCACGGGCTACCGGCTCATCGACTGGAAGCCGCTGTATCCCGAGTACGGCGGAGGGAAGTACCCCGACGTCATCACGGGTCTGCAGTTCGAGCGCCTCGTGAACGCGTCTGGTCCGACCGAGGGCCACATCCTGCGCCCGTCCGACGGCACCGAACCCAA
>CACZAR010000173.1 GCA_902779135.1 uncultured Coriobacteriaceae bacterium | reverse complement strand
CATAGAAGGCGTCGACGAATGCCGCGCCCACGGCGTGATGGCCTTCCCCACCTTGCTGTTGCAGTACGGCGAGAACCGCATTTCGATACACGGCTATCACAGCTTCGAGGAGCTCAAGGAAGCCATCACGTTCGTCACGGGCGGAAACATCACCTTGAGCGACGCGGAGTACTCGATCGGTGCGCTTGAAACATACGTCGACCGGTTCGGCAAAGTGGCTGCCCGCGAGATTCAGACGATGTTCTCGCTGGACGACATGCAGCTTGCAAATGCCATGATGGACCTGGTCAGCACCGGCCGATACAAGACGCTGAGCTGCGGCACCAGCTACTTCGCCGTGCCGTGCAATATGGATCGCTAAACATCCGACGAAAACACCCACGATAGGGGGAGTCATGGGCGCCATGAACGACAAGCTCGTCGAAATGCTGCACCTCGAACTGGAACCGGTGGGCATCTTCCTGGGAAACGCCGATGCGGAATGCGACACGTTGGCCCAACCGGGCAAGCGCAACTGCGTGGTTCCCTTCCTGCTTTCCGCCGCACGCGGCAAGGTTGTTGGGATCGACGAAGAAGGTTGTACCTGCCCCGGCGGCACAGTTGGCTGCTGCTTCGGTGACGGGTTCACGCGCAAGAACCCGAACATCCACAAGATGCTCTCGCAGGGCTTGGGCGACGCCGCCCCGCCGCAAGCGCCCATTCACTTGAAGGAAGGCGAGCGCTTCTTCTGCGATGAGGAAACTGCTTTGAAGTGGCGGAATTCCGTCCCGTTCTCCGATGCGGGCTACCCGCGCGTCGTGTTCGCGCCGCAAAGCCGCTGGAGCGAAATCGGCGAGCCTGACCTCGTGCTCGTGTTCGCCAACCCTGACCAACTTTCGGCGCTCGTCACCATGCTCGGTTTCTACAACGGCCGTGCGATCAACACGATCTTGCCGTTCGGAGCGGCATGCCATTCCATCGTCTACGCTGCCGAGCAGATGGGCAAGGACGACCCCATGGCTGTCATGGGCTTGATCGATATCTCGCAACGCAGCGCAGCCATCGCAAACTACCTGTCGCTCACCATGCCTTACGCGCTATGGGAAAGGCTCGGGCACGATCTGGACAAGAGTTGCCTCACCACCCACGCTTGGCATCAAATCGAAGAACGCATGTGAGCTTTATAGCTGTGCCAAGAGAGCAATCCCCCTCGGCGCACAACGGCTCGATTGACTCGAACGAGCCCTGATTTTTACCCAAACGCATGCCCATCATGCGCATGTGAATATGTGCCTTACAATGATGCGGAAAGCAAACCCGAAGATTGGTGCCGCACATGCAGATTGAAACTGTCAAGACGGACACGTTCACCATGGACTATTTCAAGTTCGGGCAGGGCGAGCGAACGCTTGTGATAATTCCCGGCCTCAGCGTGCAAAGCGTCATGATTTCCGCAAGCGCCGTTGCGAACGCGTATCAGCCGTTGACGAACGATTTCACGATCTACGTGTTCGACCGCCGAAAGGAATTGCCCGCTTCCTACTCCGTACGAGAGATGGCGCGAGACACAGCTGAGGCATTCCAGGCGCTGGGTCTTCGCCAGGCGGCCGTCTTCGGCGCGTCGCAAGGCGGCATGATTGCCATGACGATGGCAATCGAACAACCAGACCTGGTGCATGAACTTGTTCTTTGCTCCACTGCAGCACGCATGACGGAAGCTCGATATCAAGCAGTTGATCATTGGACCAAACTTGCCCAAAACGGGGATGCTAAAGGTTTGTACCTTGCATTCGGAGAAGCCATTTTCACGCGCGAGACGTTCGAGCAATTGCGCGAGCTGCTTGTCGAAACCGCGAAAAGCGTGACCAGCGAGGACCTGAGCCGCTTCGTCATCCTGGCGGAAGGGCTGAAGGACTTCGACGTTTTGAGCGAGTTGGAAAAGATTGCATGCCCGGTATTTGTCGTTGGCTCAACAGACGATCGGGTTCTTGGAGCCGACGCGACCGACGAGATTGCGGAACACTTGAACAATAAGCCTGGCTTTGCCCTTCACATGTACGAAGGTTTCGGGCACGTCGCTTATGACACCGCGCCGGATTTCAAGGAGCGCATGTTGCGGTTCCTCGTGACAGCAAACTAGCTTTGCAACAGAAGTCGAGCCTCTGTTGCAACCCCGCGCCGCAACAGAGACCCGGTCTTTGTTGCAGAATCACATCAGCTTGAACGACAGCTCGATATGGAAGAGCGTATCGCGGTCTTTGAAATCGACACCAGCAATCTCGTTTATACGCTTGAGGCGGTATTTCAACGTGTTCAAATGCACGTACAGTTTCTGGGCCGTCTCCGACTGATTGCATCCCGTTTCTACGTACACACGCAGCGTTTCCAACAAGTCGGTGCCGTTCTCGACATCGTAGTTCTCAAGCATCCCAAGCGCTGGATGAAGCAGGTCGCGAGCAACTGGTTCCTTCTGAAGTGTTCCGATGAGAAACGGCAACGCTAAATCGCGGCAATGGCGAATACCTGCAACGGGCGGAGTACCGAGCGCGAACATCGCCTGGCGATATGCGGATTGCACGCGGTCAAACCCAGAAACGGGCATCGAAATGCCCAGCGCCAAGCTCTTCCTGTTGAAGTGTTGCGCGATCTGCTCGACAAGCGATTCTTCGTTTTCAGCCATCACCAGGAAGACAACCGTGTCGTCAATCTCGCACGCCACGCAAGCGACCCGTGATTCCTCCACTTCGTTCGCGAGAAGCATGCGTTGGGTGCGATTCTGAATCACCAGGCTTGCGACTGAAACCACAACGAGCGCCGTCGTTCCCCCTACTGCAGCTGCAAGCCGCCCCAAAGCATCTTCAGTTGCATGGCCCCCACTCATGAGATCGGCCAGGGCAAGACGCTGGGATTGGTGCGGAGAATACGCACTCGTGAATTCCTCCGATTGCGGCAGGTACAC
>CACZAR010000172.1 GCA_902779135.1 uncultured Coriobacteriaceae bacterium | reverse complement strand
CACGAACCGCGCCATCGCCGAGACCGTCGAGAAGACGCTGAACTCGGCCGCGGCCAACGCCGAGCACCTGCACAACGTCGACACCGAGTCTCTGTACGGCAAGGCTTGCTACGTTGACGAGGGCCCGACGATGAAGCGCTTCCGCCCGCGCGCCAAGGGCGCCGCGTCGCGCATCAACAAGCGCACCAGCCACATCACGATTATCGTCGCAACGCGAGAGGAGGCATAAAGCCTTATGGGTCAGAAAGTCAGCCCCACCGGATTCCGTCTGGGCATCACCGAGGATTGGCGCAGCCGCTGGTATGCGGACAAGGATTACGCCGCCAACCTTGCTAACGACCTGGCCATCCGCGAGTTCGTCGAGAAGGAACTCGCACGTGCCGCCGTTTCCCGCGTCGAGATCGAGCGCGCCGGCGACAAGACCAAGGTCATCATCACGACCGCCCGCCCGGGTGTCGTGATCGGCAAGAAGGGCGCCGAGATCGACGCCCTGCGCAAGAAGCTGCAGAAGATCGCCACCGGCACCGTGTCCGTTGAGGTCATCGAGGTCAAGCGCCCCGAGCTCGACGCCGTGCTGGTTGCTCAGTCCGTCGCAGAGCAGCTCGAGGGCCGTGTCGCGTTCCGTCGCGCCATGCGCAAGGCCGTCCAGTCCGCCCGCAAGTCCGGTTGCGAGGGTATCCGTATCCAGTGCTCCGGCCGCCTGGGTGGCGCCGAGATGTGCCGCCGCGAGTGGTATGCCGAGGGCCGCGTCCCGCGTCACACCCTGCGCGCCAAGATCGACTACGGTTTCACCACCGCTGCAACCACCATGGGTTCCATTGGTATCCAGGTGTGGATCTATCACGGCGAAGTGCTCCCCGGCCAGAAGGCTCCGCAGCCGCAGCTCGAGGGCACCTCGCGTCCGTCCCGTCCGCGTCGCGATCGTCGCGGCGACCGCAACGAAAGGGGGGCGAAATAAATGCTAGCACCTAAGCGTGTAAAGCACCGTAAGGTGCAACGCGGCTCTATGAAGGGCAAGGCCAAGGGTGGCACCAAGCTCAACAACGGCGAGTGGGGCATCCAAGCTCTCGAGGCTGCATGGATCACCAACCGTCAGATCGAGGCTGCCCGTGTTGCCATGACTCGTCAGATGAAGCGTGGCGGCAAGGTTTGGATTTGCATCTTCCCGGACAAGCCGATCACCAAGAAGCCCGCTGAGACCCGCATGGGCTCGGGCAAGGGCAATCCCGAGGCATGGGTGGCAGTCGTCAAGCCTGGCCGCATCATGTTCGAGATCGCCGGTGTCGAGGAGGACGTTGCGAAGGAAGCACTCCGCCTCGCCATCAACAAGCTGCCCATCAAGTGCAAGATTGTTAAGCGCGAAACGGAGGGCCAGGAGTAATGAAACCAGCAGAGATTCGCGAGCTTTCCGCCGAAGATTTGCAGGCGAAGCTCAAGGAGGCGCGTGAAGAGCTCTTCAACCTGCGCTTCCAGATGGCCACGAGCCAGCTCGACAATACGGCGCGCGTGCGTCAGGTTAAGAAGGACATCGCCCGCATCCAGACCGAGATGCGCGCACGTGAGCTCAGGGCTCTGAGCTAGGGCGGGGAGGTAGAAGATAATGACTGAAGAAATTCGCAATTCCCGCAAGGTGCGTCAGGGCGTTGTCGTCAGCGACGCCAACGACAAGACCATCGTTGTGCAGATCAAGGAGCGCAAGCCGCATCCGATCTACAAGAAGATGATGACGTCGACCAAGAAGTTCCATGCGCATGATGAGAACAACGAAGCCCACATCGGCGACACCGTGCGCATTATGGAAACGCGCCCGCTGTCCAAGATGAAGCGCTGGCGTTTGGTTGAGATCATCGAGAAGGCCAAGTAGCCTGAAGGCGCAAGAGAAAGTTAGGTATCAGCAATGATTCAGATGCAAACCATGCTCGCAGTTGCCGATAACTCCGGCGCCCGCAAGGTGCAGTGCATCAAGGTCCTCGGCGGAACGGGCATCCGTTACGCTGGGCTCGGCGATGTCATCATCTGCTCGGTGAAGGAAGCTATCCCCAACTCGAACGTCAAAAAGGGCGATGTCGTCCGCTGCGTCGTTGTGCGTGTCAAGAAAGAAGTTCGCCGCAAGGACGGAAGCTACATCAAGTTCGATCAGAACGCCGCTGTTCTGATCAACGAAGACGGCAGCCCCCGTGGCACGCGTATCTTCGGGCCTGTCGCCCGCGAGCTGCGCGAGAAGAAGTACATGAAGATCGTGTCTCTGGCACCGGAAACGCTGTAAGGGAGGTGTGCGTACATGGCAGGTTTGAATGTCAAGAAGGGTGACCGCGTCAAGGTCATCGCCGGCAAGGATAAGGGCAAAGAAGGCGAGGTTATCCGCGCGCTTCCTCAGAAGGGCCGCGTTGTCGTCGAGAAGGTCAACATGATCAAGAAGGCCCAGCGTCCGACGCAGGCCAACCCGCAGGGCGGCATCATGACGATGGAAGCCCCGCTCAACGCCAGCAACGTCATGCTGGTCTGCCCGCAGTGCAAGGCAGCGACCCGCGTTGGTCATCGCTTTGACGAGGCTGGCAAGAAGCATCGCGTGTGCAAGAAATGTGGTAAGGACATCGACTAAGTCGATGTAGACATGGCCCTCGGGCAAGGCGCCCGAGGGACCCAGGGTCGGTAATCCTGGGTTTAATCCATCGGAAAGGAAAGAAGACAATGACTCCTCGTTTGAAGGAAAAGTACAAGGCGGAGATCGTGCCGCAGCTCGAGAAGGAACTCGAGATCGCCAACATCAACCAGGTTCCGAGGGTCACGAAGATCGTCGTGAACATGGGCGTTGGCGGTGCTGCTGCCGATTCCAAGCTCCTCGACGCAGCCGTCGCCGACATGCGCGTCATCACCGGCCAGCAACCGATGATCTGCCGCGCTAAGAAGTCCATCGCCGGTTTCCATATCCGCGAGGGTATGGCCA
>CACZAR010000171.1 GCA_902779135.1 uncultured Coriobacteriaceae bacterium | reverse complement strand
TCCGAAATCGATCTGGGCGCCATCCGCCACAACGTCGCCGACGTGCGTCGCCATCTTGGTTCGCGCACGCGTTTGATGGCTGTCGTGAAAGCCGATGGCTACGGTCACGGTGCTCCTGAGGTGTCGAAGGTCATGTTGAACGCAGGCGCTGACCGCCTGGCTGTTTCCAACATCGATGAAGCCATGCAATTGCGCAAGGCGGGTGTCAGGGCGCCCATCCTGATCTTGGCCCAGCCTCCTGCGTCATCGATTCCGCTTCTGCTCGGCTACAACGTGACGCCCACGATCTACAACGCGGAATACGCCATCGCCTATGCGGAAGCTGCTGATTTGCACGGCATGATGGCTCCGTATCACCTGGCGATTAACACAGGCATGAACCGCATCGGCGTGCGTTTCGACGAAGCGGTCGAGTTCCTCTACCAGGTCAGTTTCCATCGCGCGCTCGAGCTCGAGGGCACGTTCACGCATTTCGCGACAGCCGATGATGCCGACCCGTTCGAAATGCAGATCCAAACCAAGCATTTCATCGAGGCTCTTCAGGGCATGCAGGCTGCAGGATTCGATCCGGGAATCGTGCATGCCGCGAATTCGGCAGCGACGTATCGCTATCCCGACGTGCATTTCGACATGGTCCGTTGCGGGCTTGCGCTCTACGGGTTCCATCCGTGTCCCGAGACGCGCGATGTGGCCGACCTCAAGCCTGCCATGAGCGTGCATGCGCGCATCACCGACACGCGCTTCGTCCCCATGAGCGAAGGCGTTTCGTATGGGTTGCACTACCGCAGTCCTGGTTCGGTCAAGATCTGCACGGTGCCAATCGGCTATGCCGACGGTTTACGTCGCAACCTGTCGGGCAACACCGACTTCATCATGAACGGCCGCTACTTCCGTCAGGTCGGCAACATCTGCATGGACCAGTGCATGTTCGAGGTCGATATGCGCAGCTATGGCACTCGTGAGCGAATTGACCCGCAAGTTGGCGACGAGGTCATCATCGTGGGAAGCCAGGGCATCGCCGAAGTGACCATCGACGAGATGGCCTACAAACTCGACACCATTCCCTACGAGATCGCCATCGGGTTCTCGCACAGATTGGAGCGCGTCTATGTCTAGCGAAGTGCGCATGCCCAAACCCCATATCCCGCTCGAGGAGCTTCAGACGCAAGTCGCCAATTGCCGTAAATGCGCGTTGTGCGAAACGCGTACCCAAACGGTGTTCGGCGACGGCAATCCCGATGCCCGCGTCCTGTTCGTGGGTGAAGCACCCGGCAAGAACGAGGACTTGCAGGGCATTCCCTTTGTGGGAAAAGCAGGGCAGAACCTGAACACGCTGCTCGAAATCGCTGGACTGAAGCGCGAGGACGTATTCATTGCGAACGTGTTGAAGTGCCGCCCACCGGGAAACCGAGACCCGCGCCCCGAAGAGATCGAAATCTGCACGCCGTATTTGCGCGAACAGACGCGCACGATTAACCCCGAGTTCATCGTGACGTTGGGAAATTTCGCCACGAAATTCATCCTGAAGACCGACCGTGGCATCACGGGCTTGCACGGAAAGCTCATGATGGCGGGCCGCTTCAAGGTGTTTCCGATTTACCATCCGGCAGCAGCCATCTACGACCATTCGAAGTGGGAAGCTCTTGAAAACGATTTCGTCACGCTGGGGCAATTGCTCAAGCAGTGACGCGTGTTGAGGTCGTCGGCGGAAAGGGGAGAATCCGGAACGTCGGCAGCATGAAGGAGAAAATCATGGAAGAGTTCGATCCGATTGCCTATATCAACGAACCTCGCTGGCAGAAGGTGCGACCCGGTCTCGAGCGTATAACCGAGTTGCTCGAGCGGATGGGCCGTCCTCAGGACCACTTGAAGTTCGTGCATGTCGCCGGGACGAATGGGAAAGGGTCGACCTGTGCGTACATCGCGAGCATCCTGCAAGAAGGCGGATATCGAACGGGGCTGTTCACGAGCCCCTACATCATCGAATTCGAGGAACGCATCCGCGTGAACGGGGAAAACATCCCGTCAGATGCTTTGCGTGATATCACGTTGTTCGTGCGCGAGCATTCAGAGGCGATGGCCGAGCTTTCCGGCGAGCATCCGACCGAGTTCGAGCTCATGACCGCCGTCTCGTTCGAGCATTTCGCACGTAGCGAGTGCGATATCGTCGTGTGCGAGGTCGGCTTGGGAGGCCGACTCGATTCGACCAACATAATCGACCCACCTGAGGCATGCGTGATCACGCGCATCGGTCTCGACCATACCGAGTTTTTGGGTGATACACCTGCGAAGGTGGCTGCTGAGAAAGCGGGCATCATCAAGTCGGGTTCGGCCGTCGTGTCGTGGCCCCAGGAAGACGAAGGCGCCCTGAAAGCAATCTTTGATGCGGCGAAACGATGTGGTGCGAGCGTTGTCGTGCCGAATATGGGGCTGCTCGAAGTGGGCAGCGTCAGCGCCGAGGGCATTCGTTCATTTACATACGACAGCGAAAGCTTCACGACGAAGTTGCTTGGCAGCTACCAACCGTCGAATGCCGCGCTTGCCATCGAGACGGCACGTCAGCTTCGCGAGCGTGGATGGAAGCTGCCCGATGATGTGATCGAGCGTGGTGTGGCCAACACGTCTTGGCCGGGTCGCTTCGAGGTCGTTTCGGACGATGTGCCGGTTGTCGTCGTCGATGGCGGGCACAATCCACAGGGTGCCGAAGTTCTCGCTGATTCGTTGCGTGATGTGTTCGACGGACGGCGCATCGTGTTCCTGATGAGCGTGCTTGCCGACAAGGACTTCCCGGCGATGATCGAGCAGGTTGCCCCGCTTGGTGTTGCATGGGTGTGTGTGACCTCGCCGAATGCTGCCCGTGCTCTCTCTGCCGATGACCTTGCAAGTGAGATTCGCAAGCATGTCGACGCATCGGTTGTCATAGAAACAGCAGACGGTTTTGCCTCAGCAATGAAAAGAGCCCGCGAAATCGCAGGCTCCGATGGTGTTGTTTGCGCGTTCGGCTCGCTCTATTCGATCGCCGAGATCAAGAAAGCGCTTTAAAGGACGTGAACAGGGGACGGGTTTCCCGTTC
>CACZAR010000170.1 GCA_902779135.1 uncultured Coriobacteriaceae bacterium | reverse complement strand
CCCGTCTGGTTACCGTTTGCCAGTCGCACATCCACACACCTGATGCCTTCACCTGAACGGTTAAACACCCAGAAGGTACGCGTGCTCGACGGAATCTTCGAGAACACCGCGAACACATTCTCGGGCAGTGGGATGAGCACGGGGTGCATGACTTTCAAATCGGTCGCAAAGACCTCCCAACCAATAAGCAGCACCCATACAACCGAAACGATGTTGGCAGTCGAACGCTTGCATCCACCTGCAATATAGCGCCAAAGGAACAAGACCTCGATGATCGCGACCGCGATGTAAAAAGGCACGCTCGTCTTCACGAGCCCTTTCCCTGGAATGGCGATGGCGACGACGGTTGCCACGAACAGGAGCGTTGCGACGACAAACGATGGCTTGAGAAAACGCAGGGCCTTCTTGTGAGCCACGGGGTTCTCTTCGGTTTCGGAATAGTGAGCCATCACTCCTCGTCCTCCTTCCCCGTCGCAGTCGCCTCGAACAGCTCGAGGACCTCCGCTTTGACCACTTCAACTTCGGGAGATCCGACGCGATCCCTCCCCTTTGGCAAGTTGAAGGACTTGATAACGTGCTTCGGCTCCATGAACACGATGCGGTCGGCCAAGATGAGCGCCTCATCGATATCGTGCGTGACGAATACCGCCGTCTTGCAGCACGAACCCTCCCAGAGGTCGAGCAGCATGTCTTGCAGACGCCGGCGTATCATGGGATCCAGCGCGCCGAACGGTTCGTCGAGCAGCATAATGGGCGCATCGATGGCAAGTGCCCGGGCAATGGCGACACGCTGACGCATACCACCCGAAAGCTGGAACGGATAGCGATCGGCAGCATCGCCAACGCCAACCTTTTCGAGCAAGGCACGCGCTCGGCTTTCGGATTCAGACTTGTCGATGCCCTTATTCGTCTGCTGCATCGCGAACATGACGTTCTTGACAGCAGTTTGCCACGGGAACAGAGAATAGTTTTGGAACACGATCGAACGATCGGGACCCGGCCCATCGACGACGCGACCGTCGATGAGCACCTGACCATGCGTCGGCATCTCAAGGCCGGCAATGAGGCTGAGCATCGTCGACTTGCCGCAACCGGAATGCCCCACCAGACACACGAACTCACCGTCTGAAATCTCGAGATCGATGCCCTCGAGCGCAACATAGGTTTCGTTGTTGTCGACATATGCGTAATCGACGTCTTTGAAAACAATGGATGGCATGAACGTCCTTAATACAGACAGACTTGATGCAAAGCAAAGGCGCTGAACAGGGTCTATCCCTGTTCAGCGCATCACCCAGCTACACGCCCATCGTGTTGTTCTTCTCGTACTTGGCAAGCAGGCCTTTGTAGAAGTCAACGTTCTCGCCGCGCTCGATGAGTGTATCGAGAGCTGCCTTGTATATCGTCGAGTCCATGTGCTCGAGAATGAGGCTCTGGTCGTCGTATTCGATATCCCCGTTGGCAATCATGTCGCCGTAGAACGCGTAAACGTCGGACGTACGCGGATCCATTTCGAACTGCATGGCTGCCACGTAATCGCCGTTTCCGTACGTGATGGCCGTGACGTAATCCTCGTCCTGGCCTGAGTAATCCATAATGTCCTTGATGACGCCTTCCTTGTCGTTTGCGATGTCATACATCGCGCGGATGTTGGCGATTTCAAATTTCAACAACTGGGACTTCTTATCCTCGAATGCCGTGCGATTCGTGGTCTGGCGGCAACACGGGAATTCGTGGCCGATAAGCTCTTGAGGTTGGAAGGCAATAGCACACTTGCCACCCTTCGCTGCGACATAGCCGTAGCCGCTGTTCACGAAGCACATGTCGACTTCGCCGTTCTCGACGGCAGCAACCTCGGCTGCAGCGTTCTCGAGAAGGATGAAAGCCACGTCGGCTTTTCCGCTTTCCACATCTTCGGGGCTGTTGCCAATTGTCAAACCCTGACTGCGCAGCCATGACTTCGTTACCATATGCCCTGTTTCCATACGGAAGCAAGCGATTTTCTTGCCCTTGAAATCCTCGGCCTTCTTGTAGTTGTCCTTGTTCTCGATCAAAGTCACGCACTCGGAGCCGTTTGTGACGGTACCTCCGAAAATGACAAGGTCATCACCTTGCCCAATGTACGTGCACGACGGAATTGAGCCGAAGGGCAGCACATCGACCGTGCCGTCAGAGAGCATCGGCATAGCTTCGGGGAAACCCCCCGAGACAACCTGAGTGTTGAGCGTAAGCTTCTCATCGGTATAGTAGCCACGCTTGTTCGCAACGATGATGCACGCAATCTTCGAATCCTTCCCAAGCAGGACGGTGTTCAATTCTTCCATCTCGTCGTTGGCAACAATAGTCGGAGCAGCCCCGGAGCTGGCGCTCGTCGACGAACCAGCAGATGTGCTTGATGCGCTCGATGATTTCGATGAGCTCGAGCAACCAGAGAGCAAAGCGGCCGAGCTTGCCACCGCCGCGATTACAGCGGAGCCTCCAACGAACGTGCGGCGTGAGACGAGGGAATTCTTCACTAACATTTGTACAATCCTTTCCGTCCAGCAGCTTGATTGATTGCGTCAAGCTTTGTACATAGTTCACTATAGCACTAACACTTTTATTTGACTATGTCTATTATGTTGTGTTAGACCCTTAAGCCAGAACGGCCATGACATGAATCATGCCTGATTAAAGAACGGATTCGCTTGGATTGGTGCTCTTCGAGCAGCTTCTACTCTCTACATCTCGTAGACGTAGCGACACGCTTCGATAGTCACAAGCGCGGCATCGATATCGTCAAGCGTCGTGTACACACCGAAACTCAAACGACCGGTTCCGATAAGACCCATGCTTGCATGCAACGGCAAAGCGCAATGGCCACCGGAACGCATGGCCACACCCAACTTGCCCGCGAATGTCGCCAAGCTTGCCGGCACGAGACTGCGCAACGTGAACGACACGAGGCCGGTTTCACCATCGATGAGGTGGCCCGCAGACTCGGCCATGCGGACAGCAGGATCACCAGAGAGATCTACACCCATGTAACCCGGAAGCTCCGGGAGAAGGATAATGCCAGGCTCGACAAAGTATCCTTCTCGTAGGCTCCTTTATCTTCTCTCCCCCCTCAAAACCAAGTGTAAAAAAAGTGTAAAAAAGT
>CACZAR010000169.1 GCA_902779135.1 uncultured Coriobacteriaceae bacterium | reverse complement strand
ATCTTCTACCTCATGAGCCGTGGTGTGTCCGAAGAGGAAGCCCGCACGATGATCGTGAACGGTTTTGCCGAGCCGATTTCGAAAGAGCTGCCGCTTGAGTATGCCGTTGAGATGAACAACTTGATCAAACTCGAGATGGAAGGAGCGATTGGATAATGGATACGCAAGCTATTGTTTTCGAGCGTGCGAGCGCCATGCCCGCTCCTACCTGGCATTTCCTCAAGATGAACGATACGTCGATCGAGGTTCCGGAAAACCTTGCGATCGATCCGCACGTCAGCGTCTCGGCACCATACAGTGCAAGGGGTGCCGAAGACGAATTCGAGAATGCGCTCGCAGACGCCCAAGAAGCATGGGAAGACGATCATCCGGAGCTCACCGATGAGGAACGGGCGGAATTGGAGGCGTACCGGGCAGCTGAGGCCGATGCAACCTATGGTGGGACGGCGCAATCTGCCTACCAGATGGGAGCTGACGCAATCGAGGAATCGCGCTCTCTTTCAGTCGCATTCGAGCACGGCGTCGGCGAGGAAGCCGCCGCCTATCTGCGATACGCGGCGGGGAAACGCATCGTCATCAAGGCGGGTGCAGGCAAGACGGTTGATGCGCAGGTGGTCGTCGAGGCTGCTGCCGAGACGCTGAGTGTCGCAGCAATCGATGTCGTTGCAGATGCGGACTCCACGGTGAATCTTTCGATTGTGGTTGACTCGCCTAAAGGCGCCGCGCCATCCGACAAGGGCGCAATTTCGGGTATGGCGGGTTCGACCGTGCGCGTGTTCGCCGATGATCGCTCGACCGTGAAAATCGCGCGCGTGCAGACGCTCGACGAGAACTTCGCGGATATCGACGATATGGGTCTGTTCGCCAGTGACGACGCACGAATCGAGGTCTCGCAGACTATCCTCGGTGCGCAATCTGCCAACACAGGCCTTGCAACTGACTTGAGAGGCGCGGGTGCGCGTCTTGAAATCGACACGCGCTACCTGGGGAGGAACACTCAGAAACGCGACTTCAACTATTCGGTTCGCCATCATGGCCAAAAGACCGAGTCGGACCTCAAGGCTAACGGCGTGCTCGCCGATTCATGTGAGAAGACACTTCGCGGCACGATTGACCTCATCAGGGGCGCGAAGGGTGCGCAAGGGTCCGAGAATGAGACGGTTTTGCTGGTCGATGAAGGAGTTCGCAACAAAACCGTTCCCGTCATCCTCTGCAACGAGGACGACGTTGCCGGCAACCACGGCGCGACAATAGGCCACATACGTTCCGAGCAGCTCTTCTATCTGGCGAGCCGTGGTCTTTCCCAGCAGGTCGCTGAGCGCATGTTCTCGATGGCCATCATCGAGCAGGCGGCAATTGACGCCGTGGACGACGATGCACGCGCAAGCGTCATTCGGTTCGGCGAACGCGTTGAGCCGGGTTTCGCGGCTTTGTTCGACGAGGGGGAATAAACCATGTCGACGAGGAAACTGCATGGCGAGCACATGTTGACCGACGCTGGCCGCGTCGAATGGGTCAGCCGCAACGCGCAAGCCTCCGCGCTAGCGGCCTCGCCGTACAAATGGGACTTTCCGTTGCTCGCCCGCAAACCTGACCTTGCATTTCTCGATAGCGCCGCAACGGCGCAGCGCCCAAGCTCCGTGCTAGAGGCGCAGAAGCGCTTCTACGAGACCATGAACGCCAACGCACTGCGCGGGCTCTACGAGCTGTCTGTCGAGGCCACCGAGGCCATCAACGCTTCACGCGCTCACGTGGCGCGTTTCCTCGGGCTTGACGATCGCAACGATGCGCGCGACATCGTGTTTTGCCGCAACACATCCGAGGCGCTCAACATGGTGGCACAATCGTTCGCGCCCATCGTGCTGGAGCCAGGCGACGAGGTGTGCATCACCGTGATGGAGCACCATTCGAACCTCATACCATGGCAGCAAGCCTGTCGTGCGGCTGGCGCCAAGCTCGTCTACATGTATCCCGACGATGAGGGCGTTATCAGCGAAGAGGAGATGCGTGCAAAGATTGGCCCGCGCACGAAGATCGTTTCGGCCGTCCATGTTTCGAATGTGCTCGGTGTCGCAAACGACGTGAAGCTGATGGCGCAGATCGCGCACGAGTTCGATGCCGTCATGGTTGTCGATGGGGCGCAATCGGCGCCGCATTTTCCCATCGACCTCAATGATTTGGGCTGCGACTTCTTCGCGTTCTCTGCGCATAAGGTTTACGGTCCATTCGGAATCGGCGTGCTTTGGGGTCGACATGACCTGCTTGATGCGATGCCTCCGTTTCTCACTGGCGGCGAGATGATTGACGCTGTGACCGAGCAAACGGCAACATGGGCGCCCGTTCCCGAGAAATTCGAAGCGGGCACGCAGGATGCCGCCGGCATTTACGCGCTCGATGCTGCGCTCACCTACGTGGAAGAAGTCGGCTTCGATGCCATACAGGCGCGCGAAGCCGCCCTCGTTGCGCAATGCATGCGCCGGCTTTCGCAACTCGAGTTCGTACGGCTCATCGGTCCGTCCGATCCTGCGGCGCATCATGGAGTTGTCAGCTTCAACGTGTGTACTATCCATCCGCATGACGTTGCGAGCATTCTCGATATGGATGGGGTAGCCATCCGCGCCGGGCACCATTGCGCTCAGCCGTTGCTGGCGCACCTCGGCATCGATTCGTGCTGCCGTGCATCGTTCGCTTTCTACAACGATGCACGCGATATCGACCGATTGATTGATGGACTTAATCACGTGTGGACCATGTTCCATGGATAGTGGGGATCCGCGCCTGAGACGATTGCTTCTCAGGCGGGGTGTTGAGAGGGAGAACGGAACACGATGAAGGCAAACGTTTACACGGCTGCGCTCATGGAACACAACGCGCACCCGGATTACAAATACGATCTCGAGGATTTCACGCACGAGCATGAGGGCATCAACCCGAGCTGCGGTGACGAGATGGTGCTCAAGCTTCGTCTTTCGGAAGACGGGAGCACAATCGAGGAAGCTGCATTCACTGGCAGTGGTTGTGCGGTGTCGCAGGCGAGCGCTGACATCATGGCAGAGTTGATCACCGGGGAGACGGTGGAGGAGGCGAAGCGTTTAGGCGAGCTGTTCGTTCGCATGATACAGGGCGAGGAACTCACCGACGATGAGCGCGACGACCTCGACGAGGCG
>CACZAR010000168.1 GCA_902779135.1 uncultured Coriobacteriaceae bacterium | reverse complement strand
TCCACGTAATCCGGATGGATTCCTTGCTTCATTTCATTTCTCCTTTTCCGCCTTGGTTTCCGACCAAGGTCGATTAAACAGCCTTTGAATAATAGCACAGGCCGCTTGTTTGACTAGGCGTTTCTTTTTTCCTACACAACAATTGGAATAGACAAAAACAAGAACACGAAACTACGGGATCAGGACGAAGCCAATTATCCCTATAGCGGCAGCAATAACGACTGCAGCAACAACGTCACGCGGGAAGTGCACGCCTCCGACAATCCTCGTAAAGGCTACGATGGCACACGCTGTAAAAGCGAGCGCGCCCCAATCCAGGTGGACATATGCAATTGCGCATGCGATGGCAACTGCGCTCGCGACATGACGGCTTGGCATCGACTTCCCCTTTGTCGTTTTGACGATGATGGGGTCGATGTCGTACAGGTCGTAAGGCCTTGGGTAATCGAGCCATGAACGCAAGACAGTTACTACCACGAATGTTATTGCAGGGACCACGATGAAGCGCACGAGCGCTGGATCGTGCGTGATGAACAGGAAAACAATCAGAAACACGTATATGCCTGCGATGATATATACGAGAGCTTTATCGAGCAGGTTGATCGCAGTGACGGCCATTTCGTCACGGAAGTGCGATGAGAAGTTGTCATACCAGCGAATATATTTCATAAGCACAGTATAAAGCGTTGGAACACGGCGATTCCTCATTAACACATTTCTTGATGAGTATCTAAATGCAATAGTCCCACTGCAGGTTTACCCACAGTGGGACTAGTCAAATCGCTACTACGATCGATTAGATGTCAAGTGCGGCATGGAACGCTTCGTAGACCGCAGTCGTGATGTTTGCCGGACGCACAGCGTCACCCACGATGCGAACGAACGGCGCTGCATCGCGCAGCTCCTCAACATCTGCAGCTCGAGAGCGCTGGCCAACCGCGCACACGATCGAGTCAAACGGAAGCTCGTGTTGACCGTCGGCATCAGAGAATACGATCTTGTTGGCGTCTATCTGCTCGGTAACTGTGCTCACGTGCACATCAACATTTGCGTCTTCGATTTCAGCCAACAGTATCGGGCGATTTCTGATATTCGCATCGATTGCAAGCCCATCACGAATCTCGAACAGATGCGCCTTCTTGCCTTCGCGAGCAAGCTGAAGTGCGCATTCGCAGCCAGTCAAGCCACCACCGATGATGACGACTTCATCACCCGGCTCCTCTCCGCCGAGGTACAAATCGTCAATGGAAAGCACCCGTGCAGCCTCGTCGAAAGGCATGGGCAGCGTACGCGCCTCGGAACCAACGGCCACGATGACAGCATCTGCACCGAATTCATCGGCAAAAGCCGCATCAACCTTTGTGTTGAGGCGAATGTCAACGCCAGCACGTTCGCAGAGCAGCGCATACGTAACGCCAAGATTGTACATATCGAGCTTGAACGGCAACGCCTGCTCAGTGCGCAGGATACCGCCGAGCTCCGAGCCCATCTCGCACAGCGTAACATCGTGCCCGCGCAACGCTGCAGTACGTGCAGCCACGAGACCCGCGATGCCGCCGCCGACAACCAGTACTTTCTTGCTGTATCCGGCAGGAGCAACGCTCATACCCTCGAACTCTCGTCCGACGCGCGGATTGACAGCGCAGCGACGCGTTTGCGTTACGGGACGTTCTGCCATGCAGACGAAACAGCGCAGGCATTTGATGATTTCATCGCCACGGTTTGCCATGACTTTGTTCGGAATCTCCGGGTCTGCAATCAGCCCACGGCCCATGACAACGATGTCAGCCTTACCGCTTGCGACGATTTCTTCCATCTGCGCGGCATCAGACAGGCCGCCCACAGTAGCGACCGGAATGCTCACATGCTTCTTGATTTCCTCCGCAAGATACACATTGCAACCATGCTCGCGGAACATCGACGGATGCGTGATCGAGAATCCAAACTGATACGAACCAGCGGATACGTGGATGATATTGACCAGGTCCTCAAGCGCCTTCGCGATACGGCAACCTTCATCGAGGTCATAGCCACCGTCAAACAATTCCGAACCGCTCATGCGCAGTTCGATTGGGAACTGCGGCCCCACAGCCTCGCGAATGGCTGATAGCACTTCGCGTGCAAACCGGACACGATTCTCGAGAGGTCCACCATACTCGTCATCGCGCTTGTTGAACCAGGGGCTCAAGAACTGGTTGATGAGCCAACCATGGCCGCAATGCACCATGACCATTTGGAAGCCTGCGCGCTTCGCAAGCGTTGCAGCATCAGCGTACGCTGCAACGATGTCGTCTATCTGCTCTTTCGTCAGAGCTTTCACCTTCATGCCATCGGGACGCACGCCATCCGAAGGGCCGTATTGGCACAACTCGTCTTTTTTCTTCTTATCGACCATGTAAGTGCCTGCATACTGACCAGAATGCGAAAGCTCAATAGACGCTACCGCACCGTGGCGCTTGATTGCGTCAGCAACATACGTGAATGCGCCAAGCTGACCAGGAGTTGCCAAACTCAAACGAAGCATCTGGGAGCCATCGGTCTCGGGATGCACAACAAGCTCACTTACGGTAACAGCCGCAGCGCCTCCCCTAGCACGGCTCTCATACCAACCGAGTGTGCGCGGACCAGGCGTTCCGTCAGGAAGAATATCGGTCGCGCCAAGCGGCGCCGAGCACATGCGGTTGCGGAACGTCACATTTCCAATCTGGATCGGTTTGCAGAGATTCGGATAATCACGCTTCATGAAAACCCCTTCCATTTGTCGATAAAACAAGTATACGAGAAATCATGTTTTTGAAAGCGAGTGCTGCGTATTTCCATCCTCGCCAAGAAATCTTGTAAAACAAATCTGACAGGCGACTTCGCGAGCGCTACACTGTAATAAAGCAGTTTGCGTTTCTGAACGGATTGCCGAGAGCGAGGTGGCCAGCCATGGGAATGACCATGACGCAAAAGATCCTTGCAGCGCATGCAGGGCTCGATGCTGTTGAACCAGGCCAACTAATCGAGGCTCATCTCGATTTCGTCTTCGCAAACGATGTCACGGCTCCGATGGCAATCAAGGTCTTCCGTGACAATGGATTCACCAAAGTGTTCGATGCATCCAAAGTCTGCTTGATCATGGACCATTTTGCGCCGAACAAGGACATTAAGAGCGCCGAACAATGCAAGACATGCCGTATGTTCGCGCGCGAACACGAACTCT
>CACZAR010000167.1 GCA_902779135.1 uncultured Coriobacteriaceae bacterium | reverse complement strand
GTCTCGTTTGTTGGCTGGTTATCGTCGGCAGTTTCACCCTCAGCATTTTCTATTTGAGCTTCTTCCGAGATTTCGGCGATTGTACTTTTCTGCAGGACTTCATCAGTGGGACTATCGTCATCAATTTCAATTTGCTTCTCGTCAGAAGGAGTCGTTTCGTTTTCAGAATTTTGGGTCGACTCCTGTGAAGGCTCGGGTGTGGCGAATGATAGCGCAGCGTCGTTGGCGTTCGTGTTGAATGAATGCGGGTTCCAGGAGGAAGCCGTTGAGATCATTCCGTTTTCGTCGGTCACGACGATATGTGACTCGCCGGTTGTTTGCGAAGTCAGCATGAAGGGTATGCCTGCGAGTCTGCCCATCGTTGTGCCATCGACTTTCGAGAACTCGAAGTCGCCACGGATGACCTGATTGGAAACGGATGATGGCGGTTCGGTTAGATTCGCAATCTGACCGTCGGAATCGATGGTGAACATCGCACGCCAATCTCTCGAAGTTTGGTCGAAAAGGTAGCCTTCGCTCGATGAGATTTCTCTAATTGAATACGTGCCAACAGGCAAGACGTCTCCAGCAGTGCGCGCAATGAAACCAAGATCTTCTGCGCTGGTGGAAATCGTCATGACTGCGGAGCCTTTGCGGAACTCATTGCCATCGACCAAGATTGGTTGTTGGTTTTCTGACATGATTTCAAACGTTGCATGTTCGAGAGTGGCAGAGCCTTGTTCAACCGGTTGCTGATACTCGCGGTCGATTTTCCCAACCGCAACCCCTCCACGCTGCACGTAATCAGAAACAGTCGAGGCCATAAATGGAGTGACAGATTGAGGAGAAGATCCGTCGGGCTTGATGGTTGCAACATATGTGCCAGTATCGCTGAGACGGTATCCGGAAGGTGCTTCGATTTCCTGCACAGCAATCGTTCCAAGAGGAATGACCACATTGCCGTTTGCGTCACGATAGAAGTCATCGCCCGACACCTTGAGCTCGTCAGTCACGCGTGCGACACCGCTATTGTCGGTTTTAACGACCCATGTTCTTGTCGCATTAGCTGGCAACGAACCTGCATCGTAATAGCCATCGAAGTAGCGCACCTCGAATTGCGCTCCGCCAAGCGTTGCAGAGCCCTGTGCTTTGCCATCAGATGTCTCGGCATCGCGTTTGAGCGCCCAACTCGACGGAGTCTCGTGCTGTGGTACATCGGACACTGAACCGCCGTTTACCTGCGCATCACCGCCTGCAGGAACTGCAACCTCGTAGACGTTTCCATCTATTGCATAACCATCTGGCGCGTCTGTCTCGGCAACGTAATAGGTTCCAGGTGCAAGGTTACGCTCAGTTTTCCAGGCTCCTTGGTAGTTGGTAACGTGGGTTTCAAGGGCTTTTGATGCGTTGTGAGTCGATGCGTCATCACGAGAAGCGTAGATGCCGTATTCCGCACCAGCCAAGCTGTAAAGCGCGTTGCCGTCGCTGATGCTCGGAAGCGAGCTCTTCTTCTGCAAGGTTATTCCACCGTAATCCCTGAATTTGACGAGGTAGAATCGCGAACCCCAACATTTCGGCTGGACTGTCGAAAGAACGCACCCGTCGATATTTGTTTCTGCTGTAATGGCTATGTCGTGCGATGAATGCAAGAACTTGTCATCATCGGGCGCGTCTCCCCAGAAGATACCGATATGCGAATCTTTCACGTGGGCATGGTAGCGACCGTAATCATCGTAGCCACCTGAATCCAAGTCATCGATCATGACGATGATGTCGCCTTTGACGGCAAGGCCCGAGGCAAGCAAATCCCACTTGTTCGAGAACTCGTACATCTCAAGGCCGTATGTTTTCGCAAGACGCCAGAACGTACGGGCATTTGCGTAATGCCCCGCCGCTGCACCATAACCATCGATTGCGTTCGGTGCTCCGTTCCACCAATCGGCCATGAACTGGCTGCTGTAGTCATCAGCGCCTGCATCTGTTAGTGCTCGGGAAACGAAACCACCGCAGTTCATTCCAACATGTCCGGTGGGAGACGGGTTGCCCCGAGGCCAAAACATGCCGTCGTTCCATGAAGGATAGGGTTGTTCATTGAGATACCATCCCTCGTAAGGGGTTCCCTCGTAAACGGACGACCAATTTGCTTCAACTGATGACACGAACTGTTGGCGCGTGATTCCGAGCACGTCGTCGAGCGTCGGTTCATTTGCGGCAGACGCAATCGTTTGTGGCAAAGCGAGGAGCACAAGCGCGAAAACGAGGCCGAGCGCAACCAGTAATGGTGCTGAGCGTCCCCGTTTTGATCGTCGACTCTCTTTCGATCGTTGCGTGGCGTTAATAGTCATGTCGAGCATCCTTCCCTCTGGGCCGATAGATACGATTCAGGGGATGCTACCGACGCAATCCATTCACGCGACCGCGATCAAGTCAATAAACGTTCGCTGACCTTGGAATGTTTCGTCTGTGTAATCGTGTGCGATATGCATCGTTCTGTCCCATTCGATTCGCTTTCGCATCGCGAGATGCGAGCAAGGAATTCTCAACTTCGCCGTTAAGGGTCAATTCCTACGCGCTCACCAGGACAGAATATCTACAGTGCATTTATCGCGGTTTATCGGTATAATCGACTATTGACTATGCCCAGAATTGGGTCTTGGTTGCTATTGGTAAGCCGGGGAGGGACAATCGCCCGAAAAGGGCTTACTTTAATAGGTGTGGCCGAGCTCGAAAGGGCTCGAGAAGGTAATCGGAAGAGAAGAGGGGAACGCATATGACGCAAGTCGATATCCATGCTCCCGGTGTAGAGGTGAAGAAGAGCGCATGCTACTTCTGCCACGCAAATTGTGGCGTCCTCGCTTACGTGAAAGATGGCGAAGTCATCAAGATCGAAGGCGATCCCGACTACACCAACCAGGGTGGTTTGTGCTGCCGCGGCACGAGTGCTCTCAAGCACGTGCATCATCCGGCGCGCATCAACCACTGCCTGAAGCGCGCAGGCGCCAAGGGCGAAAACAAGTGGGAACAGATCCCATGGGACCAGGGCATCCGCGAGGTTGCCGAGAGGCTCAACCAGATCAAAGAAGAGAGCGGCGCCGAGGCAGTTGCCACCGCTGGCGGCACCACTCGTACGGACGACTACGCTCGCCGTCGTTTCTTCAACATCTTCGGTTCGCCGAACAGCTTCCACAACGCGCTGCTGTGCTGGATTCCGACGTTCATGGTCGAGACGGCCGT
>CACZAR010000166.1 GCA_902779135.1 uncultured Coriobacteriaceae bacterium | reverse complement strand
CAATTTTCGCTGCCGCCGAAATCGGCAGAATGGGGGAAACATGGAGCTTGTTCTCAAACGGCACGGTCAGACACCGGGCAATGCCGCGCGTCAGTACGTGGGCGCCCTCGACCAGCCCTTGAGCGAGAAAGGGCGCGAGGAGGCGCGCGAAGCAGGGCCGTTTCCCGACATACCGCTCGTGTACGTCTCGAAGATGTGTCGTGCGCAGGAGACGGCATCCATCATGTTCCCCAACGCGCAGCAAGTCGTGGTGCCCGGTGTCGAGGAGATGAACTTCGGCGCGTTCGGTGGCCGCAGCGCCGACGAGATGGAAAACGATCCGGACTATCAGGCGTGGGTTGAGAGCTGGTGCACGCTTCCGTGTCCGGGTGGAGAGTCGCGCGAGGAGTTCACCGACCGCGTAGCCGCATCGCTCGATGCTTTCCTGCGGGAGGCGCAGGAGCGCGGCGAGTCGCGCGTGATTCTCGTGGCTCATGGCGGAACGATGATGGCGTCGATGAGCAGGTTCGGCGACGGTTCCAAAGACTACTACGAGTGGCTCGTGGGCAACTGCGAAGGCTATCGCCTTGCGGTCGACCTTTCTGCCGCACGCCCCGTTTTCACGGTGATCGATTCCGGCAAGCTTTCGTGCTCTTGGCTCGGGTTGAGCTGATGTGCCGTATTGGCGAGTCGCGCTGACGAGCTCGATGCCGATTTCGTGGGGTCGCACATGCGGCCCCTTTGTTTTCTTCCGTGTTTGCCGTCTCCAACTTGTTGCGAGGCGTTACTATTAGCGAATGCAGATTAAACGCCTCACCATAGCTCTTTACGACTTCACGGCGCTCCTCGTCGTGGCGTTTATCGCATCGTTCGCATTCACGCAAGTGGCGTGGGCTTACGTCGACCCGTCGGTCATGACCTACACCATCCAGGCGCTCGCCGGCGTTGCCGTGGCGTTGTCGGCGGTTGCCGGCGTTGCATTCCGTCGCGGTCGCAAGCACTTGTACAAGCTGCTCGACATCGACGAGAACGCCAAGAAGCAATACGAGCCCGCCGTCCAGCGTATTTCGTCAGAACAAGACGAGGCCACAACCACCGTTCAACTTGCTTCATCCGAGCAGGGCGAAGCCGCGCTCGATTCAGTGGCGGTTTCTGAAGAGAGCCCCGATTCGGCTCGCTCGCCGAGAAGTGCTACGCCGCTTGCGCAGGCGGAGGCTGAGAAGCTGGATGAGGATGAGTCATCCCGCCGAGCTGCTGTAGGCGAAGCATCTTCTCGGCGAGCGAGCCGAAATCGTCGCCTTCTCAAAGGCGACCCCAATCCCTACAAACCGAAGTGGAAAGAGCGCATCGTCTACGCCCTCATCGCCGCCACCTTCACCATCTGCACGATATTCGTATTCGCGCCGCTCGAGGTCGTGGGCGGTTCGGTCGGTTCGCTCGTGTTCACAGTTGCCGACGTGTGGTGGGTGACCCTGCCCACGTCGCTCGCCATCATCATCGGTTGGTCGTTCCTGATCTCAGCATGCAGAGGCCGCCTGTTCGGCTTCATGCTCATGCTCACGTTTGCGGTCGGGTTGGCCGCCTACGTGCAGGCGCTGGTGCTGAACGTGGGGCTCCCGCTTGCAAATGGCGATACGATCGTCTGGACCGACTACATGGGCATGCAGGTGCTCTCGACGGTCGTTTGGCTTGCCATCATCATCGGCGTGCTCACGTACGGTCATTTCCGCAACAAGCGGGCTCAAGGCGTTGTCGCGATTCTTTCGACGTTCTTGTTCGTCGTGCAGTTCGTCGGAGCAGCCAGCCTGTTCTTTGCGCCGACGGAGCTGACAGAGGTCAACGGCGGGGGAGGCGACGCGCTCAACACCGACCTGGCACATCGCACCGAGGTCGTCATGACGGAAGACCAGCTCTTCACCGTCAACCCCAACCATAACGTCATCGTGTTCGTGCTCGACACCTACGACAACGCCTACCTCAACTCGGCGTTGCGCAACAAGCATGACATCACGCAGGAAGTGCTCGACGAGTTCACCGGCTTCACGTACTTCAAGAACGCGACGTCGGCGATGATTCCCACACGTTTCGCGATCCCGTTCATGATGACCGGCCAAATGCCCACGCCCGACGAGCCGTTCTCGACGTACAAGGCGCAGCGCTATGCGCGCAGCACGTTCCTGCAAGAGATGGCTGATCAAGGGTATTCGATTGGCCTGTACACTGACTCGCTGACCATCGGCATGTTGCCGCAAGAGGAGCAGAACAGGATTACCGACCTGACGGTCAACATGCACAAGCTCTCGTCGGAGACGCTCGATTTCGGGGGAGCGCTGTACGCGCTGTACCAGATGGGCTTGTACCGCAACGCGCCGTGGCCGCTGAAGTGGGCGTTTTGGTACTACACCGACAGCATCAACGCGATGATCGTCAAGTACGACCCCGCGGCGCCGCCTGAGGAGACCATCTACGTCATCGACGACATCCGCTACTACAACCGCCTTAACCAATACGGGCTTACGCTCGAAGACGAGAAGGCAGGCTACAAGGGCGGTTTCCGCTTCATCCACCTGCTCGGTTCGCACTATCCGTTCAACTACGACGAGAACGTGAACGACCTCGGCACGGACGGATCGAGCGTCATTCCGCAGTCGATCGGCGCGTTGCGCATCGTGGCGACATATATCCAGTACCTCAAGGATGCCGGCGTTTACGATAACACGACGATCATCGTGACGGCCGACCATGGCTACTGGACCATCACTCTCGATCCCATCGAAGAGACCAGCACGCCTATCATGTTCGTGAAGCCGGCGCAATCGGCGGAGCTCGATGAGCTTCCCATGGTCGACGACATGACGCCGGTGAGCCACCTCGACCTGCAGGCCACCATCCTCGAGGCGATGGGCGCCGATCCGTCAGAGTGGCAGGCGTATGGCTATTCGATGCTCTCGCCCGACGAGATTCCCGACGACCGCGTGCGCCTCTACCTCACGACCGACAGCGAACCTGACTTGACCGACGTGCGCTTGCGCGAATACGCCATCGACGGCGATGCGCAGGTGTGGGAGAACTGGTCCGAGACTGGCCGCATCTGGAGCACGCAGGAATAGGTAGCTGAACGAGGTCAGTGCCGTTCTGGCGCGTAGACACGGCAACAAGAATGCGGAAACAACGATGCAGCAGTTATGGCGCCGCAACTATGATGCGGCAACTACAAAAGCGCCTTACACATGCATTGCGTAGATGCAGCGAGGGTAGATGTCGTCTTGCAAGATGAAGC
>CACZAR010000165.1 GCA_902779135.1 uncultured Coriobacteriaceae bacterium | reverse complement strand
AGGCAGCGGCGCCCACATCGCGCCCGAAGGCGTGCGCATCACGACCACCTCGATCGACCCCGCAACCATCCACGTGAGCATCGCGGCGCGCGGTGGCGAACCTCGCGCAACCATCATCGATGCTGCGGGCACCATCGTCGCGCAGGGCACTGGCGCAGAACTCGATCTGGAGATTCCCAACGCCTCGCTCTGGAGCGCCGAAAGTCCCGCGCTCTACCGTTGCCGCGTCGAGTTGCTCGGAGAAGCACCCGAACAACCGAAACCCGAAAGCGCCGGTGGCATGCTGCTGGGCATCGTGAGCGAGAAGCCAGCGCAGGCCGTGCTCGACCGCGCCGAGGTCACGTTCGGCATCCGCATGCTCGATTGGAGCACGGACGGGCTGTTCGTGAACGGCCGCGAGACGCTGCTGCGCGGCGGGTGCATCCACTGCGACAACGGCGTGCTCGGTGCGGCATCGTGGCCCGAAAGCGAACGGAGGCGCATCCGCCTGCTGAAGCAAGCGGGCTTCAACGCGGTGCGCATCGCACACAACCCCGCACCCAAAGCGCTGCTCGATGCTTGCGACGAGCTGGGCATGTACGTCATGAGCGAAGCGTGGGACATGTGGTTCATGCGCAAGAACCCCCACGATTACGCGCGGCACTTCCTCGAGTGGTGCGACCACGACTTGCGGCGCCTGGTTGCGCACGACTTCAACCACCCGTCGGTCATCATGTACTCGATCGGCAACGAGATCGCCGATGCCATCACAACCGAAGGCATCGAAATCGAGCAATCAATGGTCGAGCTTCTCCATTCCCTCGACCCGTCGCGCCCCGTCACCTGCGGGTTCAACCTCACCATGATGGTGATGGAGAAGATGGGGCAAGGATGGTATGCGCAACACGAAGGCGATGTCGAGACATCGCTCGTGGCGACCGAAGACGAACCGCCGCGTGCGAGCATGCTGTTCAACCTCACGGCGCAAATGCTTGGCACGGGCATGACGATGGCCGCCAATCTGCCCGGCGCCGATGCGCTCGTCTCGCCTGCGCTCGACGCGCTCGATATCGCGGGCTACAACTACGCGCAGGCGCGGTACAAAACAGACGCGCGGAAGCATCCGAACCGCATCGTCGTGGGAAGCGAAACCTTCCCCCACAAGCTGCCGCAGAATTGGGCGCTTGTGAAGGAACTGCCCAACGTCGTCGGCGACTTCATGTGGGCAGGTTGGGACTACCTGGGCGAAGCGGGAGCCGGGTCATGGGCCTACACCGCCGAGGAGGCGGGGTTCAGCAAGCCGTGGCCGTGGCTTATTGCCGGTTCGGGCGCGCTCGACATCTTGGGACAGCCGAATGCGCACGCCGCGCTGGCGGGCGCCGTCTGGCGCACCACCGACGGGCCGTCGATCATGGTGCGCCCCGTCAACGTCATGGACGGGAAAACCTACAAAGCCACCTGGCGCGGATCCGATGCCATTCCCAGCTGGTCATGGCGCGGATGCGAGGGCACGGTGGCCGAGGTCGAAGTATATGACGGCCGGGCGCATTCCATACGCCTGAAGCTCAACGGCGAGGAGCTTGCGACCAAACGCGTGCGCGACTACGTCGCGAGCTTCCAAATCGAATACCGCCCGGGCACGCTCGAGGCGATCGCACTCGACGAGAACGGCCGCGAGATTGGCTCGAGCCGTCTGGCGTCTGCTTCGGGAACCCTGCATCTCGACGTGCGCCCCGAATCGACGCGGGCGAAAGCGGGTAGCATCGCATACGTTTCCGTCAACATCGCAGGGACAAACGGCGAAGTGGAAGCGAACGCCGACGAGGCCGTGACGGTCGAGGTCGAGGGTGGCACGCTGCTCGGCTTCGGTAGCGCGCGTCCCGCTACGGTCGAGAGCTTCCTCTCCGGCACGTACACGACCTACCGCGGCTGTGCGCTTGCCGTCGTGTTCCGCAGCGAACCCGGCCCCGTGAAGGTCACGGCATGCGGTGAAACTCTGGGCATGGCGTCTGCAACCGTTGCGTTCGAGTGAGTCGGAGGCCTGGCCCCTGACTCATTGCGCACAATGAGTCGCTGCCCTGACCCCTGACTCACTTTGACTCGCTATCACCCCTGACTCACTTTGACTCGCTATCGAACAAACCATGAAGGGCGAAAACCACAATTTGTTCGATTGACCGACGCATCCCAAAATGCGAACATATGTTTTAGTTTTGAGATATCGATTTCGGAAAATGCCTCGTCAGAGGCTTGGTAAGTTGTTGTCTTTCGGGAGCATATGGACCGCATCATTTTCCATAGCGACATGAACTCGTTCTATGCGAGCGTCGAGCAAGCCGAGCAACCAGAGCTGCGCGGCAAGCCCCTCGTGGTCGCAGGCAAGGAGGAACTGCGGCACGGCATCGTGCTGACGAAGAGCATCGAAGCCAAGAAGTACGGCATCAAGACGGCCGAGGCGTTGTGGGAAGCGCGGAAGAAATGCCCCGACCTCATCGTGCTGCCGCCGCGCTACAAGCTCTACCGGCGCTACTCCGAGCTGGCGCGCGCCATCTACTACCAGTACACCGATCTGGTCGAGCCGTTCGGGCTCGACGAGTGCTGGCTCGACCTCACCGGCTCGATCGCGCTGCACGGCGGCGATGTGGGCGTCGTGGCCCGCGAGATATCCGAGCGCATGAAAGCAGAGCTGGGGTGCACGGTGTCGATTGGCGTCTCGTGGAACAAGATCTTCGCGAAGTTCGGCAGCGACTACCGCAAGCCCGACGCCATCACGTACATCACGCGGCAAAGCTACCAGCGCATCGTCTGGAGTGCCCCCGTGCGCGACCTGCTGTACGTGGGCCCCGCGACCGAGCGCAAGCTGCACGCCTACGGCATCGAGACCATCGGCCAGCTGGCGCATGCCTCCGACGCCTACCTCAAGCGCAAGTTCGGAAAGATCGGCTTCGTGCTGCGCACGTTCGCGCGCGGCGAGGACACGACGCCCGTCAAACCCTACAACCCCTTGGCCCGCGATGTCGCACGCGAAGTCAAAAGCTACGGCAACGGCCTCACGGCGCCCCACCCCATCACGACCGTTTCCGACGCGAAGGCGCTCATCTGGATCCTGTCGGAATCGGTTGCGCAGCGCATGCGCGATGACGGCATGCAAGCCCGCACGATTGCCATCGGCGTGCGCAACGACACCGACCTCTCGGGCTACGGCTGCCAGGTGAAGCTGCCGCGGCCTTCGGCGGCCACGCGCCACATCGCGCAGGCGGCCTGGGCGCTGCTGTGCGTGAACGAGCCCTTCGACGAGGACCACCCCATCCGCGCACTCCACGTACGAGCGACCGATTTGGTCGAACCCGAGCCCGTCGAGCACGAGCAGCTGAGCTTGTTCGCCCCCGCCGA
>CACZAR010000164.1 GCA_902779135.1 uncultured Coriobacteriaceae bacterium | reverse complement strand
TAGCATTTTGAAGCAACTAATAGACAATGGAATACTTAGAGACAATCCCGTCGTTCTGGCACGAGGTCCGCACCTCCACCCCCGAGCAATACGAGGAAGAGGGCGTTCCCCTGGCCGAGATTCACAAGATCGAATGGACCGATGTCGCGGACAAGAAGCCATTCAGGGAAGATACAGAACTGCAGGAGAAGCTGTTGAAGGCTTTGACGTCGCATCCGTATCTCGCGCATAACGCTGCATTTGAGGATGCGTGGTTCCTGCTCAACTTGCCTGGTTATGCGGAGGCGCGGAAAGCGGGCAAGATTGTTCCCATCGACACGCGTGACTTGTGTCGCTCGCTCGATCCCGAGGTGAAGTTCATGTCGTGGGAGGCGCATCCGGCCAGCCTTGAGGCTTGGGCCCAGAGGCGTGGCACGCTTGCTGCCGACGAAGCCGAGCGCCATTTGGGCCTCGATGACACCGACCTCATGTTCCGCACCGTCTTGGCAGAGCTCAAGGAACGCAACCTGTTGAAGTAACAATCGTGGAAGAGTGGGCTTATACGTGCATAGCATCTAGCAAGCTCGCGGCCGCAATGGTACTATTATCCTCGTAGCAAGTGCAATTCTTGAATAGATTGGAGATATACAATGGCATTACCTCAGATGACAGACGAGCAGCGCGCTGAAGCACTGAAGAAGGCAGCCGAGACGCGCAAGAAGCGCAGCGAGTTCCGTGCACAGATCAAGGCTGGCAAGATTACGGCCAAGAAGGCTCTTGCCAAGCGTGACGACCCCATCGTCGGCAAGATCAAGGTCGCACAGTTCATCCAGTCGTTCCCGGGTTGGGGCAAGGCGAAGGCCGAGAAGCTCATGGCCGAGATCGGCATCGCCGAAGACCGCAGGCTGAAGGGCCTCGGCGAGAACCAGGTCGCCAAGCTGATCGAGGCGCTCGACTAGTTCTTACGCAAAGATTTGCAAAAGAAGGAGCCCGGCTTGTCCGGGCTCCTTCTTTTGCAATGCGATGCGTTGAGCTCGCTTAGTTACGGCCTGGGCTTACCGCACTGACCGCAGAAGTTGCCGTTGTTCTCGGCGCCGCAGTTCGTGCAGAACCACGTTGCGGGAACCTCGGGCTCCGGCTCGGGGATGGGTTTTGCGGTACCGCACTGGCTGCAGAAGTTGCCGCCTTGTTCGGAGCCGCACTGCGGGCAAATCCAAGCGTCGGCAGCGGGAGCAGCTGCAGCAACGGGAGCTGCTTGCGGCTCGGGCTGCGGTTGAGGCTGAGGCTGCGGGAAGGGCTGACCGCCGAACCCGCCGCCCTCGGCCATCGGGTAGTTGCTCTGCGGTTGCTGGAAGGCGCCCTGCTGGCCAGCGCCCTGCTGGTACATCTGGGCCGCAGCTCCGCCGCCCATGCCCTGGGCCATGCCCATGCCCATGAAGCCGGTCATGGCGCCGGCTTCGTTGTTGGCGGCGTCGCGCATTGCGTCGGCAGCAGCGTTTGCCGTGACTGCAGCAGCCTGGTTCGGGTCGACCATCGTCTGAGCCATCTGACGTGCTGCGATGCGCTCTTCGACTTCCTCGGGCAGCGTGATGGAGTTGATGCCGAATTTCTCGACCTTGATGCCGCGCTGCTCGAACCACTCATTGGTCAGCTCTTCGTTCAGGAAGCCTGCGAGTTCCTTGGTGTGAGCCGGAATGGCGGAGTAGCGGACGCCGAGCTCGGAAATGCGTGCGAGGGCGGGCTGCAGCGCGGTGAGCAGCTCGCTCTTCATCTGCGACTCGAGACGGTCGCGTGTATAAGGCTCTTCGACGTTGCCGCAAACCTTCTTGTAGAAGATCAGCGGGTCAACGAGACGGAATGAGTACTCGCCGTTCATGCGGACCGTCGTGTCCATGTCGAGGCCGAGGTTGGCGTCGACGATGCGGAACGGAATGGGCGAGCTGGTGCCGTACTTGTTGCCGATGATTTCCTTCGTGTTGAAGAAGTAAATGCGCTGGTCTTTGCCCGTGTCGCCACCGAAGGTGAAGCGCTGGCCGATACGCTCGAACGTGGCTCTGATGCCCTCGCCCAGGTCGCCATAGAAGATGGACGGCTCGGTGGAGCGGTCGTATACGAATTGACCGGGCTCGGCGCAGACGTCGACGATCTCGCCGGACTCGACGATGATCATGCACTGGCCCTCATTGACGGCGATAATCGAGCCGTCGGAAATGATGTTGCTCTCGCCTCTGATGTTCGAGCTGCGCCCTTGGTCGGAAGTGCGTTTCTGCCCCTTCACTGCGAGGACGTTCTCATTGAGAGCGTCGCAATAGAAGAAATCGCGCCAGGAGTCGGCCAACACGCCGCCAGCTGCGCCTGCAATCGCGTGAATCAAACCCATAGTTGCTCCTTACACTGTGCTTTCTGCCGCATCTGGCGCTGCGACGGGCGCTTTCTTTTTATGAACTGGGAACATCATACTCCTTCGTCATAGTTCCCTTCGTCCCTTTTTGAGCGGATGTCGGCTCTCTGTTGGCGACATCCAGCATAAGCTAGAGCTAGAACTTGCCTCCTCCAGACGAGCTGAAGCCGCCGCCTCCGCCGCCGCCCCAGCCGCCGCCGCCGAAGCTGCTGCCACCGCCACTGTCGTGATCTTCATGTTGCGGTATCGGGGTGACCACGTGCGTCGTGTGCGAGAACTGGTCGGTCGACTGTGTCAACTCGAGGCTGCCGCGAACGAGATAGTTCGAGGCCTCGGTCTTCTCACGCGCTGTGAACATGGCGTCTTCCTGGCGCCTGACCGAACTGAATGCAACGCCGGCCGGAATGCCCAGAATGGCGAGGATCTTCAGGATGAACGAGAGAGGGTTGGGCTCGGTCCATGGCTCGCCCTTGACGCTGTAGTACTCGAGCTGTTCGCCGATCTTGTCGTAATAAACCTCGCAACCGTCATACCATTGGTTCGACCCGAGCTCTTCCCTGACAGCGTCTTCCATGTAGGAGACGCCTTCATCCGAGAACGAGTACGAGCCCTGGCCGAAAGCAATCGTCACGTAGTCGCGTGAATCGACGGCGATGACGAACATGATGCCGTCTCGACCCGAGCCCAAGCCCAGGTTGTTCGCGCGGTAGAAGCTCGTGGCGAAGTTGGTGCGCTGCGCCTGCGTGGGATTGTCGAGGCCGTTCATCTTGTCGACGACCAACAGGTAGACGCCCATGTTGTACTTCTCGGCCAGCTCGGTGGCTTTGGCTTCGAGGGTTGCGCGCTGCGAGTCGTTGAATAGGCCGTACGCGTCGGTGACGAAGGTGCCGTTGTACTTGACATCGGATGTGGAATTAGGCTTGCCGCCTTTGAGCGTCGTTTCGACATCGCCGAAGAAGGTCTCCGCGGCACCCGACCAGTCGCTGCGTCCCAGATAGGGG
>CACZAR010000163.1 GCA_902779135.1 uncultured Coriobacteriaceae bacterium | reverse complement strand
ATGCGGAAGCGAAGCCCGAAGTTCATGATCTTCTCGAGCAGGGTATAGCTCCAACCCTTGTAAGTTTCGTCGTTGCCGCTGTCGCCATTGCCGTTGTCGCTCTTCTTCGGTGCCTTAAGCATACGGTCGGCCATGACAGGGACGTGTACGAGGGCAAGAATCCAGGACAGCATGAGCGACACTGCAATGACGATGAAGAGGTCGCGCACATAGACGCCTGCCGTGTCGGGGCTGAGGAAGATTGGCCAGAAGGCAAGGATGGCGATGAGTGTGGCGCCGAGCAAAGGCATCGCGGTGCGTCGCCCGATGGCGGTCAGTGCTTCTTCTCGTGGCTTTCCTTGCTTCAGGTCAACAAGTATACCGTCGACGATAACGATGGCGTTATCGACAAGCATACCCATCGCAAGGATGAAGGCTGCAAGGCTTACGCGCTGAAGCGTCCCATCGAAACCATTGAGAACAAGCAATGAGCCTAATACAATTGTAAGAAGGCTGAGGCCGATGATGAGACCGGACTTGAAGCCCATGGTGAAGATGAGCACGACGACGACGATCAGCACTGACTCGAGGAGATTGACGAGGAACGTATTGAGGGCTGTTTCGACGCGTTCCGGCTGATTGAAGACTTTCTCGAACTTTACGCCCAAAGGCATTGTCTTGCTTAGCTCGTTGATAGTCTTTTTCACCTGCTTGCCAACCTTTATGATGTCCTTGTCTGCCACGCCGGCAATCGAGATGCCGAGTGCACGTTGCCCATCGCGTTTCATTTCGTTGCGCGTCGGGTCGGCATAGCCTTTATAGACCTTTGCTACGTCGCTGATACGCAGTTGTTCGTCGTCATGTCCTTGGATAATCATGTTGGCGATGTCTTCGACTTGCTTGAAGCGGTCGTCGACGGTAACGCGGACACGGTGCGTTCCGTTGTCGTAGTAGCCAGAGTAGGTTGTGCTGTTTTGGTTGTTGAGCGTTTGGATGACTTCAATCGGCATCACTCCAAGGTTAGCCATCTTGTCCTGACGCATCTCGATGTAAATGCATTCCTGCCTTTGTCCGTATATTTCGACTCTTGATACGCCTTCGATGTCGGCCACATTGCGTTTTACGAGTTCTGCGTAGTCGGACATCTCTTGGTCCGTGAGGCCGTCGGCAGTGAGGGCGTAGAACATGCCATACACGTCACCGAAGTCATCGCGTACTTGTGGTGTTGACGCTGTGCTCGGGAGCGACGATGCAGCATTGCTTACTTTGCGACGCAGTATGTCCCAATATTGCTCCACGTCTGCGTCCTTCACTGTTGTCTCCAGCTCAACGGTGATGAGGCTGAGGTCATTCATCGACTGGCTCTGTACGTTGTCGATGCCAGACATCTCGCGGATGGCTTTTTCGAGCTTGTCGGTCACCTCGAGTTCCACCTCGTGGGCAGACGCTCCGGGATAGACGGTGATGACCATCGCCTGCTTTACCTTGATGGCGGGGTCTTCAAGCTTTGGCATGATGCTGTAGCCGACGATGCCTCCCGCCACCAGTATTGCAACGAAGAAGGAGACGAGTTTGCGATTGCTCAGTCCCCAACGGGAAAAGTCAAGTTCCATATTATAAGAGTCCTCCTACGTTTGCTTTAGACGTCGTCTCCATTTCTTTCACCTTTTGTCCGTCGCTGAGGTAGCGTACGCCAGCACAGACCACCGTTTCCTTTGGCTTCAAGCCCTCCAGCACCTGTATGTTGCCGTCCAAGTCGATGCGGCCAACTTCAACCACGCGACGCTTGACGGTGCCGGTGCTTTTGTCGAGCACGAAGACAGCCGTTTGCTCGTTTCTTCTGTCGATGGCGGTAGTGGGAACAGTGACGCCGTCCACTTCGTTTGGCGCGTTGTACGTGACATACACCATTGTGGACATGCCTGGTGTTATCTTGTTGTGGTCGTAGTCGCCTTTGATGCGGAGTCGTGCTGCATAGAGCTGTGTTGCGTTTGCTTCTTTGCTGACGCGTACTATTTCGAGCGGGTAAACGATGCCGGGTGTGACGTCGAAGGAGCATGTGGCGCTGAGCAGGTCGCTCTGGCGTGCGTGGTCGGCCGCAGGCACGAAGACTTCGATCTCCACGTCGCCGGCATTGAACATCGAGACGACAGGCATTCCGGCACTTACCGTCTCGCCCGATTCGTGCATCTTGGCTTGAATGTAGCCGCTGATGGGCGCGTAGAGTCGTGTGTCGGCGAGTTGGTTCTTGTGGTGTGCCAGCTTTTCTGTGATTTGTTGCAAGCCGTAGCGTGCACGGTCGTAGTTCGAAGCAGTTGTGCCGTTCTCTTCATAGAGCGCGATGACTCTTTCGGCATCTGCTTTGATTTGCTCGTACTCTGCCTGTGTTGCAGAGAGCTGGACTTTGTAGTCGCGTGGATCCATTTGCGCGATGAGCTGGCCTTTGCGGACGAACTGCCCTTCCTTTACATAAATGCGTTGGATTGGTCCGCTCACGCGAAAGGCGACGTTGACCTCTTCCGAGCTTTTCGTCCTGCCCGGATAGTTCAGTTCTGCTGCATCGCTTATGCGCTCTGCCTGCGCAGTTTTGACATACTGAATCACTTCTTCCGTTACTTTCTGGGATTTGCCACACGAGGCGAGCAGCAGGCATTGGATAGTCAACGCCGCCAGCATAATCCCTGAAAACAGTTTCTTCATAATAGATATATAACGTAATTTATTCCCACTCTATGGTCGAGGGCGGCTTCGACGAGATGTCGTAGCAAACGCGGTTGACGCCTTTAACCTTGTTGATGATGTCGTTCGACACCTTCGCCATGAAGTCGTAGGGCAGGTGAGCCCAGTCGGCAGTCATTGCGTCGGTGCTGGTCACGGCTCGTAGTGCGACGGGATTTTCGTAGGTGCGTTCGTCGCCCATCACCCCGACACTTCTGACGTCGGAGAGCAGGATGGCTCCAGCCTGCCAGATCTGGTCGTAAAGTCCCCAGTCGCGGAGTCCTTGGATGAAGATGTCGTCGGCTTCCTGCAGGATGCGAACCTTTTCGGGCGTGATGGCGCCGAGGATGCGGACGGCGAGCCCGGGGCCCGGGAACGGATGGCGGCCGATGAGATGCTCGGGAATGCCGAGCTGACGGCCCACGCGCCGCACTTCGTCCTTGAAGAGCCACTTCAGCGGTTCGCACAGCGAGAGGTGCATCTCCTCGGGCAGTCCGCCAACGTTATGATGGCTCTTGATGACCTTTCCTGTAATGTTGAGGCTCTCGATGCGGTCGGGATAGATGGTTCCCTGAGCGAGCCACTTCGCGTCGGTTATCTTTTTTGCTTCGGCGTTGAAGACTTCGATGAAGTCTCTGCCGATAATCTTGCGCTTCTGTTCGGGCTCCGTGACGCCTTCCAGGTCGGCGAAGAAACGTGCGCTGGCATCTACGCCGATGTCATTCAG
>CACZAR010000162.1 GCA_902779135.1 uncultured Coriobacteriaceae bacterium | reverse complement strand
TCGGCGGCGGCACGATAGCCCTCAGGCGCATTCGCACGCTCCTTCCCTTCGTGGGAGAACTTGTCGTGTACGCTCCCGACTTCTCGCCCGAGCTCGAGCACATGGCGTACGATGGCGCCATCACCCTCGAACATCGCTTGTACGATGAATCGCAGCTTGACGAGGCAGACATTGTCTTTGCCTGCACGAACAGCGCCGAAATCAACGATATGGTGTGGGAGGCCTGCAAACGTCGCGGCATCTTGGTGAACGTATGCAGCGACCGCAACAAGTGCGATTTCTATTTCCCGGGCGTGGCGCAACACGGCAACATGGTCGTCGGCATCAGCGCTGGCGGAAAGGACCATCGACGCGTGCGTCAGCTGAAGGCCCGCATCGAAAGTCTCATGGAGGAAGAAGAATTCTAACGCGAGGCAACCAAGAAGGGACGGTCCTATCTTGGCTATTTGATTAGGAGAGTGGAATGAAGATCGTCATCGGCAGCCGCGACAGCAAGCTTGCCGTCGTGCAAGCGCAGATGGTCATCGACTTTCTGCGCGAGGCACATCCGGGAAGCGAGGTCGATCTTGCCACGTTCAAGACGACGGGCGACAAGATTCTCGATCGCAGGCTTGACCAAATCGGCGGTAAGGGCCTGTTCGTGAAAGAGCTCGATGCCGCTTTGCGTGCAGGCGAGTGCGACTACACGGTGCATAGCTGCAAGGACCTTCCCATGGAAGTGCCCGATGATTTGCCGCTCGTGTGCTTCTCTGCACGCGAGGACCCGCGCGACGTGCTCGTGTTCCCGCAAGGGGCGGACGAGCCTGATTGGTCGCTTCCCATCGGCACCTCGTCGCGTCGGCGTGAAATCCAGCTGCGCAAGTTGTTCCCCGAGGCGACCTTTGAGAGCGTGCGCGGCAATCTGCAGACGCGTCTGCGCAAGCTCGACGAGGGCGGTTACGGTGCGCTCGTGTTAGCGGCAGCTGGCTTGAAGCGCATGGGCCTCGCGGATCGCATCGGACGCTATCTCGAGGTCGACGAGGTCATTCCGTCGGCGGCACAGGGCGTGTTGGCCATCCAAGGGCGCGTCGATGCGACGCCTGAGCTGTTCGACGGTTTTGCTGATGCAGATGTTGCAACAACGGTGCTTGCCGAGCGCGCATTCGTCACGCGGCTCGATGGCGGCTGCTCGTCGCCGATTGCAGCACATGCGCAGCTCGATGGCGATGCAATCGAGCTTCGTGGGCTTTATTACGATGAGGACAATCAGCAGGCGCGCCGTGGGCGTGTGCGGGGCGCGGCGGCAGATGCCGTTGCCCTTGCGTGCGATTTGGCAGACCGTCTGCTTGCGGGCGAAGGAGAATTGCTATGAGCTTGACGAAGGTCGGCAAAGTTTGGCTCGTTGGCGCCGGTCCCGGCGATGCGGGCCTGTTCACGCGCAAGGGCTACGATGTGCTGCAGCAAGCAGACGTGGTTGTGTACGATGCGCTTGTCGGCGATGGCGTGCTCGCCTGCGTGCCACGTGGTGCGCGCACGATTGACGTGGGTAAGCGTGCAGCCAACCACACGATGCGCCAGGAGCAGATCAGTCAGGTGCTGCTCGATGAGGCGCTCGCGGGCAACAAGGTCGTACGCCTGAAGGGCGGCGACCCGTTCATGTTCGGTCGCGGCGGTGAGGAACTCGAGCTGCTTGCTGAACACGGTGTGCCGTACGAAGTGGTTCCCGGCATCACGTCGGCGCTTGCCGTGCCAGCTTACAACGGCATCCCGGTCACGCACCGTGATTTCACCTCGTCGCTTCACATCATCACCGGCCACAAGCGCGCCGGCGCAGATTACGACATCGACTTCGAGGCGCTCGTGCGCACGAAGGGCACGCTCGTGTTCCTCATGGGCGTCCGTTCGCTTCCCGACATCATGGAAGGTCTGCTCTCGGCGGGTATGGGCCCCGATATGCCGGCTGCCGTTCTGCAAGAGGGAACGACAGCTGGTCAGAGGCGCGTCGTGGCTACTGTCGCCACGTTGGCTGAGCGGGCTGTGGAGGCGCAGATCGAAGCACCAGCCATCATCGTCGTTGGCGGTGTGTGCGCTCTAGCGGACGAATTCGAATGGTATGAGAAGCTGCCTCTTTCGGGCTGCAAGGTCGTGGTCACACGGCCGGCCGAGCTCGTATCCACAATGTCAGACCGGCTTCGCAAATTGGGCGCCGAAGTGCTCGATGTGCCCGCAATCGCAACCGTTCCCATCGAAGACAATGAGGCGTTGGCAAATGCTTTCGAAAGCATTGCCCTGTACGATTGGATTGTCTTCACGAGTCCTTCGGGCGTGCGCATTTTCTTTGACGAGATGCTCAAAGCTGAGGTCGACTGCCGCCTCCTCACGGGCGAAATCGCAGCGCTCGGGCAGGGAACGGCAAACGAGCTGCGCAAGCATGGCTATTTCGCCGACCTTGTGCCCGAAGGCGCGACGGGAGAGGCGCTCGGCGAAGCGCTTGCCGAAACCGCCGAGCCCAATTCGCGCATTCTCATCCCACGTGCCCGCATCGGCAACCCCGAACTCGTGGAGATTCTCGTTGCGGCGGGACACAGCGTCGACGATGTTCCCACCTATGACACCGTGCCGCTCGAGGGCGGCTTGATCGGTCTTGCCGACCAAATCGAGCAGGGGCGAATCTTCTGCGTGGCGTTCACCAGCTCGTCGGGCGTGCGCGCGTTCGTCGAGGCCCATCCCGATGTCGATCCAACTCACGTTTGCGCGGCATGCATCGGTGAAAAGACCCGTGCGACTGCCGAGGGCTTCGGCATGAAGACGTTCATGTCCGAACGTGCGACGATGGATAGCTTGGCCGCTGCCATAATGAGAGAATACGCTCAGAAGGATTAAAGCGCATTACTGCGAGGGTGCGTTGTCGACGCCCCATGGGAAGGGAAGGATTGACAATGGAACTGCTGCAACGTTCGCGCCGCCTGCGCGGCACCGAGGCGCTCCGCAAGATGGTGCGTGAAACGCGCGCCGATGCGTCGTCGCTCATCTACCCGATGTTCGTCTGCGAGGGCACGGACGTCAAAGAGGAAATCACCTCCATGCCCGGCCAGTACCGCTGGTCACTCGATCGCTTCCCCGAGAAGCTCGAGGAGCTTGCGGCCGCGGGTGTGACGAGCTACATGTTGTTCGGCATCCCCGATGTGAAAGACGAAGTCGCATCGTCGGCGTATGCTGAAGACGGCATCGTGCAGCGCGCGGTGCGCATTGCCAAGGAACGCTATCCCGAGCTGTATTGCATCACCGACGTATGCCTGTGCGAGTACACGAGCCACGGGCATTGCGGCATGCTGAAGGGCCACGAAGTCGACAACGATCCGTCGGTCGAGCTGCTCGCGCGCACGGCTGTGTCACATGCTGCTGCTGGCGCAGACATGGTCGCGCCTTCCGACATGATGGACGGGCGCGTGCT
>CACZAR010000161.1 GCA_902779135.1 uncultured Coriobacteriaceae bacterium | reverse complement strand
GCAGCGTCGAGGAGCTGATCGCGCTTGCCAAGGAGGAAAAGGTACCGCTACCTGACAACGCGCTTGCCGCCATTGCCGGCGGAGACGACATCGAGCCTGCTAGCTGTGGTCATCCAGAGTGCCCGAAGTGCAAGAGCGAGGATACCGAACAAACAGGCAAGAATGCATCGTACGTCTTTTGGAAGTGCAGAACCTGTGGCTATCAATGGAAGGTCAACATTTTGATCTAACGAGCCGCCGCCTCTTCTTTAATACTGCTGAGCAGCTAGTGTGCAAGTTGAGTATCAAGCTTGCGGCCAACAAGCCGCAAAACATCAAGCAATGTGTCTATAATCGTACTTCAAGATAGGCACGTTGATGCGTCGGCTGTGCCGCACGTTGCCAACTGAAGCAAAACTGCTAAAGGAAGAGACGGCGAAGCGTATGGACATCGAAATCCTTCTTGCATTGCAGGACTTGCGGGCGTCGCTCGGATCCGGTTTCGAGAGCGCTGTCGCGGGGCTTTCGGAAAGCATCATGATGGTGGGCCTGGTCCTGTGCACCTTCGTGTACTGGAGCGTGAACAAGAAGACGGGCCAGTTCGCGTTGATGTGCTTTTCGGTCGGCAACACGCTGAACCAGTTCGTCAAGAACATCGCCTGCGTGTACCGCCCATGGATTCTAGATTCGCGCATCGCGCCCGCGTCCGGTGCGCTCGGTGGCGCCACGGGGTACTCGTTCCCGAGCGGGCACACCGTCATGTCCGGCACGACGTTCGGCTCGATTGCGTGGAGGGTGCGCAGGAAACTTCCCGTCGTTGCGGTTGTGCTCGTGGTGATCGTGCTGCTCGAAGCGTTCTTGCGCATGTTCCTGGGCGTGCACACGCCGCAGGATGTGCTCGCGGCCCTCGCGGAGTCCCTGCTCGTCGTGCTGCTCGGTTCCTTCGCGTACGACCGTTACGAGGTCCGTTGCGAGAAGACGGGGAGGAACCGCGATGGTCTCGTGCTGCTGGGCGTGGTGGTGCTGTGCGTTGCGTGCATCGCCGTCATCGAGCTGAAAGAGTATCCGATGGATTACGTCGACGGCGTGCTGCTCGTCGACCCCGACGTCATGAAGCGCGACATCTACGAGGGCGTCGGCGCGTTCTCCGGCATGTTCGCGGGCTGGTACTGCGAGCGCCGTTGGGTGAATTTCGAGGTCGGCGATATCTCGGTAGGCGAGCGCGTGCTGCGTTGCGTGGTGGGCATTGCGCTGGTCGCTGGCGTTTTCTTCGGGTTCGACATGCTGGCCAAGGCGCTGATCGGCCCCGCGTTGGCCAAGCTGACGAGCCGCTTCGTGGCAGCGTTCTTCGTGATGTTCGTAGTGCCGTTGCTGTTCGGCCCGCTGCACAAGGTGTTCGCCAAGTAAACCTGCATGTTTTGATGAGCAAGGGGTCAGGGCGTCGACTCATCCCCGGTTCATCGGTGTTGCGCTAAGCAATCTTCACGACGAAAAGCAAGGCGTACAGCACCGTCATCAATGCGAGCGCAACGACGTTGGCAATGGCGAACTCGCGCATGAACGTCCGTCCGCTTGCGCCTGCTGTGTGCATGTACATGCGAAACGCGATGAGGCTCGCAAGTGAAGCGATTGGTGTGCCGAGCCCACCCAAATCGACGCCGATGAGCAGCGAGTGCCAGTTCTCGGTAAAGCCTGCAAGCAATACTGCCGATGGCACGTTGCTGATGACCTGGCTTGCGATGAGGCTCGTGAGCATGGGATGGCCGGTCATAAGGCCGCCTAGCAGGTCTTGCATCTCGGGCATGTTGGCCATGTTCCCCGAGAAGACGAAGAAGCACACGAACGTTGCGAGCAGTGCATAGTCGACTTGCGCGAACACGCGGCGGTCGAACAGGAACAGTGCGGCGGCCACGATTGGGAGCAACACCAGGTCGGGCAAGATGCGCGCAACGGAAAGTAAGCACAATACGAACAAACCTGCATGCAAGGCGAATCGCTTGACGTCGATTGCGCGCTCGTCCAAGTCAAGCCTGACAGTCGCTTTTGACGTGCCGAACGATGCACATGCAATTACGAGCAGGATCAATGCAAGCGCACCGAACGGCACGAGCGTTAAGAAGAAATCGCCTGCTGAAAGCTCGTAGGTCGTGAAGATGAAGAGGTTCTGAGGGTTCCCGACGGGGGTGACCATGCCGCCCAGGTTGGCAGCGATTGCCTGCAGGACGATGACGCGGACGAGGTCGTCGCGCCAGCCGGCGGTTTCGAGCGCGATGACCGCAATCGGGACGAAGGTAAGAAGCGCGACATCGTTCGTTATGATCATCGATGCGAAGAACGGCAGCATCACGAGCGCGAGGCAGACGAGCCGCTTCTGCCGTTCCCCAGCGACGATGGCCTGGGCGATGCGCGCCAAGACGCCGCTTTTGCGAAGGCCAGCAACGGATGCCATGAGGCAGAACAGCAGGATGATGACGCGCCAGTCGATGTAGCTCGGCGCTTGCGATACGTCACCAGCTGCAGCCATCGACACGCAGGCACAAACAAAGGCGATGCAAAGCACCGCCTCGTTTCGCAGAAATGTGACTATCCGATCGAGCATCGGTTCATTGTAGCGCTCGAGATCTCTTTTGGACGTTTTCGAATCGGAGCAATCAAAACGTTTGCATCTAGAGTGTTGGTTGCGATTGTCGTGCGAAGACAGTCTCGATTACACGAGCTGTTGCACAAAGTTGAAATGAAAATGCCAAAAAATCGAGGATATCTGAAGATTTTTCGAGGTGACAGTTGTTACCGATAAAAACCGCCCCTCTTGAACTGGGCTAATGGAAGTGCCCTATTTCCAAGGGTGCAGTTTTTGACCTCAAATCTTCAGATATCCTCGATTTTTTGGCATTTTTACTTGAAAACCGTGCAACCCGGTAGAACGCAAGGGCACTCTACCGGGTTGCTTCGGTTAACGAGGGTTCTATGCCGCCTATTTGCGACGCTTCTTTGGCTCGGGCAGCTCTGGCAGCATTTCGAGCACCATCGCTGAAATGGCATCGCGGTTCTCTATATCGACCAGCAGCATTTCCGCGGCACCATCGTAGGGAATCTCGGCCGTCGAAAGCACAGCGTGAGACGCTGGCGTCTTCTTCACCAGGAAGCGGTCGTCGTAGATTCCGCCGATGATCTTGCCTGAAGCGTACAGGATGTATTCGCCCATCATCTTGCGATGCGTCACCTCGGGCACATCGTCCAGCAGGTCAAGCACGTATTCCAAGTATTCGGGCGTCGATGCCATGCAGGCGCTCCTTCCAGCCGCAACTCAAAGGGTTGCAGCTTCGAAAACGCGCGAACAACCAAAAAGATAGTCTCTTTTGGTTTATTCAGCCGCAAGCGGCGACGGGGTGGTGTAGGTGCGTGCAGCGCATTCGTTGTCGAGGTCGTAGAGGGCCTTCGCGTCGCCGCCGAACAGCTTCATGCGCGTAACCATGGTGTCGGCGTTGTCCTCTTCCTCGAGCT
>CACZAR010000160.1 GCA_902779135.1 uncultured Coriobacteriaceae bacterium | reverse complement strand
TGTAGCCCGAGCCGTAGCTGTATTCGAGTCTGTCTTCGAGCGCTTCGAGAATCAGCTTTTCAGGGGAGTCGCTCCCTGGCTCAGGCGGCATGAAAGGCTTGCCCTCGAACGTAACCTTGATGACGAGGTTTCCAATCTCATGGCTTCCCGTGATCTTGATCAGCGTATCTTCATCGTATCCTTGCTCGGGCAGTTCGCTGAACACGGCTTCGAAAGCGAGCATGGTTTGGTTTGCGGCCTCTTCGGAGATGACGCTGCGGTCCATCAGGTCGTCGATGAACGACTCGGCAATTTCGAAATCATCGACGCATGCGCGGATTTCGATTGACTTCGGCAGTATGTCACTCAGTTTGTGTATGGTGCGCCTTTCCGAAGCGTGGCTTTCGAATCGGACTAGTTGTTGTTGCCAGCATCTGCGTGTGGCTGCTAGAAGCTTGAATCATTGTAATGTCAAATGGTTGTCATCGAGGTTGTAAATCCTGGACATCATGAAGTTGAACAATCGGCCGACAGCCGCCCAACGGGCCCTCAATGCCCCAAATCTCTCGACGCAGCCCCTCCCAAGGGGCAAGCATGGTAATCTGGTCACAGGCTAGATTGCCGTGTTTCGCAGCGCTAAGAGGGAGGTCGCAAATGAAATGCCAGATACCGTACGGCTCGGGTGCGTTGGAGCTTGTTCTTCCTGATGAGAAGGTCGCCGGAGTGCTCGAATCGAGCGTCGCACCGTCCCAGGGCAACGAAGACGAGCTGGTGCTTGAAGCCATGGCCAACCCCTATGGCGGGAAGTCGCTCAAAGAGCTGGCTGTCGGCAAGAAGACGTGCGCGATCATCATCAGCGACCACACGCGTCCCGTGCCCAGCAAGCACATCATTCCCTTCATGCTCGCCGAGCTGCGCGAGGGCAACCCTGATATCGAGATCACGCTGCTCGTCGCAACTGGCTTCCATCGCCCGACGATCACCGACGAGCTGCGCGCCAAGCTCGGCGACGAAATCGTCGATTCCGAGCGCATCGTCATTCACGACGCGTTCGACGCCGATTCCAACGTGAAGATCGGCGTGCTGCCGTCCGGTGCCGACCTGGTCATCGACCGCGTGGCTGTCGAGACGGACCTGCTTGTCTCCGAGGGTTTCATCGAGCCGCACTTCTTCGCCGGTTTCTCAGGTGGGCGCAAGAGCGTCCTTCCCGGCGTGTGCGATGCCGTCACGGTCATGGGCAACCATTGCTCGAAGTTCATCGCCAGCCCCAACGCCCGCACGGGCGTGCTCGACGGCAATCCGCTGCACAACGACATGGTCGACGCAGCGCGCCAGGCCAAGCTCGCCTATATCGTCAACGTTGTGATCGACGAGGAAAAGCGCGTCGTTGCCGCGTTCGCCGGCGACCCGTTTGAGGCCCACAAGGCCGGCACCGAGTTCCTCGCTGGTCAGTGCCGCGTGAAGGCCGTTCCTGCCGATATTGTCATCACAGGCAATGGGGGAGCGCCGCTTGACCAGAACATGTACCAGGCTGTGAAGTCGATGACGGCTGCCGAGGCATGTGCCAACGAGGGCGGCGTGATCATCGAGTGCGCCGAATGCATCGACGGCACCGGTGGAGAAGGCTTCTACCGCGCGCTCAAGGATTGCGAAAGCGCCCAGGCGCTGATGGACGAGATCTTGCAGGTGCCGCAGAAAGAGACGAAGCCCGACCAGTGGGAGTATCAGATTCAGGCCCGCATCCTCATCCACCATCCGGTCATCTACGTCAGCTGCCCGCAGATGCGTGAAACCATCGAGGAGATGAAGATGATGTACGCCGAGACGCTCGACGAGGCGCTCGAAAAGGCGCGCGAGATCGTCGGGGAAGATGCGAAGGTCACCGTCATCCCGAACGGCATCTCGGTCATCGTGGCGGAATAGCCAGAGCGCAAAACAGCGGTCCGAGAGTCGGAGCAGCTGCAACTGCCGAGAGTTGGCGCTGCTATAACTGTCGAGAGTTGGAGCTGTCGCAGCAACCATACAAACCAAAGGCGCCCTCGAAACCGAGGGCGCCTTCTCATTCGGATTAATCCCGGGCAGCAAGATCCAGGCTCTGGTCGCATCTTGACCGCAGAATACTCCTATAGGCTCTTACAAAGTCCAGCAGGTTGTATCGTATTCCTTATTCTCGCAAGTGTAACTGCAGTTCCACTCGGGGCCGCCACCAGCTATGCCATCAAGCTCTTCCTCGCTCAGCGTATAGCCTTCTTCTTTGGCGAGTGCCAAGATGTCTTCAGGTGTCTTGCACGCCTTGGCTTTTTCTTTCAGCTCGGGGGAAATGTCTTCAAAGTTCATAGTTGACGGCTCCTTCCAGGTTTCGAATGGCCTTGATTTGATTTTATACGCAACCATGCCACGATTGACCTATGTTTTTCGGTGGTACGAAGGCTGCGTTCGTGATGCTCGCAAAAACGAAACCAAAGCCGCTGAATACGGAAAGCATGCTGGTTGATGGGTTATGATTGAGACTCAGTAGCTAGTGGTGAAGAGAAGGTGATGGTGCGGTGCCTCAGCGCCGATATCAACAGCGTCGAGCGAGTTCAAGCTCTCGTAAAAGCGCAAGCCAATCTGGCGTTAAGCGATACACAAAGCAGGAAGTGTCGCACAATCGAGTGGTGGCGCTGTTGACGGCTGTCATCGTTCTGGTTCTTGTCGGCGTCATGGGGTTTGCGGCGCTTGCCCCGTCGTCCGAACCAACCCAAGCCGAAACTGAGACGCAGGGGCAGGGAAGTGCCGCGTCGGGGCAGGAGAGCGCGGCGCAAGGGCAGGACAGCGCTGCGCAGGGCGACCTTGCTTGGCGGGATAGCGATTTCGCCGTCGATCCGAACCGGACGGATTGGAACTATACCGACAACGGCAGAAAGGTCGTCTATCTGACGATTGACGATGGGCCGTCGGAGAACACGCAGGCGGTTCTCGACATCCTCGACCGTTACGGCTGCAAGGCGACGTTCTTCGTCGTAGGCCATAACCCAGACTACTTCCCGATGATCAAAGAGGCGTACGACCGCGGTCATACCATCGGCCTTCACACGTTTAGCCATGATTACGCCTACATTTACTCGTCGCAGCAGGCCTACTTTGAAGACCTTGAAGGCATTGGGAACGTAGTTCGAGACCAAATCGGGTACGTGCCGTGCTTTATCCGCTTCCCGGGCGGATCTTCGAATTCGATTTCCAAGAACTATACGTCGGGCATCATGTCGGCGCTCGTGGGCGAAGTGCAGGCGCGTGGCTACCAGTATTACGACTGGAACGTTTCGAGCGGCGATGGTTCTGATCATACTGCCGACGACCTGGTCTATTTCGCGACAGAGGAAGCGTCAAAGTACGAGAACATCGTCCTGCTCATGCACGATTCCGCGACCAAGCAGACGTCGGTTGAAGCATTGCCGCGGATCATCGAATACTATCAGGAGCGCGGCTACACGTTCGAGGCGATAGATCGCACCACGTTCGTTCCGCATCACGG
>CACZAR010000159.1 GCA_902779135.1 uncultured Coriobacteriaceae bacterium | reverse complement strand
TAGCGCCGCCGCTTGCGATAGCAGCAGTGCCCGTTGTTCTGGCACCGCCATAGGTTACTTCGATAGGCATACCGATATTGCCGCCGCCTTCGCCGCCAAGCGAAGTGATTGCGATTGCACACGCGGCATAGCGCTCTGCAAAAACCGCAGTGGTTGCCGTGCCAGCATACTTGTGCACAATAAGCATGTCCTGTGCCTGAAGTGCCTGTGCGTTCTGATCCTTGATTGCAAGATTCCACAGCTTTTCAAGGGCTGCGTCACCCGCTTCAAGATCCATCGGATCGAAGCTCTGAGTAATAACAGGCTTCTTCATGGTAGTGTAAGTCTGCCCAAGAATATCCTGAATGCTTTCTTTGCTCCAATCCATTTCTTCTGAGCTGTCCTCAACGCGCTTGCCAATTGGCGTCCACGTAGGGGAGCTTGAAGTTCCGGTATTCAGACATGCAATGACTAATTCCCTTGCAATAGTCTGTCCCGAAGTAGTATTGAAAGTAAGGTCAGCCATTTACATTTACCTCATAAGTAAGAGTTATCGAAATCGAATGGATTTCGATATTATTTTCCCGCGCGAGAATCGCGGAATGGTCATGGGCATTGTTGGCGTCGTCATCAGCTTTGCGCCCGCTATTGGGCCGCCTGCGTCAGGCGCGCTTATCGACCTGGTTGGCTGGCGCTCGCTCTTCTTCATCGTAGCGGGGATCAGCGTCGTGGTCATCGTGCTCACGTTTGCGCTGCTGAGGAATCGCGAGGGCTTCGAGCGTACGAGCTTCGACGTGCCGTCGATCGTGCTGTCGTCGTTCGGCATGCTCGGACTGCTTTACGGTCTGTCGACGATTACGTCGTCCGATACGCCGTGGGTTTCCGCGCTGCTCATGGTCGTTGGGCTCGCGCTGCTTGTTGTGTTCGTGCGCAGGCAGGGGACGCTCGAGGTGCCCATGCTGCGCGTCGAGACGCTCAAAACGCGTCGTTTCCGCAACTCCATCATCGTGTGCTGCCTGCTCGAAGGAGCACTCATCGCAATCGACGTGTTGCTCCCGCTGTACCTGCAGAATTCGCTCGGTCATACGCCCACCATGACGGGTCTGGCTATGGCACCAGCTGCGCTGGCGGGTGCTGTGACAGGCGTGGTTGCGGGGCGCATTTTCGACAAGCATGGCGTGCGGGTCATCGTGCTCGTGGGTGCCGCGCTGCTCGAGGGTGCGGCGATTGCCCTGTGCCTGTGCGGCGCCGACACGTGGGTCGTTACGGTCGCAGGCATCTATTTCGTCGAGACCATCGGTTGGCAATGCGTATCCACGCCGTCGAACACGTGGGGCATCAACTCACTTCCCAACGAGATTATCCAGCATGGCAATGCGGTCATGAGCACGCTCATGCAGGTCGGTGCCTCGTTCGGTACGGCGGCCATCGTGAGCCTGACTGCGTTCGGACCGCTGTTTGCAAGTAGTTCCGACGCTGCTGCGGTCACGTTCGCTGGCTACCATGTGGCTTTTATCGGCACGGCGGTGCTTTTGGCGGTGGTGGCGCTGGTCATCATCGTCGGCGTGCGCGACAAGGAAAGCGATTAATCTGGCGCGCGGCTCGATAGTCGTTGCGCGGGAAGAGCGTGAATTAGCGAGTCGAAGGCCAGCGAGTTAGTGAGTTAGGGGCTAGTGAGTTAGGGGCCAGGCCCCCGACTCACTCGGCTAATCTTAAGCCGCTGCCGCAAGGTCGACTAGCGCATCGGTTGCCTGAGCTTGTTGATTCTCGCGCGTGATGTCGGCCTGGCCGTCATTGGCCTGCTCGCCGTAGTTGCCGTAGTAGGCGTGGTTGCCGCCTTCGATTACAAGTTCTCGTGCAGAATCGGGCAACAGTTCATGAGCCTGCTCGTATTTGTCGCGGTTCAGAACTCCGTCGTTGCTTCCAACAATCGAGAGCACCTTGCCGTCGAATCTCGATAGGTCGACTGCCGGATACGCTGCAAGGAATGCAATGGCATCGAACTCGTCGGCATGGCGCGACGCGTAATCGGCGGCGGCAACGCCGCCCATGGAATGACCGGCAATTACCCATTTGGTAACGTCGGGGAACTGGGCCGTGATCCCGCTCGCCGCATCCATGTCGATGATCGCCAGATTGAAGGTCGGCTTCAGCAACACGCAGAGGATGCCGCGCTGCGCGCATTGCTGCATGAGCGGCGCATACGCTTCGGGCTGCACCTTGCCGCCTGGATAGAACACGAGCCCTGCTGTGGGTCGGTTGGGCACGAACGCGATGTCGCCGCTCGGGAGCGTGCGCACCTCGACACCGTCGGTGGCGCCGTCCTCGTCGGCAACAGCTGCTAGCGCAACGTTGTCGGCATGGGAATAATCGTTCACGTACCAAACGGCTGCGGCGACGAGCACCACAACTACCACGGCGAGCGCTATGAGGATGCGCTTGGCTATTGTGTTCTTGCTTCCTACCATGTGTCCGCGCTACAGCCTCAGCAACAGTTCTTTCTCGATGACCTCGCCGTTCTTGATGTACATGCGCGGCACGCGCTTGCTGACGGCGCACACGAGCTCGTAGGGGATGGTGCCGCCCGCGGCTGCCATTTCCTCGATGGAGTTGTGCTTGCCGAAGATCTCGACTTCCGACGCGACACCGACGCCCGGCTTGTCGGTCAAATCGATCATCGACATGTCCATGCAGATGCGGCCGCATTGCTGCGCAGGACCCTCCGACGTCATGACGACCGCCTTGTTCGAAAGCGAGCGCAGGAAGCCGTCGGCATAGCCGTAGGGCAGCACGCCCATGCGTGTCTTGCGGGTGGTCGTGTAGGTACCGCCGTAGCTGACCTTCGTGTCGGCAGGGTAGTGCTTGATGGTCTGGACGGCGGTCTTCAGCGACATCACCGGCTCGAGGCCGAGTTCTTGCGCGAATTCGCCGTAGCCGTACAGCAGCAGCCCGGGGCGCACCATGTCGAGGTGCGTTTTGGGGAAGCGAGCTGTGGCGCCGGTGTTGGCGCAATGGCGCAGGCGGAACTTCTTGCCCCATTGCGATTCGACCGCTTCGATGACATCCATAAACAGCTTGAACTGGTGGCGGGTGTACTCGAGGTCTTCCTCACCCTCTTCGTCTGCCACAGCGAAGTGGGTGAAAATGCCTTCAGCATCGAGCCCGGGCATTTGGCAGTCCTCGACGATATGGCGCACGCCTTCTTCGAAGAAGTCGCCCTCGCACAAATAGCCCAGTCGCGACATGCCTGTGTCGACCTTGATGTGGATCTTCAGGGTCTTGCCGACTCGCACGGCCTCGTTCGAATAGTTGATGGCCTTCGCCTCGCAGGTGACGGCTTGGGTGATGTTGTTCTCGATGAGCTTTTCGGTTTGGTCGCGCGGCGTGTGCCCGAGGATGAGGATGGGCATCTCGATGCCGTTCTTACGCAGCTCCATGGCCTCGTCGATGCTGCTTACCGCCAGATAGTCGGCGCCTTCTTCTTCCAGGCAACGGCTGACTTGCACCGAGCCATGCCCGTAGGCGTCGGCTTTCACGATGCCCATGAA
>CACZAR010000158.1 GCA_902779135.1 uncultured Coriobacteriaceae bacterium | reverse complement strand
CTTTTCGAACGCCTTCACGGCCACGACGCCTGCTCGCGTTAGTTCAACCACATGGTTCGTGCGCTTGAAGAGCTTCACCCCAAGCTCATCCTCAATGGCACCGATATGCCGTGTGAGCGTAGGTTGCGAGACATACAATTCAGCTGCTGCGGTCGTGAAGTTCAGGTGCTCGGCCAGAGTGAGCACTTCGCGCATATGAGAAACGTCCATCGCGGCTCCTTCGTCGTGATGGACGTATTATCTCGCAATAATGAGTCAGGGGTCAGGGTGCCGACTCATTGTGCACAATGAGTCGGGGGCCAGGGCATCGACTCATTACTTCCTTCCGTATTCGCGCACAGTGTCGTACATGGCCTCGAGATTCTCGCGCTTGACGTTCTGGATCGAGGCGTTTGTTTCCCAGATGAAGCCGCCGCCAGGGGCGCCGATGTCGATTTGGCGCTTCACTTCATCGACGACCTGTTGTTTCGTACCGTACTCGAGTAGATACAAGGGGAAGTTCGCTGTGATGCAGCTGTCTTTGCCCACCGTGTCTTTTGCGCGCTGCAAATCGACTTCCTCGAAATGCACGACGCATTTGCCGGCGGGCAGGCCGATCATTTGCTCGAGGCGCGAATTGTAAGGGCCTTCCGTGTAGATGACCGGTGTGACGCCCATGTCCACGAGCGCGTTGATGACTTTGAGGAATGGCGCCCAATAGAACTTCTCGAATTGCTCGGCGTTCATAAAGCCATCCATGCCTTTGTGCATCCAGAACATGACGCGTTTGACGGGCATGTCGACGAAACGGAAGTACTGCAGGTTCTTGATTTGCAGGTCGGCGAAGAAATTGACCGCGCGTTCGACGTTTTCCTCTTGGAACATGAGATCTTCGAAGGTGTCGACAGTGTGGCGGAAATAGTTCGAAAGAGTATCGTACGGCATGAGTCCCACGCCCGTAAGCAGGGGAGGGAAGCCCATGCCAAAGAGCGTGCCCTGTAGTTTCTTGATGGCGGCTTGGCATTCGGCGTTTGCTTTAGCCATCTCGATGAGCTTCTCGTAAGCGCTGACGGCGTCTGGGCTGAACAACGAGTTCGCAAGTTGGCCTGCATACATGTAGCCAGTCGGTGCAGGATTCAGCACCTTTCCAAGGCCGGCAAGCCCTGGGAACGCGCGGGGGATGTACTTGTGCAGCAAGAAGCCTGTGAAGTCGCCGAAAAGTTCGTCGTACTCGTCTTCCATCATCAACTCGGGTTCGAGCGTTTGGTAGATGCTCTCATCGGGCACGTTGCCGCCTTCGCGACCTGGCCAGTCGAGCACGGCCGTCTCGGCGATATCTTCGATTTTGCCGCTCACCATGTTGGCCAGTTGTGCATCCGGCTGGAAGTCCTGATGGAATTTGATGATGGCTTCGGCAGCCTTTTCGTGGTCGTACATCGAGTCACGGTAGGTGACGATTCCATCTGAAAGAAGATAGGGAGTCGTGCCGTATTGGCACCAAATGGGGATGCGGTCGGCTTCTTCGTGGGCAATCGCTTGGTTGGTGATGTGCATGCGTTCTGCGAATTTTTCCTGAGACATGGCGAACCTTCCTTCTGATGGGGACGATTGCCAAGATTGTATTGTCTACCAGGTAAGATTCGTGATTCACATGCTGCATGGAATGATGCAGGTTATGATGGTGCATCACATGTGAAGCGCGCTTGCATGCCGCACTAGAGCGTTTCGTTCATGCTTCCTGTTCGGTAACCTTGAAGGTCGAGCGAGACGTAGTCGAAGCCAAGCGCCTTCAAAGGGCCGACAATCTGATCGCGCACGGCGGGTTGCGCGATGCGTGCAATCTCATCGGGCGCCACCTCGATGCGGGCTGTACCGTCTTGATAGCGAACCCTCACTTGGGCAAAACCGAGACCTTGAAGCGCCTCCTCTGCACCGTCGACCATCGCCAATCGTTCGGGGGTCAGCAAATCGCCGTAAGCAAATCGCGTGTTCAAGCATGCAAATGCCGGCTTGTCCCACGCTGACAGCCCGCGCTCCTTCGCAAGAGCACGAATATCGGCCTTGGTCAATCCTGCTTCGCAAAGCGGGCTGAGCACGCCCATCTCGGCAACTGCCTGCGAGCCAGGACGGTAATCGCCTTTGTCGTCGAGGTTCGAGCCTTCAGCAAGCACCGTGAAGCCGCGTTCTGAAGCAGCATTCATGATGCGCGAGAAAATCTCTTTCTTGCAGAGGTAGCAGCGATTGGGTGGATTGTGGTCGAAGCCCTCGATCTCAAACTCTTGCGTATCAACGATTATGTGGTGAATTCCCTCGTCGAGGCAGAACTTCTGGGTTTCGGCGATTTCGCGGGCAGGCACGGAAGGGCTCCTGCCTGTAACGGCCAAAACGTCGTCGCCGAGCACATCGTGTGCAATTGCGAGAAGCAACGTTGAATCGACGCCGCCAGAAAATGCAACCGCAACTTTGCCCGCATCGCACAAAACGGCTTGCAGCGCTTCGAGCTTTTAAGCGAGCGGTTTATCGATTTCCCAGGTGATTGCCATTGTTCGCCCCTTGTGAACGTTCTGCATTGTCCGCTCATATGGTAGCGCTTTTCATAAGCGATACTTCAGCATGCGTTCGAATAAGAGGCTGCGTTCTGTTTTTCGTATATGCGGGAAAAGGCTTTATTGCGCGGGCTTGCGGAGCAGGCCGGCGAGAATTCCAAGCACCGTAACGGACAGGTAGACGCAGAGCACGGTGATGAACGGGATGGGCGTGATGCCTATGAGCAAAACTTGGAACGTCTCGTAAGCAGCTTGTCCGGCAGCGAAAAGCGAAACGATGAAGCCGCCGTTGTTCATGAACGGCAATGCGTCGAGATTGAACGCGGCCATGATGGCGCCAACTACTATGAACACGATGAGCAAAACGGGAATCGGGGCCTTCGTCGCCAGCATAATGGATTCTGCGATAGCTGCTATGGCACCTCCCACGACAAACGACAGCACCACATCGAGCAGTGGCCCCATCGATGAGCCATCGGAGGGGATTTCAAGCGCGCCATGTGTGGCGAACCAGAGCACGGTGCTCAGTATCACTGAAATAAGCGCGCCGGTTCCCAATACACGCAAAGGAAGGCCGGCGCCGGCTTTGGCGCCGGCTCCCACGCTACCCGATTCCATTTTCACGCCGAACGTGACTCCGCCGATTGCGATCACCATGCCGCTGATGGGGATGGTCACGCCCATGGTTGTGCGCTCCTCGAGCTTCGGTGCTATTCCGGTGAGGAACAAAATGAGGCCGAGAACGCCCATCGTGACCATGGTGAGCGGATTGACGAGTTGATTGCCTTGTCCGAGCAATGCCGTCCAACCGAAAATGAAGAGCTGCCCTACGACTCCGAAAAGCCCGCCGATAATAAATGCATTTGATATCTGTTTCATGCCAATTCCTGTCTCATCGATGGAATGAGCGTACCAACTTCGCTTGAGTTCAGGATTTCAGCCTGAATCTGCAAAAGGCCAGGAAAACGCCTAATACCAACGTACTGATGCCCGTTTTTGAATCATATTGCCGTCCTGAATTGGACATGCCCATTACCCATGGGGGATTCCATCGCGCGATGCGCACGTAGAGTGGTGCCATCGGAATTGTGTGACTTGGACGCGTAGTCACTTCCCCGTGCAGATCATGAGTGTGCGGGAAGAGGGCGGAGTGAGTACATCAAGGCCGAAAAGTCAGACTGACGAAAATCGAGAGGAGAGAGCATGTCTGAAGTTCAGTATCAGTGGGGGGAGACGCACGGCAAGAAGTACAAGCGTGGTTCGCGCTTGCCCAAGGCCGAGAATCCGGCTCCTGCCGCCAAGACTCCGGATGTTCCTTGGACGTGGGAAGAGGACGGCATGACCGTCATCCGCGGCACGGCGCGTTCGGCACCGGGTTGCCACAACGTTTGCGGCATCCTGTCCTACGTCAAGGACGGCAAGCTTGTTAAGGTCGAGGGTGACCCCGAGGACCCGTACAACCAGGGTCGTCTGTGCAGCCGCTGCTTGTGCATTCCTGATTACGTGTACAGCCCCGAGCGCCTGCAGTACCCGATGAAGCGCGCCCGCGAGGACCGCGGCAAAGACAAGTTCGAGCGCATCACCTGGGACGAGGCCTACGACATCATCGTTGAGAACTTCAAGCGCATCGCTGATACCTGGGGCGTCGACAAGATCGCCTGCTGCCAGGGTACCGGCCGCGATATCCATCAGGTTACCCGCGTGAACGCCTCCATGGGTTCGCCGAACGAGGGCGTCCCGTACTTCGCCGGCAACTCTTGCTACCTGCCCCGCATCGCCTCGATGGCTTGCATGCTTGGCGATCCGTGCGTTATGGACTGCTCGCAGTTCCTGGTCGACCGTTACGACGACCCGCGCTATGTCGTTCCCGAGTATTGCATCATCTGGGGCCATCAGCCCTTCTACTCCAACGCCGACGGCTTCTATGGTCACTGGATCACCGACCTCATGAAGCGTGGCATGAAGGTCGCCGTCGTCGACCCGCAGCTCACCTGGATCGCCGCCAAGGCGGGCGAGGATTGGCTGCAGGTCCGTCCTGGTGGTGACGGCGCTCTGGCCATGGCCATGCTTAAGGTCATCTGCGACGAGAAGCTCTACGACGAGGAATTCTGCGACTACTGGGTCTACGGTCTCGAAGCCGTGTGCGAGCGCGTTGCCGAGATGGATCTCGACGAGCTGTGCGAAAAGGCCTGGGTCGCCAAGGAAGACGTTGTCCGCGTCGCCCGCACCTACGCCACCAGCAAGCCCGCTGCCATTCAGTGGGGCGTTGCACTCGACCAGCAGACCGGCGGTCAGCAGGCTGCCCACGCAATCACTGCTCTGTGGTGCATCACCGGCAACCTCGACGTGCCGGGCGGCAACGTCATCGGTCAGTCCTGCTGGGGCATCGACCAGCCCAACTGGGTTGGCACCTGGGACTACGATGAGCTCATGACTCCCGAAGAAGCTGCAAAGCGCATCGGCATCGAGCGTTACCCGATGTTCGCCGTCGGCTTCAAGAACCTTTCTTCCAACGCCACCATCGAAGCATGGCAGCGCGGTGAGATTCCTATCCGCGGTGCTTACTTCGTTACCAACAACTTCCTGGCCACGATGGGCGCTCAGGCGATCACCCAGCTCGAGTGGTACAAGCAGCTCGAGTTCGCGGTTGTCCAGGACTTGTTCATGACCCCGACGATGATGGCTCTGGC
>CACZAR010000157.1 GCA_902779135.1 uncultured Coriobacteriaceae bacterium | reverse complement strand
TAGTACACGGATCTTGAAGCAGTTTCTTTGAATATTCAATATAACATCCAACACGTTCACCCGAAGAATATCCATTCACATTCGTGATTATCGACTCTACAAATTGTGTCGTGGAATCATCAACCGGGCTGAACTTCATCGCAACTGTTATTGCCTCATCGCGCATAACACCGTTGGGGTTCAATGCCAGAGCTTTAAGTGAAGGAACTGCATTCGTATAGTACAGAACCTGACATCGACTTATCGCCGCATCAATCTCGTCACTCTCTACAATCCCGCCAAGACGACAGTTCTTCGCCCCCAATGTCCCCAGATACCAGTCAAAGGCAGCCTTCTTATCTGCGAGAGTCCACCCGTTCGTGTCACCACCCAGAAAGCCATGCCAAGTGTTTGGTGGTTCATAGTCTGGCGGCGGGAGGTCTATGTGCGGACGGCACGAACCACCATAAGCAACACGCAGATGTAACCCTTGCTCTCGATGAGACCGCGCATGTATTCGCGCATCTCGCCCTCGCGACCCATGACCGCATCGAGGTTCGTGGTCTCATGCTGCGCGATGAGCACCGTCCCCTCGCCCAGCTCGAACTCCTTAGAGTCGGCGCTGACCAGCTTGTCGATGGGCATGTCGTCGTCGCCCCCGCGGAACGAGAACACCTCCATGCCGAACTCGAGCGGGTCCATGCCAACGATGCCAGCCAGGTAGTCGACGACCAGCTTGTCAGTCGGAGTGGCCGTGGGCGACTTCAGCACGACAGTGTCGGTCATGACCGCCGACAGAAGCACAGCTGCGATGGGCTTGGGCGGAACGATGCCGTAGCGCTGGCACTCGAGCGTGACAATCGTTGCCGACGAGCCTACCGGCATGTTCAGGAACTTGATGGGATAGACGGTCGAGACATCGGCGATGCGATGGTGGTCGATGATCTCGATGACCTCAGCATCTTCGATGCCAGCCGCCGCCTGGCTGATCTCGTTGTGGTCGACAAGGATGACCTTGCGGTGCGGATGCACGGCGATGTCGGAACGCGTGACGATGCCAATCGGCATGTTAGCTTCGTCGAGCACAACGGCCTCGCGGAACGGGCAATCCATGATGTCGGCAACGGCCTCGTCGAGCTTGCCGTCGGCATCGAGCGTGAGAATCTGCGATTCCATGACGGTGTCGACCGTCTGGTCGAGCGATGCGATGAGGTCTGCTGCAACCGACATCTGCGTCGCGCCCTCGGTTTCGAGGACATCAGTCGCCGAAATGTAGCGGTTGGCGATCATACGCGTCGAGATGAGGCCTTTGTACGTGCCGTCCTCGTTCGTGACGACGAGCGCTTGCACGTTGTGCTTGCGCAGGATGCGCCCAGCTTCGATGATCTTCGCATCTGCTTTGACCGAGAGCGGATTGGGTGTCATGACGTCGGACACGCGAGCGAACAGGTTGTTGATGACCATGGGCACATCGACGCCCCACTTGTCGAGTACGCCGGCCGTTTCGCGCGGCAGCGGGCCGAGGCGCGCCGGTATGTACGTGGGGATTTCCTCGCCTTCTTTCGCGTCGCGCCTAGCCAGCTCGTTCTTGAGCCATGCGTAGCCGATAGCTGCGCTGATCGCGTCATTGTCAGGATTCTTGTGTCCTACCACGATGATGGGTGACGACATGATGACCTCACTTACTTATGAACTAGTCCGTATTAATCTTAACGATTGGCGCATAATCTTTCAGCAGTTTCTTCGTTTCTCCGAGCTTGCTGAACTTCACGTAGAGCGTGTCGCCGTCCACCTTCACCACGACACCGCGGCCGAAGGTCTTGTGATCGACCTGATCGCCTTTCGCAAACGTGGTGGTTGCGCCCGACTTCTTCTGAGCAGCGGCGGAAAGGCCCGTCCGGGCATTGCGCGAGCGCTCTCCCGAACCGAACGCGCTCGAACGGCCGAACACGCGGCCCTCGCCTGCTTCGGTGCCAGAACCCGAGATGCCACGGCGGCTGCCTCGCTTCTCCCAGCCAGTGCCCGAGAAGCCCGCCGAGCCCACGCCGGTGGTCTGGCGCAGCTCGCTGGGAATCTCCTGCAAGAAACGCGACACCGGGTTCACATGCGTCGAACCGAAAAGCTGGCGCTGCGAAGCGCAGGTCAGATACAGGTATTTCCGAGCGCGCGTGATGGCGACGTATGCCAGCCTGCGCTCTTCTTCGACAGCGCCGGAATCAGCAATCGAATTCATGTGCGGGAACAGGGACTCCTCCATGCCGGCCACGAAGACACAATCGAACTCGAGACCCTTCGACGAGTGCACGGTCATGAGCGTGACCGCATGACCGTCGTCGGACGCTGCATCGAGATCGGTACGCAAGCGCACCCATTCGATGAAGTCGGCCAGCGAATCGCCCCGCAACACGCGCGCGGGCTCCTCGCCCTCTTCGACCTCCCCTGCCGTCGGGGCTGCGAACTCGGCATCCTCGTCGTCGTGGGTTTCGACGAACTCGTCAACGACGCCGAGGAATTCCTTGATGTTCTCGATGCGGCCGCGCGCCTCATCGGTGCCCTCGTTCTGCAATGCGGAGACAAGCCCCGCCTTCTCGATGATCATCTCGACGACTTTGCGCAGGTCGCCCGAATAATCGGCCGCTTCCTTGATGATTTGGACGAACTCGGACACTGCACGACGTGAAGCAGGCCTTAGCTCCTCGTCGATGATGGCGAGCTCGGCTGCGTTCATGAATGTCGTGTCGTTCTCGCGCGCGATTTCCGAGATACGCTCGATGGTCGTGCGACCGATGCCGCGGCGCGGCACGTTGATGACACGTTGAGCAGCCATGTCATCGGCGGGATTGACCGCGAGAGTCAGGTACGCCATAACATCCGAAATCTCCTGGCGCTCGAAGAAGCGCGTGCCGCCCACGATGCGGTAGGGCACGCCCGCGCGCAGAAACATGTCCTCGAGCATGCGGCTTTGAGCGTTCGTGCGGTAGAACACGGCTATTTGCTCGTAGCTCAGCCCCTCGTCGTGGCGCTTGTCGATCTGTCCGGCAATCCAGCGGCCCTCGTCGCGCTCGTCGGATGCCATGAACACCTGCACCTTGTCGCCATCCTCGGCGGTGGTCATGAGCTTCTTGGGCTTGCGCGTCATGTTGTTCGCGATGACAGCATTGGCCGCCGACAAGATGTTACCGACGCTGCGGTAGTTCTGCTCGAGCTTGATGGTCGTGCAGTCGGGATAGTCGTTTTCGAACTCGAGGATGTTGCGGATGTCGGCGCCACGCCACGAGTAAATCGACTGGTCGTCGTCGCCGACGACCATGATGTTGCGATGTGACTCTGCCAAAAGCCGGCAAATCTCGTACTGCGCGTGGTTGGTGTCCTGGTACTCGTCGACCAGGATGTAGCGGAACCGCTGCTGGTAGGCCGCGAGCACCTCGGGATGGTATTTCAACAGGAAGTACGCGTAGAGCAGCAGGTCGTCGAAGTCGAACGCGTTTGCAGAACGCAAACGCTCCTGCAGGCGGCGATAGACGCGAGCGGCCATCTTTCCCACCGGATCGACAGCCTTGTCGGCAAACACGTCAGGGCCTTGCAGCTCGTTTTTCGCCATCGAGATGCGGTTGCGCAACGCGTTGAGCGGAAAGCGCTTCGGATCGATGTCGAGCTCGGCCATGATTTCCTTGACGAGACGCTTTGAGTCGGCATCGTCGTAGATGGTGAAGTTCT
>CACZAR010000156.1 GCA_902779135.1 uncultured Coriobacteriaceae bacterium | reverse complement strand
GTCGCTTTCTGAATGAGGGTTTTATCGCCCGTCACGATGAAGTCAGCCTCCGCCCGTTCCGCCGCAGCCAAGACGAAGTTGTCCTCAAGGTCCTCGCTGAGCGGCCGGTACTTGCATGCAAGCCACGCGTCCGATTCGTCAACCCCAATTGCAATGGCCTGCTCACGCATATTCTCGATGCAACTCCAAGCTGCCCGCTGAACTGCCAAAAAGTCAGATTCCGTGGTTGCACCGTTTTTGCGCGCCATACGCTTCAAATCCAATTGAATGAGATAGAAAACGTCTTTCAGGATATGCACGGGATAGGCTAGCTCTACCGAATTCTTCTGTGCCATGCAAATGAAGTCACGAGTTGCAACGGAATTTGGCCTATCGGGCAGATAGCAATCCAACCAGACATTCGTGTCTACAAGCGCAATCAGCTTTCGGGTACTCACATGAGCCCCCTTTCAGCCATGCGCTCGTAAAGCGCCTCCTCGAGCAGCTCCTTGTCGTTGATTTCGTCCTGGCTTCTTGTTTGACGGGGGTCGGCCCCAACCTGCCGGTAAAGGTCGTCCATCATCTCCCAGGTTTCAGCAAAAGGGTTATCCGTATCGAGTTTGTGCTTCTCTTCAGCAGCCTCGACAGGCGCGAGCAGCACTGCCACTTCTTCGAGATCGGCACCACGCTTGGCGGCCTTCGCCCACAACGCACGGACCGCTTCGGTCGGGCTCAACCCGATGCGCGCCAAAGCTTCGTCGCCCGCTTTTTTCAATTCGCGATTCATGCGGGCGTTCAATTGAACGGTTGCCTCCATTTTCCACTCCTTCAAACGAAGTGAAGACACTGTCTTTCTTGTTGCTATCTTGCTTTCTTCATATTGCTTTACAGTATAGCATCAAAAGACAACGAAGAGTGATGGTGCCGTTTCAAGCGCACTCGAAACGAAAAACCAACGACGAAATGATTTCGAATGCCATCGCTTCAACCCGCTGTGCTTAGTTGGAATCGGCACGAAGCAGATCTCCGGGCAATTTGCCTCACCTGTTCGCGTAGACTCCTGCGATTGCGGTTTCGAGAAGCGGAAGGTCGGCGACACCAAACCGATAACGCACGCATTGCGGCTGATCGTCGGAAGCGCGGGGACGCTCGACGCGCACGAAGATAGCCTCGACCTCTTGAATGCCCTGGCGCATGATGGCATAGGCGTAGCATGCCGCCTGGAGCACGTGTTTGCGAGTCAAATCATCCAGCAGCTCATCGGCACGTCCACCGGTCTTGTAGTCGACGACGACAGCTCGATCGCCATCAAATGCGAGCAGGTCGATCTCGCCTTCGAGGAAAGCCCCTTCCCCACTTGGATTCGGCACGACAACGAAGAACGGCACCTCCGCGCGAAGATCGTCGAACTTGGCCATGTCGCACGCCACATCACTACCGAACCAGCGGTCGAGCGCTTTGGTCAACCGTAAACGCTGCACGTCATCGAGGTTGCCGGCACGCGCAAGAGCATCGACTCGCTCCACTGGGGGCTTTTCGAGCATGCCCGCCGATCCGCGCGTAGCTACCGCATACTGTGCAAGCCGATGGAAGGCGGTGCCCAAGTCGGTTGCCTTGTCGGCATCGACGGACAGCGAACCTGTATAAGCCCACGACCCATCGTCTTCGTCGATGGCGGACGCGTTGCGGTTGGCACGTTGCACGCTCGGCGTGAAATCGAACTCGGAAGTTACTTCATAGAGTAGGTCATCAACAGCTGAAAGGTCCGCCATGAACCCTGCCTGCTCGGCATCGTCAACCGACACGCAGAATGCCTGCGCAAGACGGTCGAGCACATCCCCTTCATGCGAAGCCTCGGCAATCGACGAATAGCTGAAAACGCCTTCATGCGCTGGTGCGAAGGGACCGCGCCTCACAGGAACACGGCTCTCCGCGGCAGGAACTGCGAATGGAGTGACGGCAGCGCTCTCATCAGCCTCGTCAAATGCCTCTTCGCGTTCTTCGTCGGCGCATTCTTCATCACTCGATGGCTCGAGAGCCACATGCTCGACGAAAGCAGGCGACGTGCCTCCGAACTCGAAATGCGACACACCCGGATCGAAACCCTCGTCACCTCCCGTAAGCGCTGGCACGAGTGAAGCCAAAACGCTCGCGGGCGTGCCATTCAAGTTCGAATTCGAGCGCTTGCCGGTCAACGACACGACGAGCGCTTCCTTCGCGCGCGTGAGCGCTACGTAGAGCAGGCGTTTCGCCTCTTCTTCGTCGCCAAGTCTCTCACGTTCGCTCAAAGCTGCACGCAACTCGAGCGCACTTGAAGCATGGAGCGCCGCATCCAGCATCTCATCCTCATCCGCGCAGCCTTCCACGAGGCCTGCGTACAACGCTGAAGTGCCGCTGAACTTGGCTGCCCCCGTGAACGACGACTGGGAGTTTTGGAGATCGAGCGACAGAATGACCTGATCATCAACGCTGCATGCCAGCAACCGCGGAGTCGAGGTGCTGCCATCGCGGAACTCTCCCACCGCCACAATCGGGAATTCGAGCCCCTTCGACGAGTGAATCGTCATAATGCGCACGAAATCGCCGCCTGTTGCCGAAAGAGCGCCAGGCGCTTCTTTCGACTTCTCGAGCAGGGCCTGGTACAACACAGCCGTGCGAGCGGGGCCCGACGCTGTCTCGGACTCGATCGACTCGATCATTCGAATGGCTTTATACACGTTGGCAGCACTCGCCAGGCCTTCGGGCCCTCCCGCTTGCAGGCGGCCAAGCCAACCAGAATCGACAACCGCGCGCGTGATAAGACGCGAGACGAGCGAACGGCCTGACCCGTCAATCAAATCAGCCATGACACGCACGGCCAGCTGCAGCTTGGGCGAGTATGACTCTGGCACATTGCCCTCACGCATCTCACGCACACTTGCCATAAGCCCTGTGTATAAATCGCAGCGGCGCGCGCTTCCCTTTTTGTCATCGGAAGTTGCGAACACGAGCAGATCGTCGGCCGAAAGCTCGAACAACGAACTCGTGAGCACGTTGAACAGGGCATCAGTCTGATGCGGATTGGCAATCACCCGTGCCAAGTCGAGCACGATTGCTGCCTCCGGGCATTCTGAAAACACCGAACCACCCGTGATGACACAGGCCAGACCCCGTTTGCGCAAAGCAGCAGCATACAAATCAGCGTGCTTCATGCCGCCAAGCAGCACGGCCATCTCACCCGCTGAATGACCGTGTTCGTGCAAATCCGCAAACACATCGGCGATGCGGGCTGCCGCCGCAGCACGCGCATCATCAATCGAGCCCCCTTTGTAAGGAACAGTCGTGAGCTGCACTTGGATGCGCGGTGCTTCCGATGTGAACGGTCGCTTGACCCGCGACTCGTCGCGCCCCGGAGCGAGTGACATGAACTCGCCGCCAAACATCTCAGACCGCTCGAAAATGCGATCGACGAGCGATAGCACATCTGCGTGGCTGCGGAAATTATCGGGCAGCATGATGATGCCCTCTGGATCGCGCGAGCGCACCTCTTCAAGATGCCTGCGATAGACCGCCACATCAGCACCGCGGAACCGGTAGATCGACTGCTGAGCATCGCCCACCGTACACAGCCGGCACGCCCCTGGGCCTGCCAACCGCTTGATCATGTCAACTTGCATCTGGTCGGTGTCTTGGAACTCGTCAACCATGACGAGCTGGAACTTATCGGAATATTGCGCGGC
>CACZAR010000155.1 GCA_902779135.1 uncultured Coriobacteriaceae bacterium | reverse complement strand
TCAAGGTTGATGATGGTGTGAAAGTGACATTGGTCAATAGCGGTGAGGCGCATATCATCGGCTAGACTGTCTTAAGGGTTGTTTGTTCTAACATGCTTGAAAGCTTGCCTGCGATTGCAGGATGCGTTGCTCTACCTTCTTGGGGGGATGAGGCGTGGGAGACCGAACGGATAATTGCCGCATTCAAGCTGGCGAGTTGCCATCTGTTAGCAGGAGGACATTTCTGAGCGCTGGTGCGTTCTGCCTTGTTGGTGCGGTGACGGCGGGTTGTGCTTGGCTGGGCGAATCTACCGAATCTGCCTTTGCGATTTCCGACGCGTCTTCTCCAAGCTCTGAATTTCCAAATGCAAGCGGTTCGGTTTCGGATCTAGTTCGTTCGCATGCTCAAAAGCTTGCTGGGCTTTCGTCGCCTCAAACGTTCGGCACTCTCGTCGAAGGCGATATTGTTGACCGAGGTTTTGTTGTGGACGAGATTCTTCAAGTTCCAAATCTCGATGACATTCATTTCAGCATGCGCGTTCCGGAGAGTTATGACGGCAACAACGCCTATGCGTTGTACATTCATGTGCCTGGAGGATCGGGGTGGTATGCTCAGGGCGTAGGGGCTAATCTCGAAAGCCAGTTTGTTTTCGCTGCTCAAAACTATGTGAACGATGTGATTCTTATCACCCCCCAACCTGTCGACTATCTCAACACAACGGTAGACATGGTGATTGCGCTTACAGAATGGGCTTTGAATGAATACAACATTGACCCACAGCGCGTGTATTTGTCGGGATACTCGTTTGGTGGCGAGACAGTTTCTCTGGTGATGGTGAAACGGCCTGAGTTATACAGCAGGGTGCTTCATATGGCATCGCGGTGGGACGGTTCCGTTGGTGCTTTAGTGGAACAGAAAGTTCCTGTCATGATGGTCATCGGGGATGACGACGAGTACTACCGAGTGTCCGATGTCGAACGTGCATATCTTGGCCTTCGCAGAAAGTATGAAAGCAAAGGTCTCGCCGCCGAGGAAATCGACGAGCTCGTCGTACTCGATGTTAAGACCGACGATTACTTCAACGTTGAAGCAAGCCAACATGACGCAGGAGCAGATTTGTTTGCGTCCGATTCCGAAATCATGGGATGGCTGCTCAGATGATATTTGTTGCGGTTGGCTAGCGCTGAGCTCCGAGGAAAGCGATGAGGGCATCGCGTTCGTTCGGGAGTCGTTCTTCTATGACGGCATCTAAGGCCAAATCAAGCAGCTCGCCGATTCGCGGACCAGTTGGCACGCCGAGCTCGAGCACATCGTTGCCATTTACAGCAAGCTGTCTGAGGCTGAACGCATCGTTTGAGGCGATTACTTCGTCAAGCACGCATTCGAGCTCGTATGACAACTTGAGGCGCGGCTCGCTCAACTCTGATTGCGCAAGTGCGTCGGCTCGCTTAATCCCACAAAGCGTGCGGAACAGGCCAACGTCTCCGTCAAGTTTTGAGAGAGTGCGTTTGACCGAACGTGGATTTGCGGCAATCTGACGGTCGTGAATGCGCACGAGTGTGAGCGCTTGAGCGGTGAACGCTGGAGACATGAGCAAGCGCTCCATGATGCTTTTAGCAAGAATCGTACTCAATTGCTGGTGCTTGAAGAAATGCCCGCATCCATTTGCGTCCGTATAAAACGCAGCCGGTTTGCCGATATCGTGGAGCAAGGCGACCCATCGGGCGAGCCTGGTTTTAGGCGAGTACTGCACCACCCAGGCGGTGTGCTCCCAAACGTCGTATATATGATACGGGGTGTGCTGGTCGAAGCCTCTGCATGCGGCTATCTCAGGCATGAACGCAACGAGCACATCGACGGTTTCCATAAGAGCGTCGTGAACGAAATCGCCGAGCAGCAGCTTATCCATTTCTTGAGTAATGCGTTCTGCAGACATCCGTAGCAAGCCCGTCTTCTCTTTCTTCATGGCGGCAAGTGTGGTTGGCTCGATGGTGAATCCAAGTTGAGAGGCGAATCGGCAACCACGCAGCACACGTAAGCTGTCTTCCGCGAAACGCTTCGATGCATCTCCGACCGCACAAATCGTGTGGGTCTCGAGGTCGCTTTGCCCGCTCCCAGTGTCGAGCAAGCCACGATCGGGATGGTAAGCCATGGCGTTGATCGTGAAATCACGCCGTGCGAGGTCCTCCTCGATGGTGCTCACAAACGTCACATTGTCGGGATGACGCCCATCTGTGTAAGCTCCATCAGTTCGGTACGTTGTGACTTCGATTGTATTTCCATTGAGCGATGCGGTAACGGTTCCATGTGCAGTGCCCGTCCGATGGACTGTGAAGCCAGCTGCGATTAAGGCCGTTTCAGCTTCCTGCCATCGAGCAGATGTAGCGATATCGTAATCATGAACCTTTCGTTCAAGTAGCGCATCGCGCACGCATCCGCCAACGAGCCATGCTTCATGTCCGGCGGTTTCGAGTGCACGCAACGCCATTTGGGCAAAGGGTGGAATGTCGATTCCGAAACGGCTCAAATTATGCTCCCTGTTTATATGATGAAACTATTCTAGCTGATGCAATGCCGAATTCTGAAACCCGTCATTTTGCTACAATACCAAAGATTATGCCTAGGTAGGAAGGCGTTAGGGTTCAACCGTTAGGACAGTATGTTTGCAGCAGTAGCGAGCGTATTGCAGCTCATCGTTCAGCCGTGTTATGAATTGACAGGAAACTGGTGGGTTGCAATCGCTCTTTTCACAGTCATCACGAAAATCATTCTCATGCCTATGGCGTTGTGGGTGCAATGGAACTCCATCAAGATGGTTCAAATCATGCCGGCACTCAACCGTTTGAAAGTCAAGCATTTCGGCGATCGCGAGACCATCGGTGAGAAGCAGAACGAGTTGAACAAAGAGAAGGGCTATCATCCGCTTCTGTCGCTCATTCCGCTCGCCATTCAGATCATCATTCTGTTCGGCTTGGTCGACGTGGTCCATTCGATTACCGATTCGGGTACGCCTGGGACTGAGTTTTTGGGGCTCGTGCCGTTCGAAGATGGCGGTTTGTCATGGATTATGCCCGTGCTTGCCGGCTTGTCGGCGGTGCTTCTTGGTTTTGCGCAGAACCGCATCAACCCCCTACAGCGTGAGCAGTCTCGTGCCGAGAAGAACATGACCAATGGCTTGTCGATTGGCCTCTCGCTTATTCTGGGTGTGTTCGTGGCTGCGGGCATGGCGTTCTACTGGATTTGCTCGAATCTATCGGCTATTGCCGTACAGGCGCTGTGCAATGTCATCATCAAACCGAAGAAGTACATCGATTACGAAGACCTGGCAGCCAGTCGCGTCGAGCTTGACGAGCTGAATTCGCTCGAAGCCGATCGTAAAAAGAAGTGGTACCAGAAGGATCCGTTGACAAAGCGCGAAAAGGCTGACTACAAGCGTTTCTTCAACATTGTGGGCAAGCATATCGTGTTCTATTCAGAAGGCTCGGGTTTCTATAAGTATTTCAGGGGTGCTATCGAATACTTGCTCATGAACTCGAACGTGACGATTCATTACGTTACGAACGATCCGAATGACCAGATTTTCGAAATCGCAAAAGAGTACCCGCGCATCAGCCCCTATTACATTGGGGAGAAACGCGCGATTACGCTCATGATGAAGATGGACGCCGATATTGTGGTGACAACGCTGGGCGACCTCGACAACTTCTATATCAAGCGTTCGTACG
>CACZAR010000154.1 GCA_902779135.1 uncultured Coriobacteriaceae bacterium | reverse complement strand
ATTGGGGACAGGCCAAATGTCTCGTGTGGTTTTGGACGGCGATTAACAAAAATGCCGACCAAAACCACACGAGACATTTGGCCTGTCCCCAATGGCACGCTAGTTGAACTGTTGCTGGGCTTTTTCAAGACCTTCGGAAATGAGACAGAGCGTGGCCTGGGCAGCGCGGTCGACGGCATATGCAAAGTCGTCCGCTGCTTCCTTCTTGGGCACGCTCAAAACGAAATCTGCCACATCCATACGTCCCGGCGGACGCCCAATACCGCAGCGCACACGGTACCAGTCGCGCGTTCCCAGCTTGTCGCAAATCGAACGCAAGCCGTTATGCCCGGCATGCCCGCCCCCGAATTTCACGCGCACAGTGCCCGGATCGATATCGAGCTCGTCGTGGATGATGATCAGGTGGTCGGGCTCAATGCCGTACGCATCGCACAATTTCTTGACCGGACCGCCGGATACGTTCATGAAGCTCTGCGGCTTTGCCAGCACGATGTCGTGGTCGCGGTAGACGCCCTTCGCCGTCAGTGCACCGCACTCGTTTTTCCAATAGCGAGCACGCATCTCGTCGGCCAAGATATCGACAGTGCGAAACCCGGCGTTATGCCGGGTTTCCGCATATTCTTCGCCTGGGTTCCCCAAGCCAACTATGAGGTATTGCGCCACGGACGATCACCCTTCGTGGGAATGAGTCGCTTTGACAGTCAAAGTGACTCACTTAATCAAACAGCTTGGCTACCGAACCGTTGGTGTAGACGCAATCGATGGTCTTGGCAACGAGCGGAGCAACGGACAGCACCTTGATCTTGCCCGTCTGGCGCTCGAGCGGAACAGGCACGGCATCGGTCACGACAACCTCCGTGATGTTCGAATTCTCGATGCGGTCGAACGCCGGGCCGCTGAACAAGCCATGCGTCGCACAAACGTAGACTGCCTCGGCGCCACGTGCGAGCAGCGTATCGGCAGCAGCGCAGAGCGTGCCACCAGTGTCGATCATGTCGTCGTTGATGATGCAGATCTTGCCCGTAACATCACCGATGAGCGCGGTGATCTCGGACTGGTTGTGGCGCGGACGATCCTTGTGCATGATGGCGATGTCGCTGTCGAGCATCGTCTGGAACTTCTTGGCAGCCTTGGCACGGCCGACGTCGGGCGACACGACGCACAGCTTCTCGGGATCGAAGCCCTTGTTCTTGTAGTAATCCACGAAAATCGGCATGGCGGTCATGTGGTTGACCGGCAGGTCGAAGAAACCCTGAATGGCGTCTTGATGCAGGTCGATGGCGATGACCCTATCGACACCGGCAACCGTGATGAGGTCGGCAACCAAACGTGCAGTGATGGGCTCGCGCGGGGCGGCCTTGCGCTCCTGGCGAGCGTAGCCGTAATGCGCAATGACGGCGCAGATGGAACGGGCGGAAGCGCGCTTGGCGGCATCTGCCATGATGAGCAGCTCCATGAGCGCATCGTTCACGTCGAAGCCGTTGCCCGAGCACACGGACTGCACGATGAACACGTCGGCACCACGCACGCTGTCGACATAGCGGGCGTAGATCTCGCCGTTCGCGAATTTCTCGAGCTTCACGTTGCCGAGCTCGCAGCCCAGTTCCGCAGCGATTCCATTTGCCAAACCAGGGTTAACCGAACCGGTGAAAACAGCCATGGTCTTTTGCATTTCAGTCATGAGATGCTCCTTGCACATCGTTCTAACTCACTATCGACAGTGTACTATCGAGCCGTTTGCTCTTGTCAGTTCCACGTTCTCTTCACGAGAAAAAGAACCAAAAAGAGACAGCCCCGTTTTGACTTCCTTTATCGGGCGCGAGCAATTTCCTCGACAGCGGCGAGCTGCTCGCGCGTGTTGATGCCCAAGCACTCGTTCGGGTCTTTAGCGGGAAGGGCAAGGACAGCGCGACCAGCATTGCGACTGATCTCGAGGACGTCGGTCAGATAGAACTCGCCCTGTGCGTTATCGCTTCCGACCTGCCCAAGCGCTTCAAACAACGCTTTTGCATCGAAACAGTAGAAACCGGAGTTGCATTCCGTCACGGCTGCTTCTTCGGGCGATGCGTCCTTCTGCTCGACGATTCGCGCAACAGACCCGTCCGCTTCGCGGATGATGCGGCCATAGCCTGTCGGATCGGGCATCTCCATCGTGAGCACGACAACGGCAGCATCGTTCGACTCGCGCATATCGATGAGGGCTCTCATGGTTTCAGAGGTGATGAGGGGGCAGTCGCCCGACAATACGAGCAATGAGCCCTCGAAACCCGCCAACGCATCGCTGCACGACAGCACAGCATGGGCGGTGCCACGCTGCTCTTCCTGCACCACGATCTCAGCACGGTCCTCGACGAGTGGAATGACCTGCTCGCGTTTGTGGCCGACCACGGTGACAAGGCGCTCGATTCCAGCCTCCTCGGCGGCGTCGAGCACCCAGTTGACGAGCGGCTTGCCCAACACCTCGTGAGCGACCTTCGGTTTATCTGACTTCATACGTGTGCCAGCACCTGCTGCCAACACGATGGCTGCGGTTTTCATCTGTTCCCTCCGCATCTGTGCGATTCAATACGTGACAAGTATACCAATGAGGCTTGCGGCACCAGTGTAGTTGCTGTTGCAACAATGAAACACCAACCTGTTTGGCGCAACGTTCAACGCGTCGCCAACGATTGCAATTTCATGCTGCGCATGAGTGTTTTTTGCGCTATCCTGTTGTTGCCAGCTTGGGAAAGGAGAGCCGTACAAGGCAACCGGAATTCCAAGCTTTTTTTGTTCGCCCATCGGAAAAGAGGTAGTCATGGCAATCACAGTAGCCGGGCGCAAGATGACCGTCACAGACGCCACCCGTCAGTATGCCGAGGAAAAAATCGGCAACGCCATGAAGGTCATGGACATCGATCCCCTCGACGCTGAAGTCGTTCTGAGCGTCAAGAAGAACCCGTCTATCGCCCTGCCCTGCGTATGCGAGGTCACCATCCGCACCAGGGGTAACGTAGTACGCGTCGAAGAAGAAGAGCAGGATATGTTCTCGGCCATCGACGTTGCCGCCGCCAAGGTGCTACGCCAGCTTCGCAAGTACAAGACCCGCGTCATCGATCGCAAGGTGCGTGCGGGCGCCCACGGCGATTCGGGTTCCATCCGCACCATGGAGGGCGATGAGCTCGATCTCGACGCCCTGATGGCCGACCTCTCGGCTGACGAGGAAATCGTCCGCGTGAAGGAAATCGAGTTCGCCCCGATGACCGAGGAAGAGGCACTGATCCAGATCGATCTGCTCGGGCACGATTTCTTCGCTTACACCGACCGCGACACCGAAGCGGTCTGCGTGCTCTACCGTCGTGACGACGGCGGCTACGGCATCCTGAAGCAGAAGCTCTAAGGTTTTTGGCTTTGCGGGGCGCACGGACGGTGCGCCCCTTTTCTTTGACCACGGAAAACAGGAAACGAGGAAACATGACGACTATCGACACCATCAAGGACATCTTGCACGAGAACTTGGACATCGACCCGGCCGACATCACCGAGGAGTCGACGTTTGAATCGCTCAACATCGACTCGCTCGACATGGTCGAACTAGTTTGCGAACTCGAGGACAGGCTCAGCATCGACCTCGGGGAATTCGATGATTCCGAGGGCATCGAGACGCTCGGTCAGTTCGTCGAGTACGTCGAAGGGCTGTAAGCTTGGACGTGAACAGGGGACGGGTTTCCCGTTCACGCCTAACAGACGCACTGAGCTTTTCTGGAGCATGACGTGAACGGGA
>CACZAR010000153.1 GCA_902779135.1 uncultured Coriobacteriaceae bacterium | reverse complement strand
TTCGGTTGTACAGCCCTGTTAGGTGATCATGCTCGGCCTTGCGGCGCAGCGCATCGTGGTTCTTCAGGTTGTCGTCGTACATCTCGTTGTACGCCTTGACCAGGTAACGCAGTTCATAGGCTCCAGTGTTCGGAAGCGGGCTGTTCTTCTTGATGTGCGTGATGTAGGTGCGAATGGGCCAAAGGATGAGGTGCACAACACAAAGAATGAGGAGCAGGACAACGGCAAACAGCACCACGGTGAGCACCTGTTGCACCAAGATCAACCGATGGAGCGCCTCGGCTCCCGCATCTCTAACATCGTCAATGCCGTCGACCAGGACTTCCTTGCATTTTTGGACATTAGACTCTATTCGGGCGACATGCTGCATGTATTCGTCGCTGAACACCAGCTCAGTAGCGAGCGCTATCTTATCATCCGGCGAGAGCGCGGCATCTTCGGGCTTAAGATCAACTGATTCGAGCAATGTAGCGTTTTCGCTCAGCGACTGGTAGCCCTTCGCCTCGCACACGAGCTTCATGGCATAGTATTCGATGTCCATCAGCTCGACCGAATCGGTCAATGCCTCGGAAAGGTACATCGAATCGCTTGCATCGAGGCTTTCGAGCGTGGCGACAGCCTTCTCGCGCCTCATGTTGACGTTCGCTTCTTCGAAGTAGTTGTCGAAATACTCTGTATCCTGCGTCACAATGAAGCTGCGTACCTGGATGGTCAGGTAGTTCGACGCTTCCTTCATGTCGTTGGCGGCGCTTTCGCATTCGAGGTAATTGTCCGTCGCCTTTTCAAATTCGTCGTACGTTTGGTTGATTCTTTGAACCGACAGCATGAACACGACCGAAATGATGGCCGCCAAGACAACCAAAAATGCGCTAAGCACGCCGACGCGGAAGCCATGCGGATTGCTGTCGCTTTTGGCTTCCGCTGTTTCGGCGCTGTCGTTTATGCGTTCTACCATATCAAGTTCTATATTGTTGCCGCAGCATGCTCTGTCGGCAATTCGGCATCCTCCTCATTACTATTACTATTATCGTCATCCTTTTTCTTGCGCGCAAGATACGTCAAGGCGACTTGCACCAACGCGAGGATGACGAACGCGAGCGTCCAGAAGTCGAACAGAACCATCGGCTGAGTGAAGTCCTGCGTCAGGAAGAGCAGCACAATTGCCACGATTGCCGGCACGAGGGTCAGCAAACGCATGGTGCGATGACGCTTGATTTCAGCGTTTTCGGAATCGTCCTCGGAGTCGAGACCGCCGTCGGTACCGTTGGGGTTGCCGTCGTCATCGCCGCCGTCTTCGTCTTCGCGACGCTTGCCGAAGACGCCGATCAGCATGATGATGCACAGCACCGCAGTCAGCAACGTCGCAAGCACGTCGATCAGCGACCAAGAGCCAAGGCCGCCGGACGTCAACGGATTGCCTGCGCCGCCGACGGTGTGGACCATCGGAGTGCCATCATCGCCAGCGACGATCTCGGCAACCGGAGCGTCACCTGTCGCAGCTGCAGCAATCGGGATGACCGTTGCCGCCGTCACGGAAGCGGGCGTCACGGCATTGGTTCCAGACGTGAGTGCGGCGTCTGCCAGCAAAGCAGCAGGCGAACCGGGCTCGGCCGTTTCAGCAACCTTTTCGGCGTCACCGCCCGTGATGGTCTTGATGACTTCGGGCAGATCGTCGGTTCCATCATGGATGACGGCCTCAATTGCCTTGTATTCGACCCAGACTTCGACATTGCCGGCGGGCATGACGCCGGCCTCGACGGCGCTCAAGCTGGGCGTGAAGCCCTCGATAGCCGGCGACGTGATCCTGTCGTAGTTCTGGCCGACATGCAGCGTGGCGACGTACGGCTCGTGCGCTACCTGGCGTTGCGTGTTGGCGAACACGTAGTTGACGGTCAAGGTGTAGAGACCTTCAACCTTGGCGATGGCGGGCTCGGTCGAGGGACCTTCCGGCAGCTCGGTGCCGGACACAAGCGCAACGTTCGCGATAGTCGCGTCGTTGTCTTCTGCCTGAACGGTGTAGTTCGCCCAAATCTCGACAGCATCGCCGGGAGCCAGGGAGCCGAGCGCCACCGTGTTGCCGTTGACGGCCGCGTTTTCAACCGACCACTTGAACTCGACAGCGCCTGCAGCGCCCGTCAGCTGATCGGTCACGACCACGTCGTTCACGGTCTGGTTACCGGAGTTGTGGACCTCGATCAGGTACTCGATGGTGTCGCCGACCGAGTATTCGTCTTTCGGGTTCTGGATGGTCTTGTAAACGTCGATCCTGCTCTCGGGCGCCTCGGGCGTCACGACATCTTCGGCCGCGAACGGGCCGGCGCTGGGGATGTCGCCGCCTTCGAATTTAACCTCGACCGTGTTGACGAACGTGCCGGCAGCGATATCTTGCTCGCTGATCCGATGCGTCGCCGTCACCGTGCGCGATTCACCCGCCGCAAGCTCGAACGTTGCGTCGTCAGCAGCAAGCTCGACGCCCTCGCGCTCGGTCAGCGTGACGGTCTTGGTCTCGGCGTAGATGTTCTTGACGGTGATCGAGAACTCGACCACATCACCCAGGCCGTACTCGCCGACCGCGTGCGTCTTCGTGACGACACGAGCCGGGTCGAACGGGTTCGCCGGATCATCGGGGTTCGTTGCGTCCGTGACCGTCAGCGTGCCGAACTGCGTCCTGATGTCGTAGTTCTGTGCCTTGGCGTTCTCGAGCTGGTAGGTGAACTCGTTGTCGGACGAACCAACATACGTCTGAGTGCCCACCGTCTTGACCGTCGCATCCTCGCCTTCGGCGAACACGCCGTCAATTGTGACGTTTGCATTCTCGAGCGGCAGACCATCATAGGCCTTCGTGGCGCTGGCGGATGTCATCGTGATAACGATGGGGCTGACGACCGCCTGAACCTTGATGGTCTTCGAGAAGTCGCCGCGCGTGATCGTCACGTTGACCTCATGATCGGACGGAGTAGCGTTGATATAAATGCTCTGCGGTGCAACCGCGCCCCTCGAGCGTGTGGCGATGCTTTCATCCTCCACCGAGGCACTCGACTCGAAAGTGACCGTATCACTATCAAGAGCGCCGGAAACGTTAACGGCATGGGGCTGGCCGTCGTAGGTGACTGCAAAGCCCTGCGCGCTCAGCTTGGACCAGTCTGCCGTCCACTGTGCGAACAGTGCGATCGTCGCACCGTTCTCGGACGCGAGGTTCTCGATCACCTGCTGGTCATCGAAGTGCGTACCGGAGCCGTCGGCCTCGGTGTTCCAGCCAGTGAACACATAACCTTCGCGAGTGAGCGTGCTCTTGTCGATCTGTTGCGGGCTGTCGTACGTGAACTCCTGAGGCTCCATCGAACCGTCGCCGCCGTTGGCATCGAAGGCCATGTTGTAGGTGTTGGGTGCCCACTGGGCGACATAGGTCGCACTTTCGGTCGCTGTGGTGGCCGGAGCGCCATCAGCTTCGTTCCATCCGGTGAAATGGTAACCAGTCGCACCCGTGGCCTCGGGGGCGTTGGGGATGCTGCTACCGTAGTCAAGAGCCTCGTACGTCACCGCAGCGAACGTACCGCGTTCGCCAGGGAGGTACGAGACCGTGAACTGCTGCTTGAAGTAGGCATGCAGGGTCGTCGAGCCGTCACCTGCGATCGTGTCGGCAAGCACATTGTTCTGCGACGCGTCGTACACGTAGCCGGCGCGTGCCGTAACGGGTGTTGCTCCCTCGTCCACGATGCGCGCGGTGGTGTCGGTGGTGCCGGTCATCGTAGGCCGTGTCGGCGTTGGCGGTCCACTGCGCGGTGTAGGTCGCGTCGGAGGTCACCGTGTCGGCGACCTGCGGGGCGAAGCCGGCGAACGTGTAGCCCGCCTCGGGCTCGAAGGAGCCCTCGGGTGTCGCCGCGCCGTAGTCCAGCGAGCCGGTGAGCTGGGCCTCGGAGCCGGCCCGGGCGTGGTCGCCGGGCAGGTACTCGACGGCGAACTGCTGCTTGAAGTAGGCGCGCAGCACCAGCGAGCCGTCGCCGGCGATCTCGCCGGTCGTCACGTTGGCGGCGGCGCCGTCGTAGGCGTAGCCGGCGCGCGCGGGCGTCGTGTCGGCCTCGGTGAGCGAGGCGGCCTGGCCGGTCGTGCCCGCGCGGGC
>CACZAR010000152.1 GCA_902779135.1 uncultured Coriobacteriaceae bacterium | reverse complement strand
TCAGCTTCGGCCTTCGCTGCTTCTGCTACCACCTTGCGCGGACGTCCGCGGCGAGGTTTTGGAGCCTCTTCAGCTGCCGTCTCGGCAGCCGCCGGAGCGGCAGTTGCCTGCTCGGGAGCGGCTTCAGCCTCGGCTGCCACCTTGCGCGTGCGCGTACGGCGCGGTTTCGGAGCCTCCTCAGCAGGAGCTGCTTCTGCAGCCGGTTCCTGCGCTGTCTCGGCGATGGTCGCCTTCGTGGTTCGACGTGCCCTGCGGCGAGGCTTCTCCTCAACTTCGGGCGTCTCGTTCATCTGCATTTCTTCTGCCATGTACGTTTTGCTCTTTCTTCTATGGTTCCACCAGGCGCGCTATCGTTGCTTCACAACCCCGCAGCTTGCCTGTATTTACGGTTCCGCCGGGCGCACTGTCATTGCTATCGCCGAACAGCTCCGCAGCATGCCTGAATTCACGCATTAAGCGTTCTGGACCTTTTCCCAATCCTTCATGAACGCATCGAGGCCGCGGTCGGTCAACGGATGCTGCACCATCTTCTTCAGCACGCCGAACGGCACGGTGGCGATGTCGGCGCCCATGAGCGCTGCCTGCGTCACGTGGTTTGCCGAGCGCACCGACGCAGCGATGATCTCGATCTGCTCGCCGTTGACGGTGCTCTTCGTGAAGTCGTAGTTGCCGATGGCCTGCACGACGTTGTTCAGCTGGTCGAGGCCGTCCTCGGAGATGTCGTCGAAGCGACCGATGAACGGGCTGATGTAGCGCGCGCCAGCGCGTGCAGCCAGGATGGCCTGCGGCACCGTGAAGCACAGCGTCATGTTGACCGGAATGCCCTCATCAGCCAGCTGGCGCGTAGCGGCCAGGCCTTCGACCATGGTGGGCACCTTCACGACCACATTGGGTGCGATGGCGGCCAGCTCACGACCGTCGCGCACGATCTCGTCGCGGGTCATGGCAACGCTTTCAGCGCTGACCGGACCGTCGACGATGTCGCAAATGCGCTTGATGTGGTTGTGGAAATCGTCGAGCTTGCCGCCGATGCGTGCGTACAGCGTCGGGTTGGTGGTGACGCCCGCAAGAGCGCCCCAGCTAGCAGCCTCTTCGATTTCGTTCAGGTCAGCGGTGTCCAGAAAAAACTTCACGGCTCCTCCTTTAATGGGATTGCCCGCATTGCGCGCTTGTGTGCCCGCCGCGGGATTGCCTGCATGCTCAACAGGTAGCGCACGACACACCGCGCGTGCCTGCATATGCATTAGATAGGGAATAAAAGGACAGTCCACATGGTAAATGATGCTGTTGCGGGGCGCAAGTTAGGATTTGCACGAGATGCGACAGAACACACCCCTTCCCCAACCCACATTTTCTTGCACCACAGGTTGAGTGCCTTTTCTCAACTGCCCATTATTTAGCGCCTCACCTTCCCTTGCGTTGACCATGCTAGGAAAACTAAGGTTGGGAATAGCGCAGTCCGAGCGCGAGCTAGGAATGTGGAGGTTGGGAACAACCCGGCCCAAGGCTAAGCTAGGTATGCGGGAGTTGAGAACAGCTCAGCCATCACTTGAGCTAGAAATACAATACTTGAGAACACTTTTTCACGATTCCCGGACGTGAATTCTGTTCCCAACCCCCGAGTTCCTAGCAAGCTGGAAGGCACACCCGCTCCCAACCCCCGAGTTCCTAGCAAGGCAGGAGGTGCGCCCGCTCCCAACCCCCGAGTTCCTAGTAGGGCGGAAACAAGCCCTTCCCAACCCCGTTTTCTCAAGCATTTTCCTAAACAGGCAAATCAAGCTGTCTTCGAAGATCGACATACGCTTCGTCCCAGCTGTTCTGCCGTTGGATTCGAAGACCCATGAATTTGGCAACCTGCAACGCAAACTGCTCAGTCTTTGCTGGACTGTAGAGCACATCCTTCTCGAGAGGGAAAACGGTCCAACCGAGCGCCATCAGGGCATTGCGACGCCTTTTATCCTTGCTCGAATCGAGATGGACATCCCCGTCAAACTCGATGGCAACCTTCAAGGACCTCGCCGCCAAGTCGACACAAAACTCGTTTTGCTCATAGAAGGCACGGGTTTTACCTGTCCTGATGTCGTAGTTCATGCAATCGAACGGCAAATGAAACGCACCTCGCCGCTTGGGCATGCAAAACTGCAGCATCGTTTTACCCTCCATCGGCGAACCAGAGTTGTCCATCGCGAAATCGAGAGCGCGGCACGCCTTAGCACCTCCTCGCAAACTCGGAAGTTGAGCAAGATACGCGCGTAACTGCGACACGCTCGTGAGATAGCCGCTCCGGTCCCTGACTTTATCGGCAAGGTAGTACCTGCCGGACAGAGCAGTAGCGATTTCTGCCAATCGCGCTTCGGAGCACCTGTCGGCCATGCGTGCGTACGTCAATTCCGGCGAGGTCGCATACAAGCCATCACGCAATCGCAAGAACGAGCCTGGAGGAAACTCGAGCTTAGAGTAGCGGCATTCGATAGCTCGGCTTTTCCGCCTTTGGGCGGCATCATTGACAAGCAACTTGACGGGATGTTCGCCATACAACCGATTGTCGAGATTGAAACCCGTCATTCCCTGTGTCGTCAAAGCAAGTTGGCCGAGCGGGCTCTCGATCGTGTCGGACGATTCGGCACGCGCGGCAAGATCGCTATGCAGCAATAGATGGAGGGCGGATTCGTCTGCAATCACTATGTTTCCCGCTCTGGCCATTGTGCCTCAGCGTAGACGAGTAATCCATTGCTGCAACCGCGATTGCTTCGCGAATTATTCGCAGATTAACCGTGAATGCTCTGCGATTCGCTCGCAAACGAACCGTGATTGCTTCGCAGATAATACGCACGAGGACCGTAATTACTTCGGAAAACAATCGCAGGCGGATTGCAATACTCGAGCATTTCGCCAAAAAAGGTTTTATGTTGCTGAGTAGTTCGACATCAAAAGAAGTTCATGCAAGAGCCTTCGAATTGGAGCTGTGCCTCAGCGCAAGAGTATCCATTAGTTGATAACAACAAAGAACGCAGAAGAGAAACCATCCCCTTCTGCGCTCCATGCAATGCTAGATGACACTGGCTATGCAGCCGACTCAGCCCCAGAAGCTTCCATTTTCATGTCCTCGGCTTCAAGCTTGCGAGCTTCCTTGTTCGCTAGCAGCGCAGTGAACCCGACAGCACACCCGGCGGCGAACAGCTTGCCTATGAACAATGGAAGGATGAGCGTGGGCTGATAGTTGGCGCAGAAGGAAAGGTGATCACCAATGATGAACGCACCACACACGGTGAACGCCGAAGCTTTCACGATGTCGACGGCGCGCATGTCCTTGGTCATGGGATAGAGCGCCAGCGCATTGCAAGAAGTGGCCAGAATTCCCGCCGTAGCCATGTCGGAAAGGTGGAAGAAGCGCCCGATTTTGCCGAGGGGACGTGCCAGGTAGGTCTTGATGAGATACACCATAGGGAAGGCGCCCGCGAGCATCATCGAGATGACTGCGCAGTTCTCGACCGCGCCCAGGCCCTTCGCCTCGTCTATGAACATCAACGGCTCGAACCCCCAGCCGCCGAAGATCATGCTGATGACCCCGGTAAAGTATTCCAGAATCGAGAGCACAAGCACGGTACGCGCTGCATAGTCGATTGCAGTGCCGAATACCTTAAATCCTGTAATCATCTTCTCGGGGATGAATTTCAGCCCGATTGCGATGAGGACGCAAATGATGGTGAGCGGAACGAGATTTACGAATATCGTCCCCCAGTTCATAGCGAGCTGGTACGTCGCCTCAGCATCCGTCGAGAGGATATCGCGCACCATGGGATTGGCGAACGCGCAGATGCCGCTGGCCACAAGCACGCCGATGGGAATAGCCAGGAAACCGCACATGACACCGAGAGCGAAATACTTGTGACGTTTCTTGTCAATGAGACGCAGACCAATGGGCACGGAGTACACGAT
>CACZAR010000151.1 GCA_902779135.1 uncultured Coriobacteriaceae bacterium | reverse complement strand
CGAACTGAGAGTCGATTCGATGACGGCGCGCAACCGTGTGGTGCGCGCCGCCACCGCTGAGTCGCTTGCGACGAGCGAAGGCGCTCCGAGCGAGCGGCTCGTTTCTTTGTACCAACAGCTCGCTGCTGGTGGCGTTGGCACGATCATCACGGGATATTCGTATGTTTCTGCTGATGGGAAGCCATCCGAGTATGCGCTTTCATTGTGCGATGATCGCCTCGAATCTGAATATCGCGCGTTGGTTGACGCTGCCCACGATGGTGGAGCGTGCATCATCGCGCAGCTCGTCTACGGCGGCTCGAAGAGCAAGCTTGCCGCCGACGATCCGCGACGTGTTGCGGTGCCGGGATCTGGCGATGTAGGTTCGGCTTCGGCTGGACTCCAAGACGCTGCGATTGCGGTTTCGTCCGAGGTTGGTTCCGATCTTTCAGCAGGAGTCCAAGACGCCGCGCCCAACGTTCGTGTTGTTGAGCCGTCTGCTAGACCCAACGTTCGTATCGTTGGACCTTCTGCTGTGCCCAACCCTGCAACGGGGCTCGTTCCTTGCGAAGCTTCGCCTGCCGAGCTTGCGCGCATCGCGTCACAGTTCGCCGATGCAGCAGCTCGCGCGAAGCGTTGGGGCTTCGATGGCGTCGAGGTTCATGTTGCCCATGGGTATTTGCTTGGTCAGTTCTTGAGTCCTTTTTTCAACAGGCGAAACGATGAGTACGGTGGTTCCATCGAGAATCGTGCGCGTTTCGCATGCGAGTGCATCGCAGCTGTGCGCGAGGCAGTTGGCGATGGCTTTCCCATTTTTGCAAAGCTGAACAGCTCGGATAAGCGCGACGGCAGCACAGGGCTTGTCGAAGAAGACAGCCTTGTTGTCGCCGGCATGCTCATCGATGCAGGGGCGAGCGCCATCGAGGTTAGCGGCGATTGGCATGCATTCAACGCCGGCGATGCATTTGATGGTCCATTTTTCGGGGACTATGGCGCACGTTTGGCCCGCATGATTGCTGCGCCTGTCATCGTTACTGGCGGATGGCGCGACCCTCGCAAGGCCGAGCGCTATCTTGCCGAGACGAAGGTCGCCGCAATCGGGATGAGCCGCCCGCTCATCTGCGAGCCGGATCTTCCTTCGAAGTGGGAATCTGGGGCGCTTTACCCATCCCGCTGCACGTCGTGCAACCACTGCGCGAAAAGCCCCGGCATCCCATGCGTTTTCGATAAGGAATAAGCGCGGCTTTGCTTGTGGGCGGTAGCGTGCCGATTATTGGTGCCGCGAACCCGCTCGAGAGGCTTGGGCTCATGCATTTGCACGGTTTCAAAGTAAAAATGCCAAAAAATCGAGGATATCTGAGGATTTGGGGTCATTTTTCACACCCCGAGAAATACTTGACCCGCAAATGTCCAGTTCAGAGAGTGCGAAAAAAATCGGTAACAATTGTCACCCCGAAAAATCCTCAGACATCCTCGATTTTTTGGCAGAATTGCTTTAAAACTGTGCAAGCGTTTCATCCGAAGGCTTGAAACAGGGTCAACTCGCCAAGCGCGACCAAAGAAACGAAGGGTACGATGAACACATCACTGCGCGCAGACGCCGACCGCATCGTGGAAGAGGCCATTGCGGCCGTTTTGCCCGACGCTGCTGTCCAGCGCGCGTTGGAGGGGCGCGTCTTTCCAGGGCGAGTGCTTTTGGTCGCGGCGGGCAAAGCCGCTTGGCAGATGGCTGCTGCAGCAGTTGCGTGCTTGGGCGAGCAAATCGAGCAAGGTGTCGTTGTCACCAAGTACGGGCATGTCATGGGACCGATCGAACGGTGCGTATGCTACGAGGCAGGCCATCCAGTGCCTGACGAGAACTCCTTCATCGGAACACGGGCTGCACTGGGCTTGGTGCAAGAGCTGAACGCGACCGACACGGTGCTCTTCCTGCTCAGCGGCGGTGGGAGCGCGTTGTTCGAAGATCCTCTGGTGCCAGCGGACGAGTTGCAGGACGTCACGCGCCAGCTGCTCGCATGCGGGGCGAATATCGTCGAGATGAACATCATCAGAAAGCGCTTGAGCAGGGTGAAGGGTGGACGTTTTGCCGAGCATTGCGCTCCCGCAAAGGTGCTCACGGTGGTGCTGAGCGACGTGTTGGGCGATCCGCTGGACATGATCGCGTCAGGACCTGCGTACCCCGACAGCTCTACGGCAACAGATGCGATGCTTATAGCTTCGAAGTACAAGTTGCAGCTGTCGCAGCAGGCGCGTCGGCTTTTTGAAAAGGGGACTCCGAAGAAGCTCGACAATGTCGAGACGATCGTGACGGGCAGCGTGCGCGAGTTGTGCGCTGCTGCGGCGCAGGCTTGCCGCGCGCTCGGTTACGAACCGACGGTGTTGACCGATCGGCTGAGCTGCGAAGCCAAGGAAGCTGGTCGCTATTTGGTCAACGTGTTGAAGGACCATAGCTGTGAAGCCGAAGAGGCAGGCAGCGATTTTGCTCATGCGGTGGCAGAACGCAGTAACAAGGTTGATGCCACTGGCGAAAAGCGGAAGATGGCGTTCATCGCAGGTGGCGAGACTGTCGTGAAGCTTTGCGGTACTGGTCTCGGCGGGCGCAACCAGGAGTTGGCGCTTGCAGCCGCCGACGAGATTGCAGGTATGAAGGACGTGGCGGTGTTCTCGGTGGGCAGTGACGGCACCGATGGGCCCACTGACGCTGCGGGCGGCTATGTCGATGGCGACACGAAAGCCGAGCTCGAAGCGTTGGGCATCGCGATTGACGACGTCTTGGCGAACAACGATTCCTATCATGCGCTCGAGAAGGTCGGAGGCCTCATCATCACGGGTCCGACGGGTACGAATGTCAACGATGTAGCGGTCGCGTTGTACGCGCTGGAATAAGTGAGCTGCTTACCGAATTCTCATCAATAGTTGCTTGCTGAGTATTTGGCAGCAGTTGCTTACCGAATTCTCGGCGGCAAGTGACTGTTCGAGAACGGTTTTGCATCGGCGATTTCCAATCGGATGCCGCGCATATAATGAAACCAATGCAGTACGACGACGATCGGAGACGATCATCATGGTGAAAGCATCGACATTGGCAACGCTGACGAAGCTGGCGAAAGCGGCGACAAAGGGCGGCACTGACCTCACGGCTCTCATCGAGGCTGCGAGTGTTGCCGTCGCAGCTGCGAATGCGCTGCTGAAAGAGGCGAAGCCGATTCTCGACAACGTGGATACCGAGGCAGTGGCCGAGATGGCTAAGGCAACCATGCAGACCGCGGCTCAAGGCGCGGGCAAAGCAGGGAAGGCTGCCAAGGGCGCGGCTAAAGGAGCTGCCGACAGTGCAGCCGACACCGTCTCCGGAATCTTCACGAAGCTCGGCGAGGCTAAAGACGGCATCTTCGAGGACCTCGCGAAAACCAAGAGCGAGAAGGAGCTCAAGAACGCCATCAAGACCGCCCGTCAGACGGTGCTCGAGAATGCGACGACCACTATCACTGTCTCTGACCTTGCGAAAGCCAAGGAAAAGGCGGGCGAGAGCGCAATCGGCCCGATCAGCGACATGCCTGGATGCTTCGTCATTGCCACCTACAAGAAGATGGACTTCGACAAAGATCTGACCGATTACATCGGCATTTACGTTGGGCGTGCCGACAATGCGGCCGAGGGTGTTGATCTCGCGATGTCGCGCGACGGCGATGCCGATGTCTACGCGGATGTGAAGTACAAGCAGAACGTCCACATCTACGTTTTCAACTGCATGCCTGCCGATCTCGACGAGCGCTACCTCGCCTTGATGCAAACGTTCACGGACGAGCGCCTGTATGCATAAGGCAGGAAGCACCTGTACGGGTGGGGCAGGAAGCGTCTGCATGCGTAAGCAGGAAACGTCGCGAGTGCAATCGATCACCAACGTCGCGTTCAAGCGTCAATGCCCGCGGTGTTTCTGCTTCCGTTTTTCCTGACGTTGTTCGAATCGTTCTTGCTTCTCTT
>CACZAR010000150.1 GCA_902779135.1 uncultured Coriobacteriaceae bacterium | reverse complement strand
GGTCAGGAGCAGCGTCCTGGGCAGACACCTGGGCACCTACCGAGATTACCTGACGGGTCGGGGAATCAAATGCGTGAGAGAACGGACGGGCGCCGCCAGGACGATTCGACTCGAGCTGATCGAACATGACGCAAATGACGGCCCGGACGGCAAATCAGACATATCCTCAATGCCGTCAGATGACGGATGGGGATGTGTCGATAAGCCCGTCATTGCCGCCTTGCCGTCATAGGGCAGCCTTCACCGGTACAGCGCACGGCAGATTAGCAAGCAGCCTATGCCGTACAGCAGTACTGGCATAGAGCTCCGAATCGGCATTTTAGCAAGTAGCCTGCTCAGTACAGCAAGTGTACAGAGCAGCGTCTGGCCGATTCGGAATGGGCGGGACATTTGGAGGAAGGTCTGCCCCCGCATTCGCCGCTTTTCCAACTGCCGGCTTTGGCTCCGTAATGCCCAAGCCGGGTTTGCGGCTCATGCGGGGGAACGCCCCGCGCCCCTAAGCTGAAAGGAATACGATGACCGAACAACTTTGCAGGCTTGACATACGAATCTCCCCGCAGGACAAAGCCCTCCTGAAACGCCGATGCGAGGAGTTTGGCATGACACAGACCGACTACATGCGCATGCTCATTAACCTCCCACTGCGTATGGTTGATGAGGGCATGGAGGACGAATCCGACCTCTTCGTCATAGACCGCTGGGGGGCAGGCCGAATCGCCGCACAGTTGCAAAGACTCGGGTATCACTACAACCAGGGAATTCATGCGCTAAATGCGATTGCCTATTACCTGAGACGGGATGAAGCTGACAGCATGGACGCGCTCGATGCCCTGAAGCACGCGACTGAGAGGCTTGATGCAGTCGAACGCGAAATCAACGACGTGCGCAAGCAACTGAACAGCATTGTGGGCAAGCGCTTTGGCTTCGAGCTATTCAAACCTGCCAAGTTCGCTAATCCGCCCCATGCACAGGGAGAGAAACGCCAGAAAGGCGGATTAGGGGCATAAAGATGTGTTTATTCAAACCATCGATAAAATGCCACCCAAGATGCTCGAAGTTACTTTGGCGCAGTATAATATTTTCGGAATTTGCCGTTGCGGAACATTTCGGAAACAGAGGAACGCATGAGAATCAAAAGGGATATGTACCTGGACAAGCTGATCGCGCGCAAGCACAACGGCATGGTGAAAGTCATTACCGGCGTGCGAAGGTGCGGCAAATCCTACCTGCTCTTCGAACTGTTCATGGAGCACCTGCTCGAGTGCGGCGTTCCGCGCGATCACATCATCGACGTCCAGCTTGAAGGACGCGAGAACAAGGCGTTGCGAGACCCGGACAACTGCAACGCATACGTCCGCGAGAGGGTGGGCAAAGGGCAGCATTACGTGTTGCTCGACGAGGTCCAGCTCATGGACGAGTTCGAGGACGTGCTGCTGGGCTTCCTGCACATCCAGAACCTGGACGTCTACGTCACTGGTAGCAACTCGAAGTTCCTCTCGAGCGACATCATCACCGAGTTTCGGGGCAGAGGCGACCAAGTGCGAGTGCATCCGCTCTCATTCGCCGAGTACCACGCGGCTATGGGCCAAGACTGGGACGACGACTGGGATGACTACATGACCTACGGAGGCATGCCGTATGCCGCGACCCTCGTTGACGACCGGGAGAAAGCCGCATACCTCCAGGGGCTTTTCGAGGAGGTCTATCTTCGCGACGTCATAGACAGGCACAACGTGAGAAATGTCGGCGAACTGGGAGAGCTCGTGGACGTCATTGCATCCGCAACCGGCTCGCTCACCAACCCGGACAAGCTCGAGAAGACCTTCAAGAGCGTTAAGGGAGTCACCCTGTCCGCTCCCACTATACGGAAGTATCTCGGATACTTCGAGGACGCCTTCCTGATCGGGGAGGCTAAACGCTACAACGTGAAGGGGCGGAAATACATCGGCGGTCCCCTCAAGTACTACTTTGAGGATGTGGGATTGAGGAACGCGCGTCTGAATTTCCGCCAACAGGAGCCAACCCACATAATGGAGAACGTTATTTACAACGAACTTGTCTCGCGAGGCTACACGGTGGACGTTGGCATCGTGGAGATCCGAGAGGGGAACGACCGGAAGCAAATCGAGATCGACTTCGTCGCTAATGAGGGCAGTAGGCGTTATTACATCCAAAGCGCTTTCATGCTGTCTGACGAGGAGAAACGCGTGCAGGAAGAGCGTCCCCTTGTAAGTGTGCCCGATTCATTCAAGAAGATTATCGTGGTCGGAGGAAGCCAGAAGGTATCGCGCGACGACAACGGCATCGTCACAATGGGCATCAAGCAATTCTTGCTCAATCCTGACAGCCTGGATTTGTAACAGCGCTGACGACCGGGATCTTCTGCGAGCGCTTCAAGGTGAGCAGATCCCGGCGTGACGCAGCTACTCAGCAGAGCTGCTGCACAAATCTGGGACCTTACCGCACATTATGGTGAGCAAGTCGTCATCCTCGCACTTGAGAGACCCCTGAGAGCAACGGAAATCAAGCGGCTTAGCGGTGCAAAACCGATGGCTTCAACGCGCTAAAGCCACTGGGAATCACGTAAAACGACCAGATAGAACCTCACCATAATGTGCTGAAACTATTCCCACTCAACTGTTCCAGGCGGCTTGGGAGTCACGTCGTACACAACGCGGTTCACGCCAGGCACTTCGGCAACAATACGGCTCGAAATCTTCCCTATCACCTCGTAGGGAAGCTTCGCCCAATCGGCAGTCATGGCATCGGTGCTCTCCACAGCGCGGATGATCACCGGACGCTGGTATGTGCGCTCGTCGCCCATGACTCCCACGCTACGAATGTCGGGCAGCACGGCGAAGTACTGCCAGCAGCTGTGCTCGGAATTTCGCTCCCCCGTCTCCTCGTACAGCTTCGCGTTGTAAGTATCGAGTTCCTCGCGCACGACAGCATCGGCGTTCTTCAGAATCTCGAGTTTCTCGGGCGTCACATCGCCAATGATTCGGATGGCCAGCCCCGGTCCCGGGAACGGCTGGCGCCACACGATGTGGTCAGGCAACCCGAGCGCCGTGCCAAGTGCACGAACCTCATCCTTGAAGAAATGGTCGAGCGGCTCGATGAGGTCGAACGATACGCCTTCCGGGAACGGAATCAAGTTGTGATGCGACTTGATGGTCGAAGCTTTGCCACCCGTCTTACGCGCGCCGCTCTCGATGATGTCGGGATATATCGTGCCTTGGGCCAGATACTTCACACCATCGAGCTGCTGTGCAACCGTGAAGAACTCCTCCCAGAACTGCGTGCCGATAATCTTGCGCTTCTGCTCCGGGTCGGTAACGCCTTCAAGCAGCTTCGCGTAGCGTTTCTCGGCATGAACGTGCACGAAGTCGACGTCGAACTGATTGGTGAACACCTCCTCGACTTCTTCAGGTTCGTTCTTGCGGAGCAATCCATGGTTCACGAACACACAGGTGAGCTGCTTGCCAATCGCACGTGCACAGAGAGCGCCGACAACGCTTGAGTCAACTCCACCGGAAAGGCCGAGGATGACGCGGTCCTTCCCCACCTTGGCGCGCACGCCGTCAACGAGCTCGTCAATCAGATTGTCCATGCTCCATGTCGGCTCGAGACCGCAAATCCCAAACAGGAAGTTCGACAGCATCTGCGTGCCGTACGTCGTATGGCGCACCTCGGGGTGGAACTGCGTCGCGTAGAGGTTGCGCTCAGCGCATTCCATCGATGCAACCGGACATACTTGCGTGCTCGAAGTGATTGTGAAACCTTCGGGAACCATGGCAACGGAATCGCGATGGCTCATCCACACTGTCTGTTCGCCGGGCGTACCGTCAAGCAAGCGCGATGGGGCAACGCGGTTGATGATTGCTGGCCCATACTCGCCCACTTCGGTGTGACCCACTACCCCGCCAAGCGTCTTGGCCATGATCTGCTGCCCATAGCAGAAACCGAGAACCGGTAACCCCAATTCGAACACAGC
>CACZAR010000149.1 GCA_902779135.1 uncultured Coriobacteriaceae bacterium | reverse complement strand
ACGGTTAACGTCAACCTTTTTGATTTTGACGGCACTTCCCCTTATAACCAAGGCGTTAGCGACAATTATTACGTGCGCGTCAAAGCAACCGATAAGGAGACCGGTGCGGTCTATTACGCGTTGAAACCCATAAACCTGAACGGTACAGAAACCGGCTCAGTTTCGTTTAAGTATTTGATACCGCAGAGCCGAACTTTTAGCAACGGAGACACCGACAATTACTCTGGAAACGACCGGGTTGTGTATGACCCCGACAAATACACGATTTCGCGAGGCGATGTCCGTATCGTCAATGATAAAAACGGGGTTCCCAATAATTATGATACGGCCTTTTCCGCTGCGGATAACGTTTCCGGCTTCGTGTTCAAGGGGAACGTGCAGGATGAGGCAAACCATACCAGCACGATTTCGTTGCGAAAATGCGATACGAAGTACGACGTTCGCTTCGTCTTGGATTCGAACGAAATAGATATATCATCTAATGATTATTACTATTTGTTTATTACGGTGAAACATCAAACTTCTCCAGCTGATACATACTTCGTCAGCCGCATTCTTCTCGATCATCTGACACGTGTTTCGGATACCGAATACTATTTCGATATCAACGTACCAAGCTGGATGGACAATAACGGCGGCTCGATCGACGATGCCTTCACTGGCAACGAGGCGGCGATAACGGTGTGCGTCGTCGAGAGCACGGAGGCGCGTACTAACAAACAGGTCATCGACGGTGCGAACACTGACCTCATCGATGACGGTGAGTACGTGAAAAACTTCCAGCTTGTTCATGGGGGACGTACGTCAGAGGAAAACGCTGTTGAGAAATCCGTCCACTACCGCGACATACTCAATCTGCATAAAGACTCCGCGTCGAGCGATTACGATTTCAAATCCATCTTGGGACCAGGCGTTGGGTACGGCATTACTGCAGATCGTTTCTCGACCCGCCAGTCTGATGTTCAGTCGAATGTCGCCGCCAATCATGCTGAGGGAACTTTGAAAATCGACCCCAACCTCGCTGGATCTGCAAGCAGCATTGCAATCGCTGAGTTTGTGAGATTTGCCGACTATGATGGATATGCCCAGAATTATGCGCCAGACCACGACGGCCAAATTCAGTTCGACCTTGGTCATCTCGCTGAGCAAAACTCTCCCGTGCTTGTGTATACGGATGACGCTTCGCATGTTGGCCAGTTTGGTGGCAATGTGGCAGGATGCGAGCTCATCAACGTTATCGAGATGCCTTCGGCGGAGATAAGCAGCTCGATTGTCGATCCCATCATTGCGCACATGAAAGACATGTCAAGCCAGTTATCGGCTCATGCCCCTAATGTGACTGCTACCATGGTCGGCGATTACGCATATGTCGACTCCACCGGTTATGGCGAAAATGCGACCATTTATGTTGACGGCGACGCTCTTACTGCCGCACTTGCTACAGACGGCGGTCTCACTTTCAGGAAACGTGCAGGTCAGACAGTCGTTTTCAACTTTGATGAAACCTCCAACTTAACGCTTTCCCAATTCAAAGTTGAAATTGTCGAACCAGATGGCACCGTAAAGGACGTCAACTCCTCTCCCAACACGGCCCATGGATCGGATCAAAACGAGCTTGTAGACGAGTACGTTGCGAAGAATTTCATATGGAACATGGCGTCTGCAACAGATGTTACGTTTAAATCTCCAGCAGGCGTTTTCCTTATTCCCAACAGCGTGTCTCGAGCGGTGACAGAGGGGTCCACGACTGGCTGGCTGGTTACGGCGGGTTATTACGAGACCGGTTCCGGCGAGTGGCATAACGTGTATTCCGATATGCCGAGCGTCGACAAGGCTACGCTGTATGCTTTCAAGCAAGTAAACGGTCACGACGCCTCAGCTGACCAGAAGTTCGAATTCCTTTTCGAGCGGTATACCGGTGAAGGGAATACGGGCTTTGTCGAAGTCGGCCGCACACAAAACACTGGCTCTGTGGCGGAATTGCTAGTGAGTGAATTCCAAGCTGGCTGGAACATTTTTAAGATTACCGAGTCGAAAGTCGTCGATGCTTCTGGAACGTTCGAGGATAACACCCAAGAATACTATGCTGCGGTGAACTATGTTCAGGCGGGACGGGCGTGGGTGGCCAGCGCGCCGCGATACTTCACATCTTTTGATAAGACTGCATACAATCCCACATCGAGCAGCCCCACGGGTGTTTCTGGTCCTGTTGAGGATGCCAAGGCGATTTTCAGCAATACGAGCCAAGTGGGCCAACTGAGCCTTAGCAAGACGGTTGATCCGCCTATCGTTTCAGGCGCCAGCCCATACTTCCCCTTTGAAATCATCATTAGCGCTCCTTCAAGTTCGTCAGGCGAGCTCGTTCCGATCACGGGTCTTTATTGGGCCGAAATAGCGCAGCAAGGCCAAGGAACGCTTTCCAGGACTGTGGAATTCAAAGAGGGCATCGCAAGAGTTGAGTTGCAGGCTGGCCAAACTATGACCATCAAGGACATACCAGCCGGATCTTCGTACAGCATAGAGGAGCTTGATTCTGCTGAGTACTACTTAAGGGACAAGCAGAATGCAGCGGGCGTGATTTCGGATGACGAAACTGCAGCGGCATCTTTTGTCAACACGATCAAAGGTAATCTGACCGTTTCCAAATCGGTTTATAGCGATCACGATGAGGACAAGGTCAAGGGTTTCGAATTCCGCATGACTCTTACTAAGGACGGAGAAGCCTGTTCTGATATCAACGGCGAATATGGCGACCTGACATTTGCAGGAGGTGTGGCCGTTTTCACGCTTAAAGACAAAGAAAGCGTTACGGCGGAGGGTTTGCCTATCGGCGTTGCGTATGAGGTCGAAGAAACCAATAGCCAAGGTATGGAGTCCTTTGCTGTTGGCGATACTGGAGTGATTCTCAGCGCTAATCAGGCCGTTGGTTTCGTGAACACCCGCTCAGACTCAGGCAATCTGACCGTTGAAAAAGAAGTAAGAAACCAAGATAGTCAAGTCGTCGATGACGATACCGAATTCCTGTTCAAAGTTGCTCTCGACCCGATTAGCGGACGATATGGCGATGTAGATTTTACTAATAACGTGGCTACGGCGCGCGCTCAGAAAGGCAAGGTCATAACAGTTTCTGGCCTGCCCGAATACATGACCTATACAGTGGAAAGCGATCCGGCGCTTAACGGCACTTATGGCGATTTGACGTTTACCAACGGCGTCGCGACATACAATTCCTCTAGCGATGCGATAGCGCTTGGTAGGGAAGTTCCCAATAATACGGAATTCACCATTACGGCTTCTCTGGTCGAAGGCCACAAATATGGCGATATGTCATTTAGCAAAATAGACGATAGCGTAGCGAGTGGCTGGGTATCAATTGTTTCAATCAAGGGTGGCGAAAAGAAAACTGCAATAGGCCTTCCCCTGAATATTGGCTACGAGATAAATGAGCTAAAGAGTGCGGGTGGTGAAGCTGGTGTACCCGACGGGTACGAGAACGATACGACGTCTGCAACCGGATCCGTTAGTGGAAACATCACCGAGCACTTTGTTAACACGAAGACGTCTGAAGAGGCAACTGGTTCCGCAACCATCACTGTTAAGAAGGCAATCGCCCAGGGCAACGAATGGCCAAAGGATGGCGAAGACAACAATAAGCCTGTTACCTTCACGCTTGCAGCGGTTGGCAATGCGCCGATGCCGGATACTGTGAGTACGGCTGTCGCTAGCGCGGATGCCGAGGGAAGCTTCGGGCCGATATCGTATTCGGCAACGGGAGTTTACGAGTATATGATTACCGAGCAGGGTTGGGAGGGCTGGACAGCGTCTCCAGCCAGCATCCAGGTGCGGATTACGGTGTCCGAAGACGGAGACGATCTAGACGAGGATCTTGATACCGCAGTTGAATACAGCATCGACAGCGGGACAACGTGGGGAACTGTGGCGGAGTTCTACACGGTCACCAACACCGAGCAGACCACCCGGTCACCAACACCGAGCAGACCACCTCCGTCGAGGTCGACAAGAAGTGGGCCAACCCCGACGCGACCGAGCGCGAGTGGCCCGAGGGCGTCACGGTCGACATCCAGCTGACCGCCGACGGCACCGCCGTCGCCAGGACGCCCAGGGCAACGAGATCGCCTACGCGGTCGAGGAGACCGGCGTGACCGGCGTGCCGCCCGCCAACTACGCGACCACCGTGGAGAAGGTCGACGACGGCTACAAGATCACCAACTCCGAGGAGGCGAAAACATCCATACCGTTCAGGAAGATCTTCTACGGGACCGGTGCGGCGAGCACGTTCGATTTCAAGCTGACCTCGCTCGGCGCGGACGGCGCGGACACGTGGACCAAGCAAAGCGGCATCGAGCTTCCGACAGATGCCAAACCGGCGGCTGACGACCCCATGCTGGACGACGGCAAGATCGTCGCCTACACGACCAAGAGCGTAACCGTTGCTCCCGGCGCTGCAGCTGACGGCCAGTTCGGGGAAGTCCAGTTCGTCGCTGATGGCGACTACTACTACGCGATTGAAGAGATTGCAGGTAGTGATCAAGGTATCGTCTACGACGAGGCATGCTACCTCGCCCACGTCAGGGTCGCAGACAATAAGGTAGATGGCGACGTTGAGTACCGCATGCTGTACCCGAACGCCGACGGTACATACGACCGCATCGGCGAAGCCGACGTCCCCGAGTTCTACAACAACGAGGGGAAGAACTCCATCGCGGCTATGAGGTTCCGCAGCGTGCTCATGAACGCGCAGGGCGTCAGTGTCGGCGAAGTGAGCGTCTACCCCGAGATCCAGAAGACCGTGAACTACGAGGAGCTCGGTGACAGCGGAGCCACAACCGCCATGATCCCCGGCGAGTTCACGTTCGAGCTGCGCGAGGGCAACGACGGCAAGGGCGAGCTGATCGCCACCGCCTCGAACGACGAGAGCGGACGCGTGGCGTTCTTCGACCAGGCGAAGGCAACCGACATCGGCAAGAACTGGGGCCTGGTGTTCGTGAACCCGGGCACGTACGAGTACACGATCACCGAGAAGGCGGGCGCGTCGTTCGGCGTCAGGTACGACGACGCGGTGATCCTCATGACCGTCGAGGTCACGCAAGCCGAAAGCGGCGAGCTCGTCGCGAAGGTCACGTACGCCAAGGACGGCGAAGTCACTGCAATGCCGACGCTCAACAACACGCGCGAGGGCATGGACCTGGAGGTCTACAAGCGCTCGCGCTTCGGCGGCGAGGGCCTCGTCGACTGCACGTACGCCCTGTGGATGCACAGCCCGACCGGCGACGTGATGCTGCAGGAGGCGACTTCAGACGCCACCGGCCGCATCGTGTTCGAGAACGTCGTGCTCATCCCGGGCCAGGAGTACTTCTACAAGGAGGTCGAAGCCCCCAAGGGCCACACGGTCGACCCGTACCGCACGGCCTACTGGACCGTCGAGGTCGGCGAGGACGGCACGATAAGCACGAAGATCGTCGAGGAGACCGCCAACGACGGATGGCACAGCAAGTACGAGAACATCGAGCTGGACAATCAGGGCTAATAGGCGCTAGGGAGGCATCATGAAGAGCAACAACCGAAACATCACCGCCACGGCGCCCTCCGTTCGCATTGGCGCCATCTGCATGGCCTTGGCGGCGGCCCTCCTGGCCTGCGTGCTCTGCGCGCCTCAGGCGCTGGCCAAGCAGACGGTCGAGATGCCCGGCGACTGGGGCGTGTCGGACGACATCACGCGCATCCACGTGACCAAGGTCGACGCGGGCACGCACGAGGCGCTGAAGGGCGCCAAGATGGCCATCATCGGACTACATCCTGCGCGAGCTCGAGGCGCCCGAGGGCTACGACAAGGTCCAGGACACGATCTTCAAGGTCAACGAGATGGAGGGCACGGGCATCACCATCATAGACCCCGTACCCTCGTCGACCGAGCTCTCCGAGATGTACAAGGTGACGATCTACGACCAGCACGTCGACATCGTCAAGGAGGAGACGCGCACGGTCACGACGAAAGCTCCCAAGACCGGTGACGAGACCCCGCTTGCCCCGGTGAGCGCACTGGCCGGCGCGGCCATCTTGGGCATCGTGGTCCTGCAGTTCGCGAAGAGACGCATCAAGGACTAACCCCGACGCGGCTTGCAAACCTGCGCCGCCCGCAAGCCGAACATAGGCCACCGAAGGCTTGCCCACTGTCGCTTGCGACGGTGGGCAAGCGGCGTTTTCGAGCTTTTTTGCGATTACCTCGGCCGTTTGCGCATGTGCGCAACCGCTCTTCCGAACGACAATCAGATGATGCGCGTAAAGCTTGATTGATTTAAGCGGGAAGGGTTTTATAATCTACAAAAACGCAGCTTAAATAGGAGTTTTGCATGCACGCGCCATCACTTAGCTTTAGATTACGTGCACTATTTGCAATCGTTTGCGTCATTGCGGTTTTCGGATTGATGGTGCTACCTGCAAACCAAGCGCAAGCCATCGAAACACGCCCATCGTCACCGAAGGCGACCTCGCCAGCGGCAAGATTAACGGCAAGAACTGGATGAGCGGCATTTCAGGCTCCCTTCCGCTGTATCAGATAACCATTCCAGGCACACACGATTCGGGTATGTCGAATACGGGTTCAAGAACCCAGCTCGCCGATTTCGCAGTGCTCACGCTAGTTGCCACCGAGATTGGCAAGCGGTGGGCCAAGACGCAAGACCTCGATATCGACGAGCAGCTGGATGTTGGCGTGAGGATGTTAGACATACGAATCACCGACACAAAGCCGGACACGATGTCGAAAGGAGACGGAGGGCTTTGGGTTTGCCACGGGAAAAACGTAGCCGGTCGCGCCCTCAGCTTCGTCTACTACCCGAAAGTTGCTAGCGGCAAACGGACTGGCGGGGAAGAATACCTCACATTCGACAAGGTGATGCGGTACTGCACCGACTTCCTGAGCAAACATCCAACCGAGACTATCTTGTTGCAGGTCAACAGAGAACAGGGTTCCGGAGACGATGCGGTCATATGGCAGCGCGCCAATGGCATAACGGGGAAATGGGCTTCTGCCGTCAATCCCTCGACAGGCAAATCCTACGTTTACAAGCAACCAGACACGGGCAGCGACTGGCACATTACCAGCATGCCGAAGCTCGAGGACGTACGCGGGCAAATCGTGCTCGTGACGCCTGACGTAAAAAGCTACAACTACGGGATGTGCCTCGACACGCTTAACGGTTGGAGTGTCCACGGCAACGTGGCAGGTGTGAGTATGGCATTCGAGAACCATTACGAGGTCGATAGGGCGACCAAGGCCGATTACGTCCAAGCATTCTACGGCGGCGATTCCACTGAGAAAGGCGAGAAGTTCCCCTACGCCCAAGAGGGCAAGATTGACAGCAGGCTTCCCTATAACGGCATAGACCACGTTGTCTATGTAAACACATCCTCGAATGGGTTTACGATCGCAAATGGCTCGCCAGTGCACATCGCCGACTACGTGAACGATGTGCTCTTCACCTTAGACGAGGGTGACGGCCCCTTCTTCGATGACACGCGGGGAAGCTTCCTCGGATGGCTCAACGTCGATTTCGTGACCGAGCAGATCGCGAAGAAGATCTGGATAAGCAACTATCCCAAAGGGGGGCTCGAATACACCAAGATCACGTTCAAGCCAGGTGAGGGCGTAGGCGACGAGAAGACCTACAACATGCAACGGGGAACCGAAGTCCGCTTGCCAAAATGCATGTACAGCGCCCCAGAGGGATCGGGCTTGGCTTTCCAAGGATGGAACGTCGAAGGCATGACGCAATACGGGCTCCAGCAGCCTGGCCAAACGTTCAGCGCAACGGAAAACTCGTATTGGATTGAAGCGAAGTACACGCAATCGTGGCGCAGCATTGCCCGGTTAATCGCCAAAGCCCCGCAAAACCAGGAGACGGTCATCAATCTGAGGAACGATATCACGGCGACAGACTTCGACACGGCGCTTATGGTCGGCAAAGGCAGCAAAGTGGTCATCAACCTCAACGGGCACACGATCAACAGGAACACGGCGTCGCAAAACAGCGATTTCGGCAGGGGCAGCGCCATAATCTGCCAAGGCAGCTTGACGGTCAACGGTCCAGGAACCATAACGGGCGGAAGTGCCGTGCGGGGCGGCGGCATCAACGTACGTTCGGGCGATGTGACGCTGAAAGACGTCAAGATAGAGAACAATTGCGCTTCGATGTATGGCGGTGGGATCGCGTGCCGAACGTTGGTGTCACGGGCCGCTTTGAGACGGAAGCGGCCATTGCCTAGAATCACATTTTGCGGAATGTAAGATTCGAGAGAAAGGCA
>CACZAR010000148.1 GCA_902779135.1 uncultured Coriobacteriaceae bacterium | reverse complement strand
TCCTGCCGGCTCCGTTTGTGGTAGCTTATTGAAGCGGGCTGGGGTAGACTGCGTGATTATAGATCATGCCGATTTCCCGCGCGATAAGGTTTGTGGTGGTGTATTGAGCCCTAAAGCGTGGCATTTGCTCGAGAATTTGTTTCCCGATCTTCAGTACAACTACAAAGCTATGACGCACATAACGCTCGATATTGATGGTAAGGCGCATTGCCAATTCGATATGAAGGAACCTGCCCGTTTGGTGTCGCGCAAGTCGTTCGACCATGCGTTGCTGAAGTATTACCAGTCGCTGGGCGGAGCATTCATGAAAGGCTCATTCCAGACTGTCGAAGAAACCGATTCGCAGCTTATCGTTACACTGAAGTCGGGTGAGCGCATTGCGTGCCGCTATCTTGTTGGTGCCGATGGCAGTAACAGCGCTGTTCGCCGATATCTCACACCCAAACAGGGATTCCGTGTTTTGGCAATGGAGCAGTATGTACCCAAGGCCGAACGCGAGTCGCTTGATCTCGGTCTGTCGCAATCTTATGGCACTGGTGGCTATTTTTATCGTTTCTCCAGTATCGATCATGACATCGTGGGATTTGGTGATAACGAAACAACCCCTGAGCGTTATCGCCAGGTGATGCGCGAGAAGGGAATTCCTGTCGATAAGCCCAGAGGCGCTTATATATATATCTCTACTGATTATCCTCTAAACGACCGTATCATCCTGATTGGCGATGCAGGCGGATTTGCTAACCGCATTACCTGCGAGGGGTTGTACGATGCTATGCAAACGGCTTCGAATGCTGTTAAGGCCATTACCACTGGCACACCTTTCCGTGAGGTTAATGCCCAAGTATTCAGTAAGATTAGAACTCAGGAGAAGTTTGCCCACTTCTTCTTCTCCAAATTCAGTTTCTTTGTAATGAGGCTCATGTGCAAAGCTCCAAACTTCCTAAAGTGGTGTGTAGATGCTAAGATGCGTCGCGAGACATTTATTAAGAAGTAAATTGAAATAATAAGGATAAAATGATACATGTTGATGTGTTGATTGTTGGTGCTGGGCCTGCTGGCTCGGTGTGCGGTAGTTTGTTAAAGCAGGCTGGTATAGAATGTTTGATAGTTGATCAGGCCACGTTCCCCCGCGATAAAGTGTGTGGTGGCGGACTTACCGTTAAGGCTTGGCGACTGCTTGATATGCTGCTGCCTGGCATTGAGTATAACTATCGCCCCATTACACGCATTCGTTTACAATTTGAGAACGAACCCGTGTGCGAGTTTCAGGCAGAGTACGCTATCCGCATGACTAGGCGTAAGGACTTTGACTATTCTTTGCTGCAGTATTATCTTAACCACGGTGGCCAGCTTATGAAGGGCTCGTTTGCCCGATTCGAGTCGAAGAAGGACGACTACGAGGAGATGATCCTCTCGCAGTTCATCAAGTATTCCGGCAAGCCCGTCTTCTCGATGGAATGTGCCACAGGTCATCCGCTCCAGGCGTTTGCCGACATCATCACAATCGAGGAGCACAAGGAGCAGGCTCGTCCGAAGGTCGTCATGACCTGGGCGCCCCATCCCGGTCGTCTGCCGCAGGCTGTGCCCAACTCGTTCGCACAGTTCGCCGTGGCTGCCGGCTACGAGGTTGTGGTGACGCATCCCCATGGCTATGAGCTCGACCCGCGTTTCACCGAGGGCGCTACCATCGAATACGACCAGATGAAGGCCTTCGAAGGAGCCGACTTCGTCTATGCCAAGAACTGGGCTGCCTATTCCGATCCCTACTACGGACAGAACCTCGAGAAGGTTGCCGTGGCTGGTGGCAAGGTGGGTCCCAAGGGCTTCCCCGCCCTCGAACTACCCGAGCTTGGCCTCTACGAGGAGGATTGGCGCAGTTGGACGGTGGGCGCACGCCAGATGGCTGTCACCCGCGATGTCCATTTCATGCACTGCCTGCCCGTGCGTCGCAACATGATTGTCACCGACGATGTCATCGAAGGTCCACGCTCCCTCGTCATCCCTGAGGCTGCCAATCGTGAGATCTCCGCCGAGACGGTCATCAAGCGCATTCTGGAGTCCGAGTGCCAATAGTGGAAATCCTGTTGGTTTTATGACAAGATAACCCCGAAAGCAAAACTCGCTTTCGGGGTTATCCGTATTTTTATGCAAAAATATTTGGCGGAGTGCAAAAATCTTTGTATCTTTGCGCGCCGAAAGAGGCTTCGTCAGCCTGTTCGTATTCTTTAAACAAGATGACGAATCAGTTCCTCACGATCGCCGCACAGCATATCGATCACGGGGATTTCGATCATGGTGTAGGCACCGGGCTTCTGCTTCATCGAAGCACGAGCCACGTTGACCAGCACCTGCGACGTCAGGGCGGGGTTGTTGATCTTCATGTTGAACTCGAAGAGCTGGTTGTGTGTCTTGCCCGACACGCCCTTGCGTGTGAGGTTCACGCCGTGTCCCACATCGTTGAGGTCATCGACCGAGGCAACCTGCTGCACGTGGGTCTCGTCGTTCACGAAGTAGGGGTCGGCCTTGATGGCTGCTTCCACGGTCTTGAAGTCGGCGCCTTCCTCCAGCTCGACATAGACCATGCGGCGATGGATGCCTGTGCCTACGGGGATGGTCATCGAAAGGGCGTCCTTCACGCCTGCGATGGCACGTACGGCGACAGAATGACCCATCGAACGGCCTGGGCCGAAGTTGGTATAGCTGATACCCTTGGGTGCAAGACTTTCCATCAGCGTGCGGACAATCTCGGAGAAGTCCTCCGTCGAGACGTACTTGCCGCCGGCAGGATCAAGGGCAACGGCGCAGTCGGCAGACGACGCCTTCTTCTCGGCATGCCGCCACTGCATCTTGCCGTCCACATCGCCGTAGACGACGCGCCTGTATCCCTTGCCTGCCTTTGCGTAGTCAGCCGCGCGCTCGCGGTCGAGCCGCATAACGCCGGCAACCGAGTCGAGCGCCGACAAAGACAGAATCGGCAGGCGGGCGTTTGCCCAGGCGGGCGTAGTCAGTTCGCCGTCCCAGCCATACGGGGCGAGCGTTGACGAGCCGCTGAACTTCACGCCGTTGGGGAGAACGCCGGCGTACTTGACTGTGCCAGCCTTCGACTGCTTGGCCGACATGTTCATCGTGAGGCTGCCGTCGCCGACGCACAGCGCCGTCCCCTCAAACGCCCCGCCGTTCTTCAGACTGACCGTGTAGCTGCCGACAAAGTCCGTCGCCGGGTGTGCGGCAGAATAGGACTCGAACGGAATCTCGCAGTCGTAGTCGTCGTCGAAATCGGCTATAACGACCGAGCCGTCCGCATTGGCTGTCACATCGAAGAACCAGCCCTGAGCCCCGGCGGAGACGCCGACAAGCGTCGTGGTCAGCGCACCGTCAACGCCGCAGGTCAACCAGTTCTTCGCAGCAAACGAGACGTTTCCGAGCTCGACGGCGCGAAGCTTGGCGCTGACCTTGCCGTTGCGCGGGATCGTCAGCGTCATAAGGCCGTCAAGGCGCTTTGACGTCTTGTTGATGACGCGGATGTCGGAGAACGTACGCGTCTTGAAGACATATGGATTCAAAGGCGCGGTTGCACCCTGCTGTTTGACGGCGGGATCAGACACCTTCACCGTGGCGGAAAGCGTAAGACCGGCGGTCTTGCCCTTCTTAACCCTGTATACTGCCGTGAACGTACCGGCGACCGTCGGCACGCCGCTGAAGGTGATCAAGTCCCTCTCGGCAGAATAAGTCGCCTTCACTCCGCTCGGAAGCGACCCGCCGACCTTGGAGATGGAGAGCGCCCCGTCGGCCGCGAGGTAATCGCCGTCAACACTGACCGAGGTGTCGGGAACGGGGATGTAGCGAATCGCCGCAATCTCGACCGCGTTCGTCCTGAACTGCGGCGCATTCGCGGGAACTATGTTATAGGTCAGCGTGCGGGCATCCGAGTTGACCTTCGTGCCAGGCTTCCCTGCGAGCGTCACCTTCGACGACGTTGCGCCGCTCGCAGGCAGCGTCAGCGTAATCTGATGCGGCTCGGCGCTGCGGCTCTCGAAATCGACCTCTGACACGTCGAGAGTTCCCTTCGTCGCCGTAAGCGTT
>CACZAR010000147.1 GCA_902779135.1 uncultured Coriobacteriaceae bacterium | reverse complement strand
TCATAGGTACCCCTCCTCGTAGCCGAACAACCCATGTTGATAGCGAGGGGCAATGCAGCTATATGGCACGGTGCTGTTTCAACATGAACGGCAAGCGCGGTCGTCCTACCACCTAAAGCAGCAGCTCCAATACCTGTCGCATTAACAGCATCGAGCAGTTCTTGCTCGAAATCGGCAATCCGATCATCATCAGCCGGAACATCAAGCGGCCGCATGAGAGCCCGTTTTGCAAGATGACCTACAGTATCGAAAGTAGCACCAATGCCAACTCCGATAACAAGCGGCGGACATGCGTTGGCGGCTTTTTCACGTACACAAGCAAGCACCGCTTCAACGACGCCCTCCCTTCCTGCGGAAGGCGTCAACATGACCACACGGCTCGCATTGTCAGAACCGCCGCCCTTGCACATGATGTGAAGGCGTGCGCCTGGTTTATCTACAAGTGAAACTTCGCAGAATGCGGGCGTGTTGTCCCCCGTGTTCGCTCGATCAAACAAAGCATCGCGCACGAGCGACTTGCGAAGACGGCAATCTGTGTAGACGGCAGCAACCGCGTCGTTCGCGCCCGACAACGCATCGCCCGCTACAGCAACATCTGGTCCAGCTTCGAGGCAAATCCATACCGACCCGGTGTCTTGGCAAATAGCTACGCGGTCTTCGCTGGCTATGCGTGCGTTTTCTACTAAGAGGCGCAGTGCTTCTGAAGCACGGGGGTCCTCTTCGATCTCGAGGGCTCTTTCTAGCCCTGCAAGAACATCACCCGGAACATCGAAAGCAAGATCCGGCAAAGCATTACGAACTGTTTGCTCGACGATTTCTCTCGTTATCGTTTTCATGGACGGCTATCCAATCTCAATGCAATACAAACTGGGGCGTTTGTTCAGCAATCGACCTACTGCTTCTTCTTCCTTGTCGATTTGCCCTTACGACGCGGCTTTTTCTTTGCTGCTTTCTCTTCTTCCTTTGAGGGACAATCGAAATTTGGACAAAGCTTCCAAGGCCCACGAGCCGTCTTGATGATCACCATTGGCGCGCCACATGCCTCGCACACGTCTTCAGTTGGGGTCAGTTCGCCGTATTGCGGGAGCGGGTAACTCGTCTCGCAAATGTCGTAATGTTCGCATCGAATAAAACGTTTGAGGGTGCGTGGGTTTCTTTGCGCAATGAGTTTCGCATCCATGATTCCACGATCGGTGCATGTCGGGCAGATGCCGACCACGACATCCGGTTCGCTGTTCGTCGAGCAGTTCGGGTCAATGCAGACTACACGTGGTTTCGCACGGAATGCGCTTACCTTTACCTGCGGCATACCGCAGGTTGGGCATTTCGTTTCCTGAGCCTCGATCTTCCCCTTTGGCAATGGATATGTCACATCGCACTCGGGCCAGCCCGAACAGCCGATGAACATGCCGTGCGTCTTTTGGGACGCGCGAATCTGCAAGTCTTTTCCGCATTTCGGACAGGTTCCAACGTAAGCGTCAGCAGCGACGGCATCCGCTAGAGCAGTCGCTACCTCTTCCTTCATCGGCAGCAATGCTTCGAGTTCTTTTGCAAGCAGGTTGCGCGAGTTCATGACAACGTCATTTTTCGTACGCGTGCCTGCTGCGATTTCGCTCATCCCATCTTCCAGCTCGGAAGTCATTTCCGGATGGGTGATGTGAGGAGCATATTGATCGAGCGCGTCGATGACAGCCATGCCGAGCTGCGAAGGCTCAATCGGGTCGTTTTGGATGTACTTTACCGTGTAAAGGCGCTCGATGATCGAATGGCGTGTCGATTTCGTACCGAGCCCGAGCTTCTCCATTTCCTGAATGAGCTTTCCCTGGCTGTAACGCGCAGGAGGCTCCGTTTGCTTCTTGGTGCACTTTGCACCATTGAAGGTTATCAACGCACCTTCTTCAAGAGCGGGCAGCTGCTCATCTTTCTTAAGCCCGTACGGATAGATTGCTCTGAACCCGGCTTGGCACTTCGAGAGTCACTTTTGTGCCTTCAACGGTTGCGGCATCGGAAAGCGTTGCAAGGAATCGACGCGCAACAAGGTTATAGAGCTTGTATTCGGCAGCAGGAAGATCGTCGGGCGTTGCTTTAGCTGTCGGGTAAATCGGCGGATGGTCCGTCTCCTCTTTGCTGCCGCGTGTCGCATGCAGCTTTCCGCCAGCAAGCAACTTGTTGCAATAGTCTGCGTATGCCGGATTGCCGGAAAGCGTCCGCACAACCTCGGCCAGATTGAGGGATGATGGATAGACGGTGTTGTCGACGCGCGGATATGAGATATAGCCGTCCATATAGAGGCTTTCCGCAATTCGCATCGTGCGCGCAGGGCTGATGCCTTCAGCCGCAGCTGCAGCCATGAGGCTTGTTGTGTTGAACGGCGCAGGCGGACGCACCGTACGCTTCTTCTTCTCGATACCTGCAACAAGGGCATTCTTTGCGCCGTCAATGACATCCATGGCAGCCTGAGCTGCTTTTTCTGATCTAAACCTTGCGGTTGCATGAGGCGCTTCGAACTTGTCGTCGCCCTCGCCAAACAACCCGCGAATTACCCAATAGTCTTCGGGTTTGAATGCCAATCGTTCGCGTTCGCGCGCAACGATCAGAGCAAGCGTTGGCGTTTGCACGCGACCGGAGCTTCGAACATTACCGTAACCCGCGAACTTCACGAGCGTCAAATAACGAGTAAGGGCAGCGCCCCAGATAAGGTCGATATCCTGGCGCGACTCACCTGCAGCCGCAAGGTTTTCATCCAGCTCGGTCAGATTCGAGAACGCATGCGTGATCTCTTCTTTTGTGAACGCGGAATAGCGTGCGCGCGATACCGGCGCCGTTTCGTTGACCTGCTTAATGCACGAAAGAGCATCTGAGCCGATAAGTTCGCCTTCGCGGTCGAAGTCGGTTGCGATGCACACCGAATCTGCCTTTTTCGCAAGGTTCTTAAGCGATCTGATGATGTCCTTTTCCTTTGGAAGTTTCTCGATAGGCGCATAAGCCAAATACGGCAGCGCCTCCATCTTCCAGCCCTTCAGATCAACGCCATCCTCGGAAAACGGCTTCTTTTTCTTGAATGGAGGTTTGGGAAGGCTCGAGGGAACATCTGCTTCGACAACTTCTCCATCTGCCGTAACACCACGCCATCCCCCACGCTTCTTGTAAACGAGCTGAGGCGTGAAATCAGGCTCGAGAATGTGGCCGCGAAGGCCGATGGTGACCCATTCTTCACCGTCAACCTCAAAACGGTAGACAGGTGTGTTAAAAACTTTATCTTTCTTGGATTTCGTTCCGAGCAGCTGCGCAATCTTCTCGGCAGCGTCGTTCTTCTCAGTTACAACCAGTTTCACTGGCTTCTCCTGTTCTGAGGCCGAATTGCACGGCTCTCGTCATTCACACGGTTGCCCTTTGTTTTTTAACGTGTGTGGGCTTAATCGCCGCTTACGCGGACACGTTCAGAGCCACTGAACTGTGGCGCACGATGTAAAAGGATACACGATTATGATGCGGTGCATATAAAAAGTGTTGAAAGTGGCAAATCGGCTAGCTGCGGAAAGCCTTCCGCAGTTCGAAACCATCATCGGAAACCGTTATGAAACCGTTGTACGACGTTGTACTTGGGCGTGGACGTTTATAAAGCAGCTCCGCGATTTACTCGTTCTCAGCTTTCTGGCGTTCTTCTTCAAGCACGCGACGCACGATTCGTTCGATTCGCTGTTCCTCGGACTTTCGCGACACCACGAAACCGACGGCAGATGAAACCGCCTGCACAGCAACGATGGTAATGCCCAAGGCGATTAGCGTCCGTTTTCCAAGCAGCTGGTAGTTTTCGATTGCGTTCTCTCCGCCCTGCTTGGATGCAATTCTTCTGACACCCTTCAAGATTTTTATCGTCTTGTCATCGAGAAGCTCTTGAGTAGTGTTCTGCACTTGTTGTTCGATGATCGAGTTAATCATGGCGTTCCTATCTCTTGCTATCCAACTATCCCTACTATTACGTCTTTTCAAACCATGCAAAGTCTCTTACGACTTTATTTCAGAACGCAAAGACTCACGTTCACTGCATACGTGAGCATATTCGCCCTCATACGCGCGTGGATTCTTCTCGGCAAGCTGTTCGTACAAGACACAAGCTGCTTCAAGATTATCCAACGCATTAGTATCACGACCCATTGCATGCAAGACGCGAGAGTATTCGCATAAGATTCGAGCCATCTTACGGTCATCACTCGTGCCCTCTCGGGTCGAATACTTTCCTTGCAGCACCACTGCTTCAGCAAAGAGAGCTTCCGCCTCTTCTAGACGTTGATAATCGGCAAGCATGACAGCAAGAGACGAGCAGATCGATGCAATCGACGTCTCGTTAGGCACTGGCTCTTTTTCGGCAAGTTTTCGCCGTATGCTTAGCGAACGCCGATAGCATTCCTCGGCTTCGTCCACACGCGCTGGGTCACCACAGTCACGCAATATATCCGCTAGTCGCTTCAGCGATATCGCAAGCCCTGGGCTGAAGGAAGCCTCATCCATGCGGGTCCATCTCTCGCGGATGCTCACTGATTCCCGAGCGCATGGTTCTGCTTCGGCAAAACGTCCCTCATCATGCAGCAGCTCAGAATAATTAGCTAAAGTCAGGGCAAGTTTCGTTTCATAGGCGGAAGGGTTCTCAGCAGAAATTCGGCGTCGTATCTCGATGCAATCTTTGTAATACGCTTCAGCCTCTTCATGACGGTTTTGCTTCTTGCAAAGATAAGCAAGGTTGTTGAATGTCTCAGCCAACACCGGCTCATATCGTTTCGGATCGCTCGTTGCAAGCATCCGCCTCAGCTCCAAGGCTTTCAGATGATACGTTTCAGCGTCTTCGCTTCTGTTCATTCGGTTGTTTGCTATTGCCAAGCGGTTATAAGTGCTTGCAACGATTTCCGCAGTTCCCATACGATCGACTTGCAGTAGGCGCTCGCCAATTTCAAGGGCTTTCAACAGGTACGATTCACGCTTTACTTGGTCCTTCACACTGGCATAGTCGCTAGCCAAATTGTTGTACGCATCGACAAGCATCCGCTCGTACAGTGCAGGAGCCTCAGTAGCTAATTGCTCGTAAAGACCGACTGCTCGTCCATGACGGTCGATAGCGTTAACGTAATCATGTGCATGGTAATAGCTTGTACCTGCCGTTTTATAGAGGCGCGCAAACTCTTCGGGTTTCACATCGCCAGCGAGCTCGTAACGTTTCACGCAACGCTCAGCAACCTCGATCGATCGCGTGTAATGACGTTGCATTTGCAGAAACTCCGCATATTCGCAGAGAGCATCAAGCTCAACCTGCCATTTCTCGGCAGTTGCGCAAATAAGTTCGTAAACATCCGTGATTTCTTGTTCTGATTTCGCTGTAACACCCAATGCTTTGAGATTACTCGCGAGCAAGCGCTTTCCCGACAGGTATTCTCGACACTTGTCGACAGCAGATTCGCCGATTTCGGTAGCTTGAACAAACTCCCTATCCCACAAGGCGTCGCGCAATATAGCATTTGCAGCTTTCAAATCACCCTTGTTTACAAGATCGAGTGCTTGACGTTCACGCCAATCGAGCTGCGAACCAATGCGGCCTTTCTCTCTTACCAGATTACAGCTTTCGAGAACTGACCGTTCCATCTGCGAAACCTGGTCGGAAAGTTTAGTTCGACGAGCCTGAACGTCCATGAGGTCACTTAGCACTTCATCATTTCCAGGATCGTCTAGCATCGCGGTCCGCAAGCGCACGAATTCGTTATTTGCATCTTCGAGCTCTGCGCGCACGTTTCTCAGGGCTTCGTTGTTCCGATACAACGGCAAGCTCTCGACAGAAAACATTTCCTGCCCGTCGAGATCGATGTTGTCGACTTCGTTGTAGTAATGATTCAATTCCTTATCGATGTAGTCCATGAAAGCGCGGACAGATTCGTCTGCCTCAATTCCATAGGCCTCGTGCACAAAGAACGTATGGATACGAGGTGATTCCTTTTCTTGGAAATGCCGCAATGCGATGTCGAATTCTTCTCGCGTATATGAACCGAGCCTATTCCCAACCAGAATGTAGACGTATTGGCTATCCTCGATTTCGCGGTTGTATTCCTCCTGCTTTCCTTCACGCACAAGTTCGCTTGAAAGGTTCTCGCAGATGACCAAAGTGAAATAAACTCCGCGCTTATGGTATTGGTTGTTCAAGCGCAGGATATGGTTGCTCAACTCCATTCGTTCTTTTTCGAACTCAACGATCGATGAAGCGAGAAATATCTTTATATCGACCATATGCATCCTGATTCAACGAGTTTCATTGAGCATATTCATGTTCTTACAATCATAATGCATGACTGCTGTTTACATCGTTCGATGCGTCGTCAACGAAAACGAGCGAATCGCATTCTATGCCGATTGGCTAGCAGCAATCGCCTCTTCGCGCTGCTCACGGTCGAGAACGAGTTGCATTGCGGCGATGGCGCATTCGATTTGGCCGTCATCAGGCTCGCGCGTCGTCAAACGTTGCATCTGCATACCTGGCCAGAGAATGACCTTTACTAGAGGATTATCAGGATGGCTGCCAGCCCACTTGACGGTAATCTCGTATGCAACGCCGGCAATTACTGGCATCAACAAGATGCGCACGATAATCACAAGCGTGAGCTTGAGCGGTCCGTCGGGCACGCCCCAAGCGCCGATGAGCAAGTTTAACGGCGTGACCGTGTACACGAATATTGCGATGATCATGACCATTATCAAAAACGCCGTACCACAACGCACGTGTAAGCGTGGGAAGCTGCGTGCATTCTCAGGTGTTAACGGAAGCCCGTGCTCGAAACAATGGATTGTCTTGTGCTCAGCTCCGTGATAGCCGAACATGCGCTTGATGTCTTCCATGCGCCCGATAAGCCAAATGTAGAACACGAATATTGCTATGCGCAGCAAGCCGTCGACGATGTTCCATGTCAGCGTCTTGTCGTCGTATTCGCCGACGATTAAATTAGTGACGAACGCAGGCGCCACGATGAACAGAACCACGCCCAACACCAGACCAAGCGCCATCGACAGCATCATTGCCTTATCATCGAGAAGCGGTTGCTTCTCCTTTGGCTTGTCTTTAACCGCGACAGACGCAGGCTCTTGCTCGGGTTCGTTCACAATTTCGAGCGTCGTCTGCGCTCCAAGCGCCTCAAGTGCCTCGTCCGGATTGCCGAAGTCGTCTTTCCACGAAAACTCATGCGGTGGCTCGGCAACTGAGGCTTCATTTGAAATCTTTACTTGCGATTCGTTGATTTCAGCAAGTTGCTTTGTAGTTTCGAGCTCCCTGCTCTCTTCTTCTTCGTCTTCTTCAACGAAAGCGTGTTCGGCGGCAATCGAAAGCGCTTTGTAACCGAGCGCCAACGACTCGACGAATGCACGGCAACCACGGATAAAGGGCCAATACAACCAGCCGTTTTTCTCTTTACCGCTGGCAAGGTCATGTTCTTCGAGGTAAATCGTCCCTTCGGGCTCACGCACGGCAACCGACCAGTTGTACTTTCCGCGCATCATGATGCCTTCGAGCAACGCTTGCCCGCCGACATGCGTTTTAAGCGCGCCGTCCTCTGAAAACGCCCTCGAGAGATCGCTTTTCTGTTTCATTTGTTCTGCCATGGCACGGAATAATACAACTAACCAAAAAGGGACTGACCCTTTTTGGTTAGTTTCCAACGTAAAGCCATTTGTCAAGAAAGGAGGCTCAGCAGTACAAGACGAGCTGTTCCGAAACCTAAGCTAATCTCTCTTCACGCGTTCGTAAGGCTTGCCGCAGGTCATCTTGCCCTCCGTGCATGCACCGCGTTCGCAGTTGGGACCGGCTTCTGCGAAGATGTACGGTGCAGTCGGACGCACAAGCTCAAGCATACGCCATGCAAGATCGCGAATCTCCCACTGAGCACGGTTGCAGCAACGAACGCTGAAGAAATGCAGCAGCTCGCGAATGTTCATGGTGACGACAATCTTCGTCTCGGCGGCATTAGGCAGAATGTAACGAGCATCCTCAGCGGGAATGCCTGCTGCGAGGAACGCCTGGTACGCTTCAACGGTCTTTGCAATCATGTCGTCAAAGAGCTTGTTCGCCTCTTCGTTCTCCGCGATTGAATCAGGCTTGATCGTCTCGAGCCCATCAGCGAATTTGACATAGCGCTGGCTTTGCTGGTTGAAGCTTGCGAGACGATGGCGAACGAGCTGATGCGTCAAAGCGCGAGACACACCATCGATCGCGAACGTGTAGCTCGCATGCTCGAGTGTGGAGAAATGGCCGCCGGTCATGATGGTGCTTAGAACCTTGTGAATCCGTTCCTCATCGAGCGTTTCCATGAGTTCCGACGCGCCAACCGGCGCATAGCACAGACGGGCGGCCGTAGCCACTGCGCGCTCAGGATCGGGAGTATGATAGAGCAGTTCGACTTGCATGGCTCGCCTCTCTCTTCTTTGCGGATACGTGCGACTCGTCACTCGCATTTTCCGACTTTATTCCTCTTGAACGATTTCGAGTATATTATCTATGGCACACAACATAAGCGACATTTTTTGCAAAAGGCGTCTAGATATATGGAATTGAGCACCTTCATCACTTGACTCTCATCGAATGAGGCTAACGCAGCATCAAAAGAAAGGCAACGATTCATGTCAAACGATGAATTCATTCCCTCCCTCATCGCAACCGACTGGAATGAAGAGTGGAAGAAACTCCAGGTCGTCCGAGAAAAGACAGATGATTCGACTATCTGGGACGCCAAAGCAAAATCGTTTCCTGTCAAACACGGATCGCAAGAGGGGTATGTTGCTGAGTTTCTTCGCCTTGCTGGCATCGAAGCTCATGAGACGGTGCTTGACATGGGCTGTGGAACAGGAGCCCTTGCCACGCCTTTGGCATTGCAGGGTTGCGATGTGATTGCATGCGATTTCTCACAAGGAATGCTCGATGTGATGATCGCCGATCAGCAAAATCTTGGTGTTTCAGGTGTCGATTTTAAGCTGATGAGTTGGTCGGATGATTGGGCATCGTTTGGCGTAGGACCGAAATGCGTCGACGTTGCCATTGCTTCGCGATCGATTGCAACATGCGATTTGCGTGATTCCCTCGAACGTCTCGACCGTGTCGCCAAACGCCGGGTTTGCATTACACTGCCTGGATCGTCTTCGCCACGCTGTGATGACGATTTGCTCCTTCGCGCAGGTCTGGAAGGTCATGTTGGACACGACTTTCTTTACGCTTTCAACATCCTGATTCAAATGGGCGTAAAGCCCGAAGTGGCATATATCCCAAATACGCGCATTGAGCGATTCGATACGTTTGATGAAGCGCTCGACAAGTTTGTCACGGTAGCCAAAGAGGCTGCCCGTGGTTATGCGTCTGTTGAGCAAATCGAATCCATTCCTGATCGCCTTCGCAATTGGCTTGAAGATTCGCTCATCGAGGTAGACGGCATGCTGCAACTGGCAGAGCCTCGAAACGTCGTCTGGGCTTTCCTTGCCTGGAAACCTCGATAATCGATTACTTGAACGTTGCCGAAACTTGGTTCACGCATCATAATCAACAAAAGAAAGCCCGAGCTATGCTCGGGCCTTCCCACTTCCAATGTGATGTGCGCTTATTCGGCAGCTTCTTCAGCGACCTCTTCTGCTGCAACCTCTGCAGCAGCATCAGCGACAGCCTCGGCCTCAGCAGCAGCCTCAGCCTTTGCAGCCTCAGCGGCGTCCTTCTCGGCCTGAGCGGCAGCCTTCTTGGCCCACTCTTCAGCGCGCTTGGCCTTCTCGGCAGCCTTCGCGTCGCGCTCAGCCTTGCGCTTCTCCTCGGCAGCAGCGACCTCAGCGGCACGCTTAGCCTTGGCAGCAGCCTGACGATCGGCGACGAGCTTGTCGGCAGAACCGAACTTGTCGGCGAAACGCTGGACGCGTCCACCAGTGTCGACGAACTTCTGCTGGCCAGT
>CACZAR010000146.1 GCA_902779135.1 uncultured Coriobacteriaceae bacterium | reverse complement strand
CCGGTCGCAGCATCCCAGAGGCGGCTGGTATCCGGACTGATCTCATCGGCCAGGATGATAGTCCCGTCCGCGAGCCTGCCGAACTCCAGCTTGAAATCGACAAGCGTAACGCCGCAGGAAAGCCAGAACGTCTTCAGGACCTCATTGACGCGCAGGGCGTAATTCCTGATCGTTTCGAGCTCTTCCTTCGTGGTCAGCTTCATCGCCAGGATGTGGGCATCGCAGATCAGCGGGTCGTTCAATTCATCATTTTTGTAAGAATATTCGACTGTCGCCTCGTCGAAGACGACGCCTTCCGGAAATCCGTAGCGTCTGCTGAAGGAACCGGTCGAGATATTGCGCACGATGACCTCAAGCGGCACGATCCGGACTTTTTTTACGAGGGTGTCGCGCTCGCTCAGCTGCCGTACGAAATGCGTCGGAACCCCTTCTTTTTCAAGTTTTGCCATCAGGCGATTGCTCATTTCGTTGTTGATGATGCCCTTCCCGACTATGGTGCCCTTCTTCTTGCCGTTGAAGGCGGTGGCGTCATCCTTGTAGGAGACGATCAGCAGCTCGGGGTCGTCCGTCGCGTAGACCTTTTTGGCCTTTCCTTCGTAAAGCAGTTCTTTCTTTTCCATGCATTCTCCTTTATGGCTTCCCGTCGGAGCTTCTCAGTTTCCGGCTCAGATCGCGAACAGCAGTTCCGTGTAGGTCGGATACGGCCAGAAGCGGCTGTCTACGACCGTTTCGAGCTTGTCGACGACCGCGCGGCAGTCTTTCATCGCGGCGGTCAGCTTATCGCTGCAGATGGAGAGGCGTTCCTCTTCATCCGCGCCGTCCAGCTCGGCAAGATGGCTTTCCAGGCGGCCGACGGCGGCATAGAGATCGTTCCCCATCCGGCCGACTTCCTCGTACAATTGCTTTTCGTAATAGAAGTTCTGCGGCAGGCTGGCCAGGTAGGCGTTCACCGCGCCGAAAATGCCCCGGCGGATCATCTGGTCCAGAGTCCGCGCTTCGATCGTGACCACGCTGCAGTATTTCTCCACGCGGATCTCATTGCGCGATTCGATCTCCTTGCGGCTGTAGATGCCGTTCTCGGTGAGCAGGCGCTTCCGTGCGACAAGCCTGAGCTCGACAGTGCGCATGTGGTTGATGGCGTGCCCTGCAAGACCGCGTTCGCGCGCTTGCGTGAGCACGTCGCCCAATACACGCCTGAGTGGCAAGAGCCCATCACCGGCGTTCCGGCAGACGTTGCTGTTCGCCTGACCGATGAGTACGTGGCCGCTCCCAATGCCTACATCTTCGGTGCGCTGGGCTTGCGCTATCAGAACCAGGGCGAGTCGTACCGCTCGTTCTACCTGCTGGGTGCGCTCACCGGCAACCTTGGTCGTCCGGGCGCGGGCGTCACGTCCGAAATGCTGCCCGCCGGCTTCCCCATGGTATTCAACGACCAGCCCATCACCATGCCCGAAGGTCGCGAGAACTACAAAGGCAAGCTGCTGCGCCAGGCCGAGTTCATCGAGCAGGTCAAGACGCAGAAGCCGTATCCGATCAAGGCATTCTGGGTCATTGCGGGCAATCCCGTCCACAACTGCCCGAACCGTGGGCTGTGGCTCAACGAGATTTTCCCGCAGATGGAGCTCATCGTCGACATCGATATTTGGATGACCGACACCGGCGAGTACGCCGACTACGTGCTGCCCGACTGCATGCCGTTCGAGCGCTACGAGCTTGTCGCGTCGGCTGCTTACAACCACATCGTGCTGCAAGAGCCGGCCATCGAGCCGATCGGCGAGGCCAAGGACCCGACGTTCGTCTATTCCGAGCTGGCCAAGCGTGTAGGCCTGGGTGAGTACTTCGACAAGACGGCTGAGGAGTGGATCGACATCCGAATCCAATCGAAGTGGCCGATGATTGCCGGAATCCAGCCGCCGCTCACTTACGAGCGCCTGAAGGAAGAGAAGCTGGTGCGCGCCGCTACGCCGCCAGTGAACTGGGACCCGTTCATGGGAATGCAGTTCGACACGCCGCACAAACGCATGGAGTTCTACTGCGAGCGTCTGGTCTGCGTCGACGACGCCATCGCCAAGTACCTGCCGCCGCTCGAGGCTCCCACGCCCACCGCGCTTGCCAACGGCACGGCTAAGGGCAAGTACCACTTCTTCAGCGGACGCCAGCGCTTCTTCATGCAGTCGATGTTCACCGACGACCCAGTTATGGCTGGCTTGTCCGGTGGCAAGCCGACCGGTCGCATGAACCCCATCGATGCGGAAGCCGAAGGCATCAAGGACGGCGACATGGTCGAGGTCTACAACGGCCGCGGCCACGTGGTCATCGAGATGAAGCTCGATCAGGTGATCCCGCCTGGAACGGTGCAAGTGTGGTTCGGCTGGCGTCACGAGGCATTCGACGAGGGCATGTACTCCGAGCTCATCGTGCCCTTGGGCAGCTTCGAGACCATCGACGACCGCGCCGAGAACTGGGTGAAGTGCGTCGAGGCCATCGGCGGCTACCAGCCCGGTTTCGGTACGGGTGGCATCGGCGGCATGGCTGGCGCTTGGGACACGATTTGGGACTGCGCATGCGACGTGCGCAAGGTCGAGGCGTAAGGGGGTAGTGAGATGACTGAGATCAACGAGAAGACCATCCTGGTCGACCTCCAGCGCTGCATCGGTTGCTGGACCTGCTCGCTCGCCTGCAAGGTGGGCAACAACCTGCCCGATGAGGAATTCTGGCTGACCGTCCGCACGCAGGGTTCGGGCGAGGGTATTGACCGTCCGGCTGGTACGTGGCCGAACCTTCACATGAGCTGGATTCCCATTTGGTCGCAGAGCTGCGTGAAGTGCCCGAGCCGCATCGCCAAGGGCGACAAGCCCTACTGCGTGAACTCGTGTCCGTGCGACGCGCTCACGATTGGCGAGGCTGCAGCTGCCAAGAAGGAGGAGCTGCGCGACCGCGGCTTCCGTTTCTTCGAGCTGCCTGCTTGGGAGAAGTCGAAAGACAACGTGCTCTACGCTGAGAAGAAGTAGATGAGTCGTTGGGACAGTCCCAATGACTCATAAAAGGGGTCGCTTCGGCGGCCCCTTTTTGCTGCGCTTCTGTTTCACGGAAAGGGAATCGTGTAGGATAATCTGCAGCAATGTAATTTCATCTAATCGAAGGGAGTACGCGATGATCATTACAACATGCGATATCGTTCCTGGTCAGCAAGTGCAGGTGCTCGGGTTGGTTCGAGGCAACATCGTGACGTCCAAGCATATCGGCCGCGACCTCATGGCTGGCTTAAAGAATATCGCCGGTGGCGAGATCAAGAGCTACACCGACATGATGAACGAGGGTCGCACCGTCGCCGAGCAGCGCATGGTTGCCGAGGCTCAGCGGCTCGGGGCGGATGGCATCATCTGCATGCGCTATGCGAGCGCCTCGGTCATGGAGGGCACCCAGGAAATGCTTGCATACGGTACCGCCGTGAAGTTCCTTTAGCCTCTAGATGCATCTTCCGTTTGGGGCCGCCTTCGGGCGGCCCTTTCTCGTATCTGCGTCAAGAATGCGGGGACGACTAAGAAGGTTGCCTCGCGTTTGCTGTTGAAAACCCTCAGCGACAGTTTTTTCTAAATCGGGTACTTCTGGAGATAGTCAGCGTAGTTGTTGCGGATGTGTTGGCGTAGCACCTCGATGATGTGGCGGGCGCGCACGTTGGGGCGTGCTTTCTTGTTGTAGAAGAACCCAATCTGCATGATCGACCGAGGCGTTGAGAACGGCACGAAATGCAGGCTCTTGTTGGCGAGCTTCGGGTTCGACTGTATGAGCGTGTAGCCGAACGAATCGTAGAGCGAGGCGACGCCCTCGGATGTTCCGAGGTACTCGATGCGGCCTTTCGGATTTGCGACGCCCATCCGGATGTCGTTGAGGGGGTAGTCCTCCATGATGTACTCGGCAAGCCTCATCATTTCGCGATGCGAGTCGACGGTCAGGGGAAAGTTGGCGATCTGCTCGCGATGGATCTTCCCCCTGAAGCGTTGGGGCAGCTTGCCGTGCCAGACGACGCCTGCGCGCGAGGTGACGATCGGCTCGAAGACGAGGTCGGGGAAATCGGCGGCTCGTTCAGGGGCGCCGTATAGGTCGCATAGGAACAGCTCG
>CACZAR010000145.1 GCA_902779135.1 uncultured Coriobacteriaceae bacterium | reverse complement strand
TTGCGCAATCGGGTGCCATCGAGTCGTCGACGGATGCGTATACCGAGACCATGCTGGCAAGCGGCCCGCGCGCCAGTGACAAGCGCATCGACATCGTCGTGCCCGACGATCCTGAAGCGTTCGCGCAGATGAAAGTGCTGCGAACGCGCAAAGGCCATGAGCCGCTCTCAATCGAGGGCGACACCGTGCTGCTCAACGAGAAAATGGCCCAAGAACTCGGCATCGGCGTGGGCGACGTCATTCGCGTGAGCCCACAGGATTCGATGGGCAACGCGACCTCGACTGTCTACGAGTTCGAGGTCGGCGCGCTCGTGGAGAACTACATCTACAACTATATCTATATGACTGAGGACACCTACGAGCGCGTCGTCGGCAAACCGGCGCGCATGAACGCCATCTATGCGAACATCACGTACGACACTGATGTGCGCTCGCGCCTTGACGAGCAGCTGCGCGCGAGCAGCGCCGTGAAAACGCTCACCTACAACGATGAGGTAATAGACACCTATCGCACGATGCTGCGCAGCGTCGACTTGATCGTCGTCGTGTTGGTGGTGTCTGCCGCCGCACTCGCGTTCATCGTGCTGTACAACCTCACGAACATCAACATCGAGGAGCGCATCCGCGAGATCGCCACCTTGAAGGTGCTCGGCTTCACCCGCCGCGAGACGAATGAATACATCTTCCGAGAAATCGCTTTGCTCGCTATCCTCGGCGCCGCCCTCGGCCTGGTGCTTGGCGTCTTCCTCGAGGGTTTCGTCGTCACGACAGCTGAAGTCGACCAAGTTATGTTCGGCCGTGCCATCCACCCCCCGAGCTTCGTGTGGGCCTTCGTCATGACGCTCGTGTTCAGCGCCATAAGCATGCTCCTCATGCTTCCCAAGCTCGCGAAAGTCGACATGGTGGAAAGCCTCAAGAGCAACGAATAATGCTGTTCAGGTACCAGGTGGCGGGATGGGCGTAGCGAGGTAAGCCAGAGGAGCCGAGAAATCCACTCGTTCGCCCGTCCTTGGCGAACGAGTTAGTTCGAGGCGACGAAGCGTCGAGCGAGTCCATCCCGCCGCCCGGTACCTGAACAACATGAGAAGTTTTCCTTGCAGCCTTCGTTTTACGCTACAATGTCGGTTTGCGTATGCAAACCCATGAGGGAGGATATAAGCAATGAAGGTAGTGAAGAAAAAGGGCGAGAACGGCATGATCCATCTCGACGTGACCGCGTCGACCGCCGAAGTCAGCGAAGCGCTCAACAACGCTGGTGTCCAGTTCTGCAACCAGATGGGCATCCCGCCGGTACCTGACAAGACGCCTGCCCAGGCAGCAGCCGAGCAGATGGGCATCAAGGACCTCGATGCACTCGTCGTGCAGCAGGCCGTCGAGGCGCTCGTCCCCAAAGCCATTTCGAAGCACAACATTCAACCGGCGTACATGCCGATCGCCCAGCCGAAGGGCATCATGCGCCGTGGCCGCACGTTCCAGTTCGAGCTGGACGTCATGCCCAAGCCGCAGTACGAGCTCACGTCCTACGAGCCCGTCTCGTTCACGGTCGATCCGTTCGAAAGCGACGAGGAAGCCGTCGACCGCGAGATCGCCAAGATGGCCGAGATGTACAGCGGTTACGTCAAGACCGACGACAAGCCGATTGAGAAGGGCGACAACGCGCTGCTCAAGATCGAAGCTTGGAAAGACGGCGAAGTAGTTCCCGGCTTGACGGTCAACCAGCGCACCTACTCGGTGGGCGAGGGCTACATGCCCGTCGGCTTCGACGAAGGCATCATGGGCATGGTGCCGGGCGAAGTGCGCACCTTCAAGTTCGAAGGCCCCGGTCTCGACGAGAACGACAACGAGATCATGGAGGAGTACGAGGCCAAGGTCGAGGTTATCGAGATCCAGAAGTCACAGCTGCCCATCATCGACGATGACTGGGTACGCGAGAACATGCCGATGGCCAAGGACCTCGCCGACCTGCGCGCCAAGATCGCTGAGAACTCCGACAGCCAGCGTCGCGTGTACTACGAAGATTACAAGCGCAACTTTGCTGCATCCGAGCTCGCGAAGCGCTTCGAGGGCTCGATTCCCGACGAGATCTACGAGGGCACGCGTGGTGACGTGCTGCGCCAGATGAAGAACAACGTCCAGCAGCAGGGTGTCACGTGGGAAGATTTCGTCCAGCAGCAGGGTGGCGAGCAGCAGGTTGGCATGTTCCTCATGCTTGAGACGCGCCAGCAGCTCGTCCAGGGCTACGCGCTCGACGCCTACTACCGTCACTTCAACCTGTCCTACACCGACCAGGATGTCCTCGAGGTGTGCAAGAGCATCAACCCGCGTCAGCCCGAGCGTCTGCGCAAGCAGCTCGAAGCTGGCGGTCTGGGCTTCTCGCTGCGCGAGTCCGCCCAGCGCCTCTGCGCTGCCAAGCATCTCGTCGAGCATGCCGACATCAAGGTCAAGGGCGAGGACGACGAAGAAGCCACAGAAGAAGCTGCGGCCGAATAAAGCGTCATAGTAATTGAACGGTTTTCAAGAGCGCGGCAAATTGCCGCGCTCTTGCTTTCTGGTGGCAGCTTAGGCAATGCGGATGGCCGAATGTATTTCATCGAGGTAAGCCCGAGGAGCCGAGAAATCCACTTTTCTGCCTGAATTTGGCAGAAAAGTTAGTTCGAGGCGACGAAGCGGCGAGTGAAATACATTCGGCCATCCGCATTGCCCAAGCTGTCTCAAATAAAGCAAGTGTGGGCAGGTTGTGTGCGTAAAAACCCGTTCTTGCGCCCTCAACTGGGCGTCTCTATAATGTTTCTTTGCGTCTAGCTGTGCATGGACACACCCGGACGCGTGGATTACGGAGTCGGGGCGTTTGCCTCCTCAAACGCCAGCCGGCAATCGCGATCCACGAAGTGCAGGGGCCCTTGGGGTACGACGAGGCGTGCGAGCAAGGGTCTAAGAAAAGAGGAACGGGCGAACCTCTACGAAGCCTGGATCCTCGTGGAAGAAAGAAGAAGGAAGAATGGGAGTTAAGCAGTATAAGCCGACCTCACCGGGACGCCGCTTCATGATGGTTTCCGACTTTGCGGAAATCACCAGGAGCAAGCCGGAGAAGTCGCTTGTTGCGCCGCTGAAGAAGCATGCCGGCCGCAACAACAACGGCCGCATCACCACTCGCCATCAGGGCGGTGGCCACAAGCGTCGTTACCGTATCATCGACTTCAAGCGCAACAAGGACGGCGTGCCCGCCAAGGTTGCCACGATCGAATACGATCCGAACCGCACTGCACGTATCGCTCTGCTCCACTACGTGGACGGCGAGAAGCGTTACATCCTGCATCCGAAGGGCCTGCATGTTGGTGACATGGTCATCTCCGGCCCCGAGGCTGACATCAAGCCCGGCAACGCTCTGCCGCTGGCCAACATCCCCGTCGGTACGCTCGTCCATGCTGTCGAGCTTCAGCCCGGCAAGGGTGCCGCTCTGGCCCGCTCCGCAGGCACCAGCATCCAGCTGATGGGCAAGGAAGGCAAGTACGCCATCCTGCGCATGCCCTCCTCCGAGATGCGCCGCGTGCTGCTCACCTGCCGCGCCACCGTTGGTGAAGTCGGCAACGCCGAGCACTCCAACATCAAGATCGGCAAGGCTGGCCGCAGCCGCTGGCTGGGCATCCGCCCGACCGTTCGCGGTACTGTCATGAACCCGATCGACCACCCGCATGGCGGCGGCGAGGGCAAGAACAAGTCCTCGGGTCGTCACCCGGTCACCCCGTGGGGCGTTCCCACCAAGGGTCATCGCACCCGCAATCCGAAGAAGGCTTCGAGCCGCCTGATCATCCGCAGGCGCAAGAAGTAAGCGGCTATACGTTAAGGAGTAACAGTGAGCAGAAGTTTGAAGAAAGGGCCTTTCGTCGAGCCGCGCCTCCTTGGTCGTATCGTGGCTATGAACGAAGCCGGCGAGAAGAACGTCGTCAAGACGTGGTCGCGCTCTTCCACCATCTTCCCGGAGATGGTTGGTCACACGATCGCCGTTCACGACGGTCGCAAGCACGTGCCCGTATACATCACCGAATCCATGGTCGGCCACAAGCTGGGCGAGTTCGCCCCGACCCGCACCTTCCGCGGTCATTCCGCCGACAAGGGCAAGCGATAGGAGGGATGAGCAATGGAAACTAGAGCAATCGCGCGCTACGTGCGCGTCTCCCCCCGCAAGGCCCGCGTCGTCGTGGACCTCATCCGCGGCAAGAGCGCTCCCCAGGCTCGTGAGATCCTGGCG
>CACZAR010000144.1 GCA_902779135.1 uncultured Coriobacteriaceae bacterium | reverse complement strand
GGTTACCGGCCAGTCGACGGTTTCGTGCGCTTCGAGATTTCGGAAAAGGGCCAGGTTACGAAGCTGAGCGGGCCTGATGAAGCTTCGGTAAAAACGGTCGAAGGCGAAGACGGCTCCGAGACCATCGTGCTTTCCATCAAGAACAGCCCGATGAAGACCGTGCAGATCCTGAAGAAGAGCTCTGATGGCGACAAACCCGAGCTCGAGGGCGTGGAGTTCGCGCTCTATAAAATGGGCCAGATCGAGAACAACCGCCCGAGGGACGGAGAGGTTCCCGTGCTCGAGGGGGCGACCGACGAGCATGGCGTTTTGAACCTGGGCGTGTTGCAAGAGGGCATTGCGTATTATCTGTTCGAGACCAAGGCCTTGGACGGCTACAACATGTTGTCAGCGCCTGTGATCATCACGTCGACGAGCTCGGGCACGAAGCTCACGGCGACGTTGGGCGGCGCGCCGCTCGCTGTCGAGCAGCTTTCGGATACAGGTGACAAGGAGGTTTGGCAGGTCACGGTCGTCAACTATGCCGGCTACGAGCTGCCCAACACGGGTGGCATCGGCACGACGATCTTGTATGTCATCGGTGGCATCATGGTGGTGCTGGCCGTCGTATTTCTGGTGAGGCGAAAACGATGATCGGTGCAGATGGTCATTGACATATGATTGAAACGAGCTGATGACAAGACGAAACGACAACAGCGTGAAAGCAAAAGGTGGGGGAGTGCTTGCCTTGTTGTGCAACGTGCTGGGCGTGCTGCTCATAGTTGCAGTAATCGCGCTTGCTGCGCCACTGACGGTTCCACGACTACTTGGCTTCGAGGTTTACGAAGTAGTCAGCGGCAGTATGGAGCCGGCAATTTCAACGGGGAGCGCCGTGTACGCGAAACAGGTGGAACCGACGTCGGTGACCGAAGGCGACATCATCGCATTTCTCGACAAGGGAGGCGTAGTTGTGCACCGCGTGGCTGTCAACCGTTCGTCGACCGGCGAGTTCGTGACCAAGGGAGATGCGAATCCCATTGAGGATTTCGAGCCCGTTCCCTACGACAACCTGCTCGGTCGCGTGGAATTCGTGGTGCCGTTCGTTGGTTCGTTCATGACGTTGTATGCAGGCGTAGTCGGGAAGGTCTACCTATTGCTGGCTGCTGCATGCGGCGTGATGCTCATCGTGCTCGGTGGTTGCATGCGCGCGACTCGACGGTCGCGAGAACAGGAGCTAATCGATGAGATCCTGGGTGGTTCGACGCGTCAAGTACTGGCGGATGTTCCAATGGCACCGGAAACTGCCCTTGCATCGGCATCGAAACGCCGTTCGCGGGCTGGTCGTTTACGCACCGCAGCCATCGTTGTGCTGCTCGTCGTCTTTCTCGGCTCGGGTGGCATAATCGGCTACACGCTGTGGCAGTATGCGATGAGCGATGCGCTCTACTATGACACATCCGAACGCTTCACGTCCGACAATTCGCGTCAGTCGCTTCAGGAAAAACCGCCCAAAACCGTCGATTTCGCCTCGTTGCGCGCCGAGAACCCTGACATCGTCGGCTGGATCTACTGCGAGGGCACACCTATCGACTATCCGGTTCTGCAAGGTACGAGCAACGAGCAGTACCTAAGAACTGACTACACAGGCGGGTACAACGTCGACGGCTCTATCTTTGTCGACTACGAGAACAGGCCAGGCTTCGTTGACAGCAACACGATCATTTACGGACACCACATGAATTCTGGTTCAATGTTTGCCTGCCTCGAGCAGTGGGAGAGCCAGGCGTTCTACAACGAGCATCCCGTCATGTGGTTGCTCACGCCAACCAAGAATTACAAGATTGTGTTGTTCAGCGGCCGTCGTCTCAATTCGCATTCGGATTGGTATCTACCTGTTGCCGAGACAGATCCGCGCTTCGAGGCGATGCTCGCCGAAGCGCTCGAGGCATCCGATTTCAAAGCCGATTTAGCTGCAATCGTGCCGGGCTATTCGTCGTCAAAATCCCAGGAGAACGTGAAGCTTGACCCGAAAGCGCACTATGTCATGCTCTCGACGTGCGCGACCATTTTCATTGACAACGATCGTTATGTCCTTCACGGCATGCTTGTTGAGGTTTAGGTGCATAATACAACCTGGTTAGTTTATGCACTCGATTGCGTCGAACACGTAGTTGAACGCTGGGTTGTTCTTGACAGTGTTAAGGCAGAAGAACTTGCATGCCTCTTCGACGGCAGCCACGCCGATGAAGTAGGTGACTCCAAGAAGCAAGATGCCGGGTGGGATAACTGCTTCGAATGCGGAAATCAAGATACTCTCGATGAAGCCTGCGACGAGGCCGGATGCAGCTCCCAGGAAGAAGACGCGCAAGACAAGCGCGATAGGCTCTGGTTCGGCTTTGTCCTTCTTATACACGAAGACCATCACAGCGATGGCGGGAAGCAAAGCAGCTATGAACAACAGCGTCATGGACGACCCCTAACGTGCAAAATCGATTTCAAGTGGTCACATTATACCGTGCACAAATTAGAAAGGCTTCAACACCGAAACGCAAACGATTTATGCTAATCGGCTTGCAAAAAACGAAAAGTCATATAATGGATACTCTGAATCGTTGACGTCGTCTGGCATAAAGGACGGTTTCATAACGGGGGAAATGTGACTAACGAGCAGCTCGAAGGGGAATTGCATGCGGTCGAGATGGCCGCGGGCGATGCACTCTCATTTGAAAAAGCATCCCTTGGCCGAATCAAATCAGAAACGACCAAGGGATGGGACATAACATATGTTCTCTGGCGCGTGTTTAGAGATGCTGGTGCGTTGGATTTTGAGAGCGTCTGGATAGTTGCTGAACTTGAAATTTCATACTACCGATGCGATCTCAAAACTGCACTCGATAAAGCGTATGCTTTGATTGGCAATCCAAAAGCGCCCATTGCTCTGTATGGTCGCGCCATGCACATGCTCATCATGGTTGCAAGAGGTGATGCTGAGCAGGCGTACAGGGATTTGATCATTCTGAAGGACAAGTGCAGTGAGGGTTTGGCGCAGCGGGATGATGTACAGCTGTTTTCGGCAAGCATGATATGCGCCTTGCGTGCTGAGAACGTTTTAATGGCTTCGATATTCGACATCCCAAACATCCCGGAAGAAATCGAGGACATGCCAGTTGGTTTGAAGTTGTATTTCGGATACATTCTGACAACGCGTCTTCTCCGCACAGGTCGCTATCAAGAGGCATATGGCGCAGTACTCGCATATCAAAGCATTCTCGATGCACGTTATCCGGGTGCGCAGACATACCTATATTGCATAGGGGCTTCGGCCAAAATGCTCATGGGTGATGTTGATGGTGCGAGAGATTTGTTTAACAAAGCTTGGGGGCTGAAAGAAAAGCACGGCATCATGATGCCGTTCATCGAGCTCAACTATGCGTTGCTAGGGTTGCCTCGCATAAATCGACAGGTACTTGCAGCTCCTGAAGAGGTGCGACAGGTCGATGCGATGATAAGCTCGTTTAGCAAAGGATGGTTTGGCTTGCGTAGAAAGTGCGGATTGTCCACTTTTACTGAGCCGCTGACTCCTCTCGAAACTTATACAAGTGGTCTTGCAGCATTGGGTTGGCGAAACAAGGAGATTGCGAAGCACTTGCTCGTGTCAGAAAGCACGGTGAAGCACCAACTCACATCCGTCTATCAGAAGCTGTATATTTCGAGTCGTGCGGAGCTTCGTGAGCTCTACCAAGTTCTATCGCGGTCTGATAATAGTTCTGGTAATAGTCCGAGGGTGCTCGGTTCGAGCCTGCTTGCTTAAACACATGCGTCAATGCAGCAAGCATGTTGCAAATCGCAAGGTAAACGTTTGCGATTTGATAATCGAAAGCTGGACAGCACCATTTCTGTAAAAAAGGGACCTTTACGGGAATCTACAAAAAAGTAATCTTTGGTGTTGGGTGAGTGGTGGCATCCTTCGTCAAACTAATTGCATTTCGGCGCGTTGCAAATTAAGAGCAACGATTGCCGAGTGATTTTGACGATTCGTGGGAGCCGACCAATTCCCACCACTGGTTGGTTGGCTTCCAACGTTTCGGGTGCGCGGAGGAACTGGCCGGTTTCTCCGCGCATTTTAATCAACGTAAAAGCAAGCTATAACCTCTTGAATTGTTGTTTAGTGCAAACAAGAACAGTTCCGTTTTGATAATCGCGCGATTCCCCAAAGACGGGTATTATATTCATGTGTGAAATATGACCGATTGAGGAGATGATATTGATGGC
>CACZAR010000143.1 GCA_902779135.1 uncultured Coriobacteriaceae bacterium | reverse complement strand
TGCAATGCGGACATGCCGCCTTCATTTCCGTCATCAAAGCCATCGAACTGGCTATGGCTAATGAAGTGGACGGAACTGTGACTGCCCCGCTCAACAAAGAAGCCCTGCATAAAGCCGGACATAATTTCGACGGTCACACCGAGATTTACGCCCATTATACGGGAACCAAGAAATATGCGATGCTGCTGGCTGATGAGTTCCTGCGTGTGATTCACGTATCCACCCATTGCTCTCTTCGTGAGGCATGCGACCGTGTAAAAAAGGACCGCGTTATCGAAGTAACCGAACTCATCATGGATGCCTGTCACCAGTTTGGTATTGAAAAGCCGCATATCGGTATTGCCGGACTGAATCCCCACGCTTCAGAGAATGGTCTCTTCGGCTGGGAGGAAGAAAAGGAAATCATACCCGCCGTGGAGGAAATGCGCCAACGGGGATGGAATGTGGAGGGCCCCGTGCCGCCCGATTCCATCTTTGCAAAGGCCCGAAGCGGAAAGTTTGATGGTTGCGTGGCCATGTATCACGATCAGGGACACATCGCGTTCAAAATGTGTGGTTTCCAATGGAACAAGGAAACCGGTAAGATGGAGACGGCCAAAGGCGTGAACATCACCCTCGGACTGCCCATTATCCGCGTCAGCGTAGACCATGGTACAGCTTTCGATGTCGCACTCCAGGGTGTGGCAGCACCTGATGCGATGTTGCTCAGCATCGACTATGCAACCAAGATGGCTATTTACCGAAAAGAGAAATAACCGAACCAAAAGAGGAACAGAGAGATTTCAGCCATGATTGTCGTTATTGCCGATGATATTACTGGTGCTGCCGAGATAGCAGGCGTTGCCTGGCGGATGGGATTCAGCGTAAAGCTCGACATGGAGCTTCCCCAACAATCCACCATTAACGATGTACTAGTGATTGCAACCGATATGCGGCAGATGAGCGTCGACGATGCATCAGCCACCACGAAGGAAATCATCCGCCAGCTGAAATCCCTCTATCCCTCAAAAAACTTGCTATTCTTCAAAAAGACGGATAGCGCTCTACGGGGCCATATCGTCAGCGAACTCCAGACGATGATGACTGAACTTGGCATTAGCAAAACTTTGCTGCTGGCTCAGAATCCATCAAAAGGACGGATTATCAACGATGGAAAATATCTGATAAATGGCATTCCGCTCGATGAAACAGCATTCAAGAACGACCCGGAATTCCCAGCCCGCACATCAGTTGTTGGCAAACTGCTGAATGGAACCCGAACACTTTCACTCTACGCTCCCCTTCAAGAAGGCATCAACGTAGCCGATGCAGCCAGTCAAGAAGATATCATCAAGCAACTGAACAAAGCCGACAATGAAACGCTTTTGGCAGGTGCCGCCGACTTCTTCACGGCTTTCATCCAGCAATTTGCCCATGACAAGAAAGCAAGAACTACTCCAGCCGGAAATAAAGCAGAGAAAAGGTTGCTGTTACAAGGAAGCACGCAAAGCAGCCGAATCGCGTGACGAGAAGAAAGCCATCAAGCAGCGCGGCACGAGCCGCAAGCGCATTGTGCTGGCGGCGACGTTGCTTTTGAACTTCGGCGTACTCGCCTACATCAAGTACGCGACGACGCTCGTCGGCTACATCGCGCCTGACAGCGGCTGGAGTGCGGGCATCTTGCTGCCGCTCGGCATCTCGTTCTACACGTTCCAATCGATCAGCTACGTCATCGACACCTACAACGGCAAGTACGATCCCGAACGCAACTTCGCAAAGTACCTGCTGTTCGTGTCGTTCTTCCCACAGCTCATTCAAGGCCCGATCAACCGCTTCGATGCGCTCGCCCATCAGCTCTATGAACGGCATGCCCTGCAGGCCGAGAACATCAGGCGCGGCCTTGTGCAAGTGGGCTACGGCGCCCCGGCTCGCTCATCGTGTTCGGCATCCTGCTTTACGCCATCTACCAATACGCCGACTTCTCGGGCGGCATCGACATGGTGCTCGGCTTCGCGAAAATGTTCGGCATCGAGATGGCGCCCAACTTCCGTCAGCCATACTTCTCGATTTCGCTCGGCGACTTCTGGCGCCGCTGGCACATCACGCTGGGCGCCTGGATGCGCGACTACATCTTCTACCCGTTTGCGCTGCTGCCAGGTGTGCGCGCGTGGGGCAAATGGCTCACTGCCCATTGCGGCCAACATATCGGCCGCATGCTGCCGGCGTGCGTGGCCAACATCATCGTGTTCTTCGTCGTGGGCCTGTGGCATGGTGCTGAATCGCATTTCATCCTATGGGGTCTCTACAACGGCCTGGTCATCGCTGCAAGCGACCTGCTCACGCCTCTGTGGGACCGCATGAACAAGGCGCTGCACGTCAACATGGAAGGCCGCGCGCACCATGTGTTCTGCATCGTGCGCACGTTCATCGTCGTGAACGTCGGCTGGTACTTCGACCGCATCGTCGACTTCGGCGACGTGCTCACAGCGTTCCACAACACGCTGTTCAACTTCGACTTCGCGCATTTCGCATCCACGTTCCTGATGCTGACTGCCGACCAGCGCTACGGTGGGCTGGCGCTTGCAGCCTGCGGTACCGTGATCGTGTTCGTGATCAGCGTGCTCAAGGAAAACGGAATCGACGTGGCGGGCAAATTGCTAGCCGCCCCCGCGATTGTCCGCGGACTCGCGTGGGCGGGCATCGTGCTGTTCGTAGCGACATCGTTCACATTCTCGAGCGGAGGGGGGTTCATGTATGCAAACTTCTAAGAACTCCATCCTCAAAGGCATCGGCGCGGCTATCATCATCGTGGCCATAATTGCACTTGGCATTTCCGCAGGCACCTTCGCCCTGGCGCCGTACGGATCGAAGAGCGAGGTCATCTGGAGCGAATTCCGCCAGACAGACGACATCGACACTATTTGCGTGGGCTCATCGCTCGGCGCGCATGCCTATGACCCTGCAGCAATTGATCCCATCTGCGGCACCGCGTCGTTCAACATGAGTACGCCTCTGCAGGAAACAGCCGAATCGTACTTGGGTCTCAAAGAGGCAATTGAACACCACAACATCAAGCGCGTGCTTTTCGGCGTTGACTACTCTGCCTTCATTGGCGAGCCGAACCTCTACCCTGCCCGCGTGTTTGAGAACGAGAAATGGAAGGGCGATGCGTTCACCGAGCGATTCTCGGATCTCGCGTACATGCTCGACGACACCGACTGGCTGTTCGACGAACGGTCAATCAACTGGCTGTTCCCCTGGACTGAGCAACAAGCATCGGGCGGCGGTTCGGGCATTCTGCGCAACATGAAGATGCGCGTCGATGGCACGACGCTCATCGAGGCCGCCGAAATCAACGAGGAAGATTGGCATTACTACGGACGCGGTTACGGCAACGAGAACCTCGTGGTTGACTACAACGACAACTCAGAAGAGGATTTCGCGAAGGTGGCACAATTCAGCGGACGGCCATTCAGCGAGAAGAAGCTGCAAGGTCTTGCTGACATGGTCGAGTTGTGCGAGGCGAGCGGAATCGAGTTCATTGCGTTCGCGCCGGCGCTCCCCGATTTCAGCCTCATCAGCTTGGATGGTTACTACGACGACATCTCGGCTCAGATCCGTGAGGTTGTCGAGGCGCATGGCGGTTCGTTCTACGACTTCAACGTGGCCAACCCGACGTTCTACCAGGCTCAAGAAGGCCATTTCGAGGATTACCAGCATTACAACGCCGCTGGAGGCAGCGCGTTCAGCGAGGCGTTTGCCAAGCTGCTCACAGCACGCGAACAAGGCAAAGACGTGTCCAGTTGGTTCACCACGTTTGATGAGCGCCTCGCAAGCATCGACCACATCTCGGCTGTGCGACTGTATCCCAGCGACCATCCCAACGGCAAGCCGGGTGAAAAACCACACGCCCATATCGTTGCCAGGTGCTTTACTGGCACGAACGTGCAAGTTGAATATCGATTTTTTGCCAAAGCAGCCCATGACGAAGAATTCAAGCTCGTTCGTGACTGGGCACCGGAATCCGAGTTCGATTTCATTCCCGAACACGGAGGGCGCTACACTATGCGTGTGGAAGCTCGCCAGGTCGGCTCGACCGGAGAAGCTGAACGCTGGGCAGAGGACATCGTAAGAGTATAAGCGCCGCTAAGGGGGCTGCCCCTCACCTTGACGCTTCAGGACGGAGAACGCTATGCGCAACGTGTTGGAATGGTTGGAAGCAGACGAGGCGAGCCTGCCAGACAAGATTGCGTTTGCCGACGTCAACACGCGCGTTTCCTACGCTGCACTCGCACAGAAGGCACGTCGTGCCGGCACGTTCATCGCGCAAAACGCAGCGCCGCGCCAGCCAATCGCGCTTTACATGGACAAGACGGTCGACGCGATTTGCGCTCTCTTGGGCGCGACCTATGCAGGGTGCTGCTATTCGTTCATCGACCTGCGGCAACCTCAGGCGCGCATCGAAAAAATCATCGGCAAGCTCTCCCCTGCTTTCGTTGTGGTGGACGACGCCGTGCTCGAAGATGCGCGAGAAGCATTCCCTGCCGGCGCGCAACTGGTCACTGGTTCCGAGCTGTTCGCACCCGAAATCGATGTCGAGCTGCTCGCTGAGCGTCGCGCGGGAGCGCTGCCGACCGACCCACTCTACATCAACTTCACGAGCGGCACGACCGGCACACCGAAGGGCGTCACGGTCGGACATGCATCGGTCATCAGCTTCATCCCGACATTCTGCAAGACGCTCGGCCTAACCGGCGACGATGTATTCGCCAACCAGGCACCGCTCGATTTCGACGTGTCGGTCAAAGACGTGTTCGGCTCGCTCTCACTTGGCGCGACCGTGCACCTGATCCCGCGCGACTACTTCAGCGTGCCCACGCAACTACTCGATTACCTGGTCGAACGCAAGCCAACCGTACTCGTCTGGGCTGTAAGCGCAATGTGTTTCGTGTCGATCATGCGCGGGTTCGACTATGCCGTGCCCGACACTGTGCGTCTTGTGGCGTTCTCGGGCGAAGTCATGCCTCCTAAGCAACTCGCTCGCTGGCAGGCGGCGCTCCCGAACGCAACGTTTGTCAACTTGTACGGCCCTACCGAAATCACTTGCAATTGCACGTACCATGTCATAGACCGCGCGTATGCCCGAGACGAGGTAATTCCCATGGGAAAGCCCTTCGCTGGGGAAAACGTCTTTCTCGTCGACGATGCGGGTGAACTTGTACCAGAATCCGAAGCTGGGCATCCTGGCGAAATCTATGTCGGTGGACCCGAACTTGCACTCGGCTATTACAACGATCCCGAGCGCACGGCTGAAGCGTTCGTGCAGAATCCGCTCCATGACGAGCAGCGCGACATCGTGTACAAAACCGGCGACTTGGCTCAGTACGATGAGGATGGCAACTTGGTCTATCTCTCGCGTGTCGACCACCAAATCAAGCACATGGGCCAACGCATCGAGCTTGGCGAAATCGAGGCTGCAGCCCAAGCAGCCGATGGAGTCGAGCGCGCATGCTGCATTTACGACCATGCGCGCCAGCGCATTCGCCTGTACTACACGGGAACGCGCGAGAAGGACGAGCTTTCAGCCGCCCTCCACGAAGCGCTCCCGCCTTTCATGATGCCCAACACGGTGAAACAGCTTGACGACATGCCGCTCACGAAGAACGGTAAAATCGACCGTACAGCGCTTGCAGAGCAATAATTTCGCTAGAGAAGACGAACCCGCTCGCGCCCCCCGAAGGTGCAGCAGGACGGAGAGATGATGAACGCAATCGAACTGGGCTATGTGGCACTCGAATACGGCACTCCCTCGTTCGTTTTCGACGAAGGCGCCTTTGCGCAACGCATGCGCAACGTGGGCGAGATATTCGGAAGCAACGTGAAGTTGTGCTTTGCAGTGAAGGCGAACCCGTTCTTCATCCCCACCGCCGAGCGGGCTGGCGCACGACTTGAGGTGTGCAGCCCCGGCGAGCTCGACATCTGCCGTGCATTGAACGTCAATCCGGCGAACATCGTGTTCTCGGGTGTCAATAAGACACCCGACACCGTGCACGACGCAGCAGACTATGGCGTGGGCATTGACGGCTGCGGCGTGATGACCGCCGAGTCGCGCAAACACGTCGAGTTGATCGAAGCCGAAGGCGATCAGCGAGGCGTAACCATCGACGTGCTCCTACGCCTGAACGCCGGCAGCCAGTTCGG
>CACZAR010000142.1 GCA_902779135.1 uncultured Coriobacteriaceae bacterium | reverse complement strand
GCAATCCATTGCTGCGACCGTAATCGAGCCGTGTTATCGTGGCTGCTCGACCGCCAAATAGCCGTCACATTTTCGCTTTTGCATAAATCAACCTGGTACAAATATGCGCAAATATGCAGGAAGCATGAGATAATGCATGCAAGTCGATGCAGGCAAGGCTCAGGATGCGAATAGCGAACAAGCGACATCTGATAATTCTGGTGAACGTTGCCGTCATGCTCGGAATCGTCGGCTTTGTCTTGCTGTACGCGCAACGGACAGCCGGCGACTCGATTTCCACAGAGGTGGCCCAATTCGAGACGGCGACCGTCACCATGGAGCAGGTGACGACCAATTACCTCAAAAGCGAGCAGGATATCTGCAACGTATGGGAACGCTACATTGACAGCAATCCCATGACCATCGACGAGGCGATATCGTTCATCAGGTCCTCCCATGTGTCGCCCGACGATTCAGCGCACATTGTGTTCACAGACGATGACTCGCTCGAAGGGCTTTCGACGCGCCCAAGGACGGGCTCGGAAGATTATTACGACGTATCGTACAAAGCAATCGGCCTTCCCATACAGCTCGACAAGTTGGACGAGCAAGATGGCACCGTCAACGTCTCACGGTCGTACACCAATCCCATGAACGGTGTTCAGTCGCTGGCGTTTTGCGACAAGATCACGCTTGTGGACTCCGACGACCGGTCGAAGCAGCGCGAGGCGGTGCTCCTGCGCGTCATCCCAACGGAAAAGCTCCAGGAAAAATGGGTGTTTCCCAGCGAGCGGTACAAAGATGCCGAAGTCTCGCTCGTCGACAGCGACTGCAACTACATCATCAAGGGCCACGATTACAAGAACAGCAACTTCATCGAGTTCTACAAGTCGTACAACCAGGTCGATGCAGCTGGGGTCGAAGACCTGAAAGAGCGCCTGGCATCGCAGAGCGGATCGTTCTTCATGAACAACTCGCGAGGCGAGGAGTGCCTGATCGCATACTCGCCGATTAGCGAGAACCGAGGCTGGACCATCCTGAACTACATCCCGTCGAGCAGCTTGCATCGAAGCACCGTCGACTGGTTCCTGGTCGGCGGGGTTGCCTTCGCCCTGCTGTTCCTGCTCATCTTCGACATGGCCCTCATGAATTGGTTCAATGCGCGCCTGGACGAGGCTGCGAAGGAAGCCGAGGCGGCGAACCACGCCAAGAGCGACTTCCTCTCGGCCATGTCGCATGACATCCGCACGCCCATGAACGCGATTCTTGGCCTGACAACCATCGCGCAACTCAACGTCGACGACCAAGCTGTCGTCAAGGACAGCTTGCGCAAGATCGAGCTGGCGAGCAACCATTTGCTCACGCTCATCAACGACATCCTGGACATTTCCAAGGTTGAAAGCGGCAAGCTCACCCTGACGCCGGCACCTTTCTCGATCACCGAGGTGGCGGAGAACCTCGCCAACATCGCTCAGCCCATGGTCGAGGACAAGAGCATCGACTTTAACATCCACACCAACGACATGGAGCACGAGTACCTCTATGCCGACCAGCTGCGCATCAACCAAGTGTTCATCAACATCATGTCGAACGCTCTCAAGTACACCGAGCCGCACGGACGCGTCGACGTCGACTTGCAGGAGCTGGCCAGCGACACGCCCGGCATGGTGCGCCTGGTCTACCGCGTGGCCGACACCGGCATGGGCATGAGCGAGGAGTTCATGGAGCGCATGTACGAGTCGTTCTCGCGCCAAACCGACAGCCGCGTGAACAAGGTGCAGGGCACGGGTCTCGGCCTGGCCATCACCAAGCAGATGGTCGACCTCATGGGAGGCACGATCGAATGCCAGAGCAAGCTGGGCGAGGGGACGACGTTCACCGTCACCCTCGACGTGCCCATCGCGCAGCACGAGGACGAGAACACGGCATCGGAATCCGCCGATGCGCTGGCGTCCGATGGCGGTCAGTCCGACGTCGCGGGCGTGCGTGTGCTCGCCGCCGAGGACAACGACATCAACTGGGAAATCATCAACATGTTGCTCGAAATGCACGGCATCGAGTCCGTACGCGCCGAAAACGGCCAGATCGCGGTCGACATGCTCGCATCGTCGCAGCCGGGAGACTTCGACCTCGTGTTCATGGACGTGCAGATGCCCGTCATGAACGGCATCGAGGCCACGAAGGCCATCCGCGCACTGCCCGACGAGCGGCTCGCTGCAATCCCGATCATCGCGATGACGGCAGACGCGTTCTCCGAAGATGTCGCAAAATGCATGGATGCCGGCATGAATGGGCACATTGCCAAGCCGATTGATATTAAGATAGTCATGAAGGAAATCAGAAGGGTGAAGGAGGGCAAGTTATGAGAAAGCACGCCATGCGTTGCCTGCTCGTTTTGTCGATTGCGATCATCTCGGTCGCGTTAGTGGCCTGTGGCGGGTCGTCGGGGTCTTCCGGGTCTGCCGCGTCGTCGGGGCAGGCGAGCGAACAGAAGAGCTTCACGCCCACGCTCGACACCACCACGAAATGCTCGATTGCCGTTGCTGGCAACTACGACAACTTCGAGGCGCTCGAAGCCGAGTTCGACAAGTTCAACACGTATTATCCCGACGTCGAGCTGAGCTACACCAAGCTCGACGATTACAACAAGGTTGTTTCCACAACCTTGAACTCCGATAACGCACCCGACATCTTCTTCGCGCAGGAGTTCATGCTGGGGAACGAAAGCTACGCTGCGCTGTTCGAGCATGCCGAGGACCTTTCGGATCCGGCGCTCAAGATCGACTTGTCGTGCGTGCGTCCGAGCTTGCTGTGCAAGGACGAGAAGGGCGCGGTCCCCATGGCGCCCATCTTCTCGAGCACGTCCGGCATCCTCGTGAACGAGGACCTCTTCAAGAAGGAGGGGATTGCCATCCCGACGACCTACGATGAGCTGCTGGCTGCTTGCGAGGCGTTCAACAAGGCCGGGTATCCCACTCCCATCTTGGCTTACAACGTGCCGTCCGCGTATGGCAACCTCGTCGGCGAGACCATGTACAGCGATGCCGCCAAGAACCCCGAGTCGGTTGCGAAGCTCAATTCGCTCGACCCCTCGGCTGGCGAGTACATGAGGCCCACGCTCGAGAAAGTGGACGACATGATGAAGCATGGGTGCTTCAACCTCGACGTCTGCAACGAGCTCGAGGATGGCTACAACGCGCTGATCCTGAGGTTCTTCGAGGGCGATATCCCCATGGCGCTGAGCTCGGCCGATACGGCGTCGGGCACGGCCAAGCGCGAGAGCCAGTCCGAGGCGTTCACTGCGAATCCGTTCTCGTACGCGCTATACCCGTTCACGCTCACCAACGACGGTGCGTGCCTGCTCGACAAGCCTTCGGTGCAGTTCGCGGTCAACAAGGAAAGCGCGAACCTCGACATGGCCAATGAGTTCATGCGCTTCCTGGTGAGCACGCAGGAGCTCAATGACATCGCCCGCGCGAAGCGCCTGCTCACGGTCACGTCTGACATTCCTTTCGAGGGCGTGTATGCGCCGTTCAGCAAGGTTGGCGCTAGCCAGGTCATCTCGACCCACGAAGTCGGCCTGGCTGACGACGTCACCATCCAGTACCGCGTCGCAGCCTATCAGGTTGCAAACGGCCAGGCCTCGATCGACGATGCAATCGCTGGCTTCGGGACGTACGCGCTGTAACATAGCCTGCAAGTAAAGGTGGCCTGCAACAGAGACCCGATCTCTGTTGCAGGCTTTTTCATGTTCGCGACTGCATGATTCAGCTAGGCTCAGTTTTGTTGCTATCATCGACTCATGAATACTCACAAATCGAGTCATAGCACCCTTTCAAAGGTCCTCGCCTGGATTGCTGTCATCGTTTGGGCTGTGCTCATCTTCGTGGCGAGCGCCAAGAGCGGCCTCGATTTCGACACGGGCAACGGTCCGTTGGAGTTGGCCAGGCGCTGGCTGGCCGATGCGCTTTCCAGCTTGATGGGCCGTCCCGTCGACCCGTCGCCCATCGGGCATTTCAGCGAATACCTCGTGTTCGGTGCGCTGCTGTTCAATGCGCTGCGCATGCACTTGCGCACGCGCCCGTCGCGCGTTGCTTTGTGCGCCATCGCGATTGCCGCCGCATACGCTGTCACAGACGAGTTCCACCAGATGTTCGTTCCTGGTCGTGAGTGCGATCCCATCGATTGGCTCGTCGACGTTGCTGCTGCAACAATTGCCGCATTCGTTTTTGCTGCTGTTCTTAATCGTCGTGAGCGCCGTTGATAAGGGGAGGGATAGGGAGAGGGAGAGGGAGAGGGGCTGCGTTC
>CACZAR010000141.1 GCA_902779135.1 uncultured Coriobacteriaceae bacterium | reverse complement strand
TCGATCATTTTCATCGCGCAATACGCAAGGCTCAGCGGTAGCGAGATGAGCTCTTCGGGGTTGCATTCCATCATGTTGTCGACGGTGATGGGCATCCCGACCGCTTCCGCAGCTTGCCTGATGTAGTTGGAAAGCATGGCACGGTAGAACTCGAAGCGCAGGTCGGCGTCGATCCCATCGCCGATGATCTCGTGGATGCTCGACGACAGCACGCCCATGACGATGCGGTAGTCCAGTTGGTCGTCGAGCAGCACGCGAACCTTGCGCATCTCCGGCTCCATGGCGTAGCACCAGAAGCAGAGCGGGTCGGTGAAATGGGCTATTTCGAGTTTCTTCTCCATGAGTGAAGGTTACCACCTCAACTGGCAAAAGGTGAGGAAAGCCTCTCGCTTTTGTCGCTATTAATCACCCGAATACACGCCCAGCGCGGCAAGCTGGATGCGCAAACGCTCTTCGAGGCCGAGCGTCGTCGAGCACGCGACATCATGCCGATCATCGTCATGACTGCATTAACCGTTGCTGGACGTTTGATTTTTGCTCCTGTTCCGGCCATCAAACCTGTGACTGCGCTCATCATCATCACGGGGTTGTGCTTCGGACGCGATGAGGGGTTCATCACCGGCGCACTGGCCATGCTCGTGTCGAACATCTTCTTCGGGCAGGGGCCGTGGACGCCCTGGCAGATGTTCACGATGGGCCTCATAGGCTACCTTGCCGGTGTTATGGGAAGCCATGGACTGTTGAAACACCGCTGGTCGATTGGCTTGTTCGGGTTCCTGATGGTGTTCCTCTACGGGTTCATCTTGGACACGTGGACCATTGTTGGCTTCGTGTCGAACGCGAATGCTGCGAGTGTGTTCACCACCTACGCCGCTGGTTTTGCCAACAATCTCGCGGGAGCGATCGGCACAGTGATCTTCCTCATACCCATTGCGATTTCCTGGCCGCGCATGTTCAACCGCATAAAGAGCAAGTACCAGATAGGCCCTGCTGCGTAGAGCGTCCTCTTTGGCACGCATTGTTCAAACACGGTGCAATAAAATGCTATAATTTGCGTAAAAATTGGCAGAATATCGTGAAAGTGCGCAAATATGAATAGCTTTGTATTCAAGGCAGGCAGGCTTCCCGGCGAGACCATGCGCGACGTCGCCGCTCGCGAAAAGCAGCTGCGCAAGGCCAGGCGCTTCACTCAAACGCAACTTGCCGAGAAAGCGGGTGTGAGCCTTGGGTCGCTTCGCCGCTTCGAACAGACGGGGCAGATCTCGTTCGAATCGCTTGTGTCCATCGCGTTCGCGCTAGGATGCGAAGACAACCTGGAGCACCTGTTCTCAAAGCCGGCATACACCTCGATCGAGGAGGTGATAGCCGATGCCCGGAAAGCCCGATGAGAGTCTTGCCGTGCTGATCGGCGACGCGCGTGTAGGCACGCTCGCCGAAACGCCTGACGGGCTCGTGGCGTTTCAGTACGATTCTGGGTGGTTGCGCAGCGGCTACTCGATTAATCCCTACAGCCTCCCGCTCAGCGACGAGCTGTTCGTGCCGAAGTGGCATCCGTTCGACGGGTTGTTCGGGGCGTTCAACGACAGTCTTCCCGATGGGTGGGGCGCGCTCTTGCTCGATCGCATGCTCGCCGAAGCAGGAATCGATCCTGCGCTTGTAGGACCTCTGGAAAGGCTTTCAATTGTCGGATCGAACGGTCGCGGGGCGTTGTGCTATGAGCCCGAAGCCGGGTTTCCGCAGAAGCTGCAATCATCAGACCTTGACGAGCTGGCGCGGCTTTGTTCCGACATTCTCATGAACAAACCCGTAGCTGATTTGGATGCCGTCTACGCAGCGGGTGGTTCATCGGGTGGTGCAAGGCCGAAGGCGTATGTCGAAGATGAGGATGGCGCTTGGCTTGTGAAGTTTCCTGCGCGAATGGACCCGCTTGAAGCGGGCGCGCTCGAATACGATTACATGGCCTGTGCTTCTGAATGCGGAATCAAAGTGCCGGAATTCAAGCTGTTCCCATCCGAGCTTTGTGGAGGATACTTTGCGACGAAGAGGTTCGACGTACGCAATGGCAGGCGGGTGCATATGCTTACCGCTTCGGGAATCGTCGAAGTATCGCATCGTGAGCCAGTTCTTGATTACAAGAGCCTGTTCCAAATCTCGTATTTCCTCACCGGAAGCCGCGCTGAAGCAGAGCAGTTGTTCAGGCTCATGTGTTTCAACGTTTTCGCGCGAAACTACGATGACCATGCGAATAATTTCACGTGGCTTTGCGAGCAGGGGGAATGGAAGCTGTCGCCAGCATATGACCTTACGTACAGCGCCGGCTTCCACCGGGGTCATATGACATCGGTGCTCGGCTTGGGAGAGCCGACGATGGACGATGTGCTCGCGCTTGCGAAAGAGGTGGGGCTTCCAGCGGCAGCATCAAAGCGTGTCGCGTGGGATATTCGCGATGCATGCGGCGATTTGCTTGCACGGCACGGGTTGTCTCACTCATAGCTGATTGCAGGTTCCAGCTCCAAAAGCGCCGCGTAGTGCAGGATGTCGAATTCCTCTGGCGCGATGTCTGCGAGCATCTTCACATGCTCCTGCTCCCAGCTTTTCAGGTCGGCATCTGGAAGCGATGCGCCAATCCCGCGGCAGGTTTTCATCCGCCCGTTCCAACTTTCTCGCGTGAACCGAACGCTCAGCGGGAATTCTTCCCGATAGGTCACCTGGAAGTACTGGCCGTAGCATTCAGGCAGCTCGATTGGATGCATCGTCTCGCCGGCGCCACTCCAATCGGGGCTGTACTTGAGGGCAAGACTCTCGCTGGCTCCCGCAATCTCGTCTTCGAACGGCAGCCATGCCATATAAAGAAGTAGCAACCGCCCGTCAGGCTTGAGGACATCTCGGAAAAGTGGAGCTGTTCTTTCGTGGTCGAAGTAGCTGAAGCATTGGCAGGCCGTCACAACGTCGAATGAGCTTTCGGGGAAGCTCATATCCTCGGCCGCCGCCACATGGTATTCGATGTCCATTCCGGCCGAGAGAATCCTGGCCTGTTCGATTTGGTTCTCCGACACATCCACGCCCGTCCATTTCGCACCGTACCGATGCAGGTTTCTCGGGAGCACGCCGGTTCCCGTACCGACATCGAGTGCGACCTGCCCGCTGATGCACAGGTTGCGGGCGATTATCCGCTCGTAAAACTCTTGCGGGTAGATGTCGCGGTACTTGGCGTAGTCAACCGATGTTCGTCCGAAGTCGAATTGCATCGCTCGCCTTCGCTCGGGTTGCTGCTACGCACTGGCGGCATCGGAATGCTGTTGATGCGACCGCTCGTACGCGCGGTCGTCAATCGCTGCCAGCACGATGTCGCCGATCACGTTGGTGATGTTCTGCATGCCGCCCAGGAACACCTCTGCCGCAATCGCCATGCCCAGCATGTCGAAGGCGTTGGCGAACTGCAGCATGATCAAGACTCCGATGAGGATCGAACCCGGTTGATTGGGCGCGCCCAATGACAGGAAGAACACCAGGACGCCGATGCCCGCAATGTCTATCCACGTAAGGTCGATGTTGGAGAAGGTGATGAGCAACAAGCTGACCACCATGATGAGGTAGCAGTTACCGTCCAAGTTGAGCTGCGCGGTGATCTGCAGGCTGTTCTTGATGCGGCTGCGGTTCATGCCGTAGTGCTTCGCGCAGTACCTGACGTTGAACGGAACCGCGTCGATGGCTGAGCCGATCTTGAGGTTTTCGATTATCAGCGGCGGCATCTTCTTGGCGAATGCGATGACCGGTATGCCGCTAATTCGCAGCCGTATGGCGTACGTGAGCACCAAGGATGTCCAGCTGATGACGACCAAGACGAAGAAGGCGACGAACGCGAGAAGAAGCTCGAGTCCGCCGTTAATCAGAATGGCCAGAAACGTGATGAAGCTGAAAAGCGGAAGAGCGGTCATGATTATGCGCAGCATGCTGCAGAGGAGCGAATAGATGGCGTCGAAGCCGGTTTTCAGCATGTCGAAGTATTTGACCGTGGACCGCATCGCCAAAGCGCAAAGCACAACGATGATGACGGCCGGCAAAGGAGAGGTTGCCACGAACGGCTCGAAGATGTTCGATGATACGAGCGAGCCGACCACTTCGGCGAAGTTCCACTCAATGCTTTGCGGCGCCAGCTCAGCAGTTCCATCTCTGGTCATACTGATCAGCATCGAGAGCAACAGGCTTGCGCCAAGCGCCAATACGATGGCGATGATCGACGTGAGGATGGTCCTGATGCGCAGTGCTCCAGCGCCCTGGCTCCGCTCGAACACCAGGTCGGCATCCGTCAGGTTTTTCAACAGCGAGAAGAACGTGACGGGCGCACCTATCATGAGCATCGCATTGGCAAACAGCTTCTCGAGGGGGAACAAGTAGTCGGTTACCAAGATCTTTTGCCACTCGACCTCAGTCAGGAAATGAATCAGCAAGAACACCGCGAGTGCGCACAGGATGCTCAAGCCGTTCA
>CACZAR010000140.1 GCA_902779135.1 uncultured Coriobacteriaceae bacterium | reverse complement strand
TGACAGCAGCAACGGTTGGGGTGTCCCGACGGCAACCGACATCGCGTTCGCATTGGGCATCCTCGCATTGCTGGGCAACCGCGTGCCGAACGGCGTGCGCGTGTTCCTCTCGACTCTCGCGGTCGCAGACGACATCATCGCCATCATCATCATTGCCGTCTTCTACGGGCAAGCACCTTCACCGTTCTGGCTCGCTTGTGCTGCTGTCGTCATGGTGATCCTCGGTCTCATGAACCGTGCGCACATATACGCGATTCCGCCATACCTGCTCGTTGGTGTCGTGCTGTGGTATTGCGTGTTCATGTCGGGCGTCCACTCGACAATCGCCGGCGTGCTTCTCGCATTCACCATTCCGACCGGTTCGCGCGTCAACCTGCGTTCGTTCGTGAGCTGGTCTGGCCAAGCAGTGAAGAAGGTTACAGACGCCTATCAGCCCGAGCTGCCCGTCTCGTCTCAGGGCGGCTACCTCGAGGCCGTCAGCCATTTCGCGCGCATCGCCCGTCAGACGGTGCCGCCGGCCACTCGTCTCGAGCGCAAGCTGTACCCATGGGTCTACTTCGGCATCCTTCCGCTGTTTGCACTTACGAACGCCGACGTCTCGTTCCTTGGGGGCGATTTGGGCGCCATGATCACGAGCCCCGTGTTCTTCGGCGTATTCTTCGGCCTGCTCGCCGGCAAGCCCATCGGCATCATGCTGTTCAGCTTCATCGTCATCAAGACGAAGCTGGCTTCGCTGCCTGAGAACGTCAACTGGTTCCACATGCTAGGCTCGGCCATTCTGGGCGGCGTCGGTTTCACGATGGCCATCTTCGTCGCCAACCTCGCGTTCCCAGCTCATCCTGAATTGATCGTCAACGCCAAGGTTGCCATTCTTTCGGCATCCACGCTCGCAGGCATCATCGGTTTCATGTTCCTGTTCCTGCAGGCCAAGGCTGCGCATGCCAAGGGCGTTGCCTACATCACCACGTCGAGCGAGGACGTCCGCCAGACGGCCGGTGTCGAAGCCGTGCGCCAGTCGAGTGAGCTCCTTGAATCGATCGACAGCCCGCTGGTTCACAGTGAGGTAGAAGCTGCCAAGGACGCGAGCAGCCATGGTCGCGCCGAGGTGGTCGTCGAGCTCGGCGACGACAACGCCAGATCGGATGATGCGGAGGCGTAAAGGAGCGAGATGAAGTCGAGATACGTTGTTGAGGTAAGTGACCAACCAGGGTGCTACCTGCTTTACAACACGGCGAACGGTGCTTTCGTCGAGCTTGAAGAAGAAGCGTTCGGTTTGTGGTCGCAAGACACCTGCTCGGGCGAACTCGAAAGCACGCTCACCCAGTTGGGGTTCCTCACCGACCTATCACCCGATGAAGAGCTCGACCGCCAACGTCGTCTTTTCGATGCAGAACGTTCGGACACGAAGCGTCTAGCGTTCAGCTTCATTCCCACCTATGTGTGCAATTTCCGTTGCCCGTACTGCTACGAGCAAGGGCACAACGGCATCAAGGGCAAGATGGACGATCGCGTTATGGATGCGATCATGTCGTTCGTCCAGTTCAAGTACGAGCAGGATGCGTTCGAGCGTTTGGAAGTTCAATGGTACGGCGGCGATCCGTCACTCGCTCTCGATGAGGTGGCTGCGCTCTCCGAAAAGCTCATTACATGGGCCGATGAACATGGTGTCGGTTACGATGCGATGATGCTGACGAACGCGAACGTCATCGGTGAGGCCGAAGCCCAGCTCATTGCCGACTGCCGGGTCTCGTCGGTGTTCTTGACCATCGACGGACCTGAAGAGATTCACAACAAACGTCGTGTCGCAGCGAATGGCTCCAACTCGTACGAGCGCACGATAGAGGCGGCGCGCCTGTTCGCCTCTCACGGCATCAGCCTCATGGCGAACATGAACACCGACAAGGTGAACATCGTTCATTACAACGACCTGCGCGAGAAGTTGTTTGCCGAGGAAGGAATAATGCTCACGACGGGCAAGCTGAACGATTATGGGCATTTCTTCGGCGAAGCCCCGTTCTGCAAACCCGAGTTCGACCTCTTCACGCACGAAGACTACTTCCGTGCACAGTTCGACGAGTTCGCCAAACGCGAACATCAGCCTTCCGAGCTGCGTGAGATGTGGCGACCGATTCGCCGCTTCTGCAACGGGCAGAGCAACAACTACTTCAACATCGATTTGCTCGGTGACGTCTATGCATGTGATGGTTGGGTAGGGGACAAGAGCTACGTCAAGTTCAACCTGTTCGACGACGAGTCGACGTGGAAGCTGCACGAGATCACATTCGACGCCACGCGCAATGCGAAATGCCAAGAGTGCGAGCTGCTGCCCGTTTGCCAGGGTAATTGCATCTGGGAGCGCACTTGCTGCGGCATGCCGTGCCATCCCTTCAAGACGATGGGAAAAGACTATCTGCGCATATACCGGCAGTGCTTCGGCGATGTTGAACTTGGAGAAGATGGCGTGACCGTGCTTGCCGAGCCTTTTGCTCCTGAGGAGCTTGGCTGGGCATAGTCTTTCGCCGTTGCGACGGCAAGGCGTTCGGTTGTTTCCGTAGAGAGTGCTATTTCGGAATATAATCTCATGCGTCAACAGCGCGATGCGCCTCGACGCATCTGTTTCAATTGCAATACAAGGGGAGGAACGCATGTCCCGAGCAGACCATCAACCGCAGATAGGACCCGTCGAAAGGCCGTGGCGGGAAATAGGCGAGTACAACCGCGTATGCGGACGGACGGTTGGCATCGTGCTGGCACTCGAGGATTCGACGACGCCGCTCGTCGTGCAGTTCGACGACCCCGATGAGAAGCCTGTCGTTTGTGCGCCGGAGCAGGGTGGGGCGCCCGTGCCTCGACCCGTGCAGCGGTTCGAAGGCAAGGCGGCTGTCAACATCGTGCTCGAGGCATGCCAGAAAGCACAGATGACCGAAGTCTTCGTCGTCGCCGACCAGAAGATAGCAGAGGCGGTGTCGCAGGCGGTCTACAGCACCAAGCACGTGAATCGAGGCTCTGACTACCAAGTGCTTTCCATCGACAAGCGCGTTCTGCTCGACCAAACGCGTAAGGCGGCGAACTTCAAGATGTTCGACGTTCCCTTTGGCGTGCTCGAGCTCGCACGCGGTCTTTCAAACACGGTGCCTGCGGGTTACGACAACGTCGTCATCGTGTCCGCCGACAACGTCCGCGTGACGGCGGATCACATCTACGAGGTATGCCTCGATGCGTTTGAACATCCTGAGGTTGAAGCGGTGTCATCGTGGATTGAAAAACTGCGCCGTCCCCCTTATGTTTTTTCGCGCGAATTCCTCGAGGGTCTCGAGGAGCGCGGCTTCACATCGCCTGGAACGAACGGGCGCGATCGCGACGTGCCGCGCATTGCGGTGCTCGACCATGTGTTCGGCGAGGAGAAACTTGCCGCCAATCCTGTTTCAAAGTGGATTCCTGAAGCGTTCCTCTCAGGATGCAGCATGACGGCGCTCGAGGCTGTTCAGGTTGCCAAGCAGGCGCTCGCCCATCCTGATGAGACGAAGCCACTTGATGGCCCGGACAAAATGCTTGTGGATATTGCCAAAGACGTGTTGGTATCTCGCGTGGCCTACAACGCCCAAGACGACATTGCCTGGGCTGATGAGTTCGCACGTCGATGCAAGCTTGATTTCCCGCTCCTGAACGACCAAGAACATGCTGGCAAGCTTGTCTACATGGATACCGCCGCAACATCGCAGCGGTTGGGTACAGCACTGCAAGCACAGCGCGATTTCGACGAGCATGGGAATGCGAACGTATATCGCGGAGCGTACGAATTGTCGGCGCATTCCACATCCGAGTTTGGCGAAGCTCGTGCGAAGCTCGAGCGTTTCATCGGTGCTAGTGAAGACGAGATCGTCTTCACAGCCAACACGACTGGCAGCATCAACCTCGTCGCGCAGGCGTGGGGCGAATGGAGCATCGGCGAAGGTGATTGCATTGTCGTTTCGGTGGCTGACCATCATTCGGCCATGCTGCCGTTCGTCATGCTCGCTCAGAGGAAGGGCGCGCAAGTCCACTATGTGCCATACGGCTCCGACGGTCGCGTCGACCTTGAGGCATATCGTGCTTCGTTGGAAAAACGCCCCAAGCTCGTATGCATTGCGCATGTTGGCAACGTGTTCGGAATCGAAGCGCCTGTGAAAGAAATGGCTGCTGCAGCTCACGAGGTAGGCGCGCGTGTGCTTGTCGATGCTGCACAGTCATTCGCCCATACGCGGATTGATGTCAGGGACCTTGGAGCTGATTGGGTGGCGTTTTCCGCACATAAGGCGTATGGTCCGATGGGCATAGGCGCGTTATGGATCTCTCCCGATGCGTTCGGCGAGATGGATCCGCTCGGTGGCGGAGGAGGCACCGTGTCCCATGTCGGCATCGGTTCGTATTATTTGCGACCGAATGTCCAACAGTACGAGATGGGTACTCCTCCCGTCTCGCAGGCGGTTGGTTGGGCTGCAGCCATCGATTACATCGA
>CACZAR010000139.1 GCA_902779135.1 uncultured Coriobacteriaceae bacterium | reverse complement strand
AGAAGGGCCTTCACCCTGCCGTTACCACGTTCCTCGAGGCCAAGCCCGATTGCTTCTACAAGGTTGAGTCCAAGCCGGGTGGAGGTAAGAGCTTTGTCACGGCGCGCGGCTGGGAGGACCTTGCGAGCGTCATCTCGCTCTATGAGGAAATCGGCGAGCCGTGTGACTTCGAGTTGTTCGCGCAGTTCCTGCGCGATGACGACATCGCCGACAAGTTCGCGGTGTACTACACCCTCTTCGAGAAGTACCGTTCCGATTACCAGATTGCGAAGATCTTGGAAGGCAGCGCAAGCCGCGAGGTGATCGAGCGTGCGAAGAACGCGATGTTCGACGAGCGGGTGGCATTGCTCGGAATCATCCTTGATGCAGTGTCGGCTCAGTGCTCGAAGGCGCTCGACCAAGAGCAGCTCGTGCTCTCGTTGCGCGACGAACTCAGGCAGGCTAAGCCCAAGCTGCTCGGCGGTGCGACAGTGGAGGACACTGTGGTGGCTCCGCTGCGCAATCGCGAGGAAGAATTGGGGCGCAAGGTCGCATCGGGCACGGCGAAGCAGTCGCTCGTGCGCGGCGAGAACTTGTTCATCCGAAAGATGCGCGACATTGCCGGCGCATGCGCGGTCGCCCAGGTTTCCGAAGGCCCTGCTGCTTTCGAAGTCGTCAACAGCGCGTACCGTGTCGAGGTCGACGCCATCAACCCGCTTGTTGAAGATGCACGTAGGAAGATGGCTAATGGGATCGAGTTCGTCGAGGAGTGCTTCGGCTCCGGGCGCGAGATGCTTGTGTTCTTGGCCGAGATGAGCACGCGTACGGTGACTAGCAGGTTTATTTCGCATTTCGGCTGCGACGCGTACTATTCGCGCGACGACGAGCTCAAGGTCGATCAGACGCGCCAGAATCTTGCTGATCGTGTACGCGAGCTTGCTGACATCAAGGAAGAGATTGAAAGCGCGCAGTTCCTCGAGACGCAGGCGCTCGATATGGGCGGCGCGTCGGGCATCGGCCATTCCGACTCGAACGTGGCGCCGTCGAATTAGCGCATCGATCAGCTGCCAATCTGTTCTTTCATGGCCGTTGTCGAGATAGCCTCGAAAACCGTCGGAAAGCATCGTCGACGTATTTCGGGTAAGTCGGATCGTGTAGTGCGGCTACCCGTGATACGCAAGGACCGCATCGGATGCCCGCTTGCCTGATATGTATTCGGGCACGAGTGCGAGCATCTCGACGTTGTCGCGCATTTTGCACGATGCCACTTCAGCGTGCTTGCTTCCTTCGTCGACGTGTCCGGCAAGCGCTTCCGTGAGCGCGGTGAGTGTGTCGATTCGCTCGTCTTGGTCTTGCATTTTGTGGATTCGGCCGAACACGATGACGCTCCAATAGGCTGTCGCGAACTTTTCGGGCACAAGGTCGCTTTTGTCCACGACGCAGAAACTCGCCTTGTCGTCACGGTCGATGGCATCAATCTTGTGGCCGGTACGTGCGCTGTGGAAATAGATGATCCCGTTGTAGTAGACGTAGTTCAACGGCACCGTGTAGGGGTAGCCATCATCGCCGTGCAATCCGAGCACGCCCCATTCGCAGCGCGCGAGGATGTCAGCGCATTCCTGTTCGGACAGAACCTGCTTCTTTCGCCTGGTTTCCCTGAACATGCAACTCTCCAATCGCCATGGTGTTGATTGCCATTCTACCGAAACAGCAATGTGCGGATGGTGATGGCACATCTGTGGGCATCGCGATGTTTCCTGAGCTATATGTTGGGAAAAAGAATTAGAATTCTCCAACATGACTGAAAACGATTCGCAGACCACCATCGAAAAGCCGCGCGGCTTCTTGTCGCCGAATTTCGTCATGCTCTTTGTGGCTCACTTCATCGTTGTGGGTGTGTACTTCCTGTTCATGACCACGATGGCGCGCCATGCGATGGAAGCGTTCTCATGCCCCGACAGCACGGCGGGGTTCGTGGCGTCGATCTTTCTCGTCGGCGCAGCGCTCGCGCGCATCGCGGCAGGGCGATACGCCGATGCGTTCGGGCTCAAGCGCTGTTCGGTTTTAGCCCTTGTGCTCATGCTCGCGAGTTGCTTGTCGTACTTTGTCGGCGATACGAGTTTGCCGCTCATGTTCGCGATCCGGTTCCTGCATGGCATCTCGTTTGGAATCGCGAACACGACCATGCCCGCCCTCGTCACCGAAATCGTTCCAGTTGAGGTTATGGGCGAGGGGACAGGTTGGTTCATGGTTTCGAACTCGCTCGGCACGGGTATTGGACCATTGTTCGGCCTGCTTGTTGCAGGAAACTTCGATTACAGTGCGTTGTACTTCGTATGTTCGGCTCTTGCTGCGGTGTCGTTGGGCATCACATTGTTCCTTTCGGCAGGCTCACCACCCAAAGAAGGGACGCATGCAGCTCTGGAGAAGGTGCCGAAATTCAAGCTCTCCTCGATTTTCGATCCTGCTACCAGGAGGTTCTCGTTCTACATGTTCCTCGTGGCGTTTTCCTACTCGGCTGTCAACTCGTTTGTCGATGCGTATTCGGTGACAATCGGGCTTGAAGGATGGGCTGCAGGCGTTTTCCTCGTGTACTCGGTTTCTTTGATTCTCATGCGGCCTCCTATCGGTCGTCTTCAAGACCGCCGTGGCGAGAACGCGGTTCTCTATCCGTCTATCGCATGCGCTGCTGTGTGCACGATGGTTTGCGCTGTCTGCTCGCTTGTTCCATCGCCCATCCTGTTCCTCTGCATCGGATTGTTCGCCGCTGCAGGTTTCGGCACGTGCATGAGTGCGGGCCTTGCCGTCATCGGGAAGCTGTCTGGTGGGTCGAAGGCGGCGCCGGGCATCGCGACGTTCTATCTGCTCTGTGATTTCGGATGCGGAATCGGCCCGCTTCTGCTGGGTTTTGTCGTCGGTTCACTCGGATATCCTGCGATGTACGTGATATGCAGCCTGGTGGCTCTGACTGGTTTGGTGTACTACCATTTCGCGCACGGACGCAACCAATAAGGCCGTTCGAGGGATTGTTCGTGCCAAAAAAAGGGTGGTTGGGCTCGCAAACTGAGTGCTCGCACGGTGCGGCACTCTTGCGTAGCTTTCTCCATGCAATACAGATTTAACGTAAGGCGTACGATATGCCGACTTATAATTATCCCGTTTAAATTGCATGAACGATTTGCCATGCAATGGGAAGGACAATCGAAAGGCTCTCTTATGGCACGTATGTTTGGAACTGACGGCGTCCGCGGCGTCGCAAATGTTGAGCTCACTTGCCCCCTCGCGTTCCGTCTCGGTCAAGCGGCCGTTCGTTTCCAGGGTCCGCGCATCCTCGTCGGCAAAGACACGCGCCTGTCGGGCGATATGCTCGAAGCCGCTGTATGCGCTGGCATCACGAGCATGGGCGGTACCGCTCTGCTTGCGGGCATTATCCCCACGCCGGCTATTGCTCTTCTTGTTGGTCAGCTCGAATGCGATGGCGGCATCGTTATCAGTGCGAGCCACAACCCGCCTGAGTACAACGGCATCAAATTGTTCGATGGCAATGGGTTCAAATTGCCCGACGCTGTCGAGGACGAGATTCAGGCGGCAATAGAATCCGGCACGCTCGATCAGGATCGTCCGGCGGGAGATGCGGTCGGCACCATCCAAAACGTCCCCGACGCCGTCGACCGCTACGTGCGTCATGCGGTCGATTCCATTCTTGCTCAAGACATCAACCTTGCCGGTATGAAGGTCGCTCTTGATTGTGGTCACGGTGCCAGCTCGACGACCAGCTTCCAGGCTCTCGAGCGTCTCGGTGCCGATGTGCGTGTCATGAACGACACGTTCAACGGCCTCGACATCAACGTCCAATGTGGTTCGACGAACCTTGAACCGCTCAAGGCCTACGTTGCTGAAGTTGGTGCCGACGTTGGCATTGCCCATGACGGTGATGCTGACCGCGTCATGCTGGTCGATTCTTGCGGCAATGAGATCGATGGCGACATGATGGAAGCTGTGTTGGCGCTCGACATGAAGAATCGCGGCTGCTTGCCGGGCGACACGACGGTGTCCACCGTCATGTGCAACCTTGGATTCGTGAACTTCATGAAGGAGCATGGCGTTACCGTCGTGCAGACCAAGGTGGGCGACCGTTACGTGCTCGAGGAGATGCGCGACAAGGGCTACGCCATCGGCGGCGAGCAGAGCGGTCACATGATCCTGCTCGACTACAACTCCACGGGCGATGGTCTCATGACCGCAGTCCAGTTCCTCGCTGCGGTGAAGCGCTCCGGCATGACTGTCGACGACGCGGCGCGTCTGTACACGAAGTATCCGCAGGAGCTCATCAACGTGCGCGTGTCCGACAAGCAAGCTGTGTTCGGAAACGATGCCGTCCAGGCGGCTGTCAAGGCAGCCGAAGAGGCGATGGGAAGCACCGGCCGCGTGCTCCTTCGTCCGAGCGGCACCGAGCCGGTCATCCGCGTAATGGTGGAGGCCGCAGACGATGCCGACGCGAAGAACCACAGCCGTGCAATTGCCGATGTGGTAATTGCTGAGTTGGGTGCCTAG
>CACZAR010000138.1 GCA_902779135.1 uncultured Coriobacteriaceae bacterium | reverse complement strand
TGCGCGAGCTGGCCTCCTACGACGAATCGCAAGCCGAAACTATGCTCGAAGCCGGTGACTACATCGTCTCGCTCGGCACGTCCACCCTCGACACCACGCCTGTAGCAACCGTAACGGCACCTGTGCGCATCGTGCTCGAAAAGCATCAAAACCTCTGCGCATCGAGCAGGCACATCGCGGAGCTCAAAGCCGCACCACGCAAGGCAACGTCGCTCGACGGCTTGCCCACCGTCACAATCGATGCCGCCAGCATCTCCCCCATCGTGCACGAGTACGGCACGCCCGTGCCCGTCGAACCCGAAATCGAAGCGCTCGTTGACATGCTCTCGGACCGTCAGCAAATCGATCTATGCGTCGGAACGGGTTTGTTCGGCGATAAACGGGGCTTCAGCGTGCCCGGCGCAGTGGGCCACACCACAACGGCATTCTTGGATTCCGGCATACCCAATGTCGAGCTGTGCGACGGACCCGCTGGCATTCGCCTGCAACGCAGATCTGCCGTCGATGCCAAGGCCACCATCCGCCCACTCGACCCGCCACTGTCAATCTACGAAGTGCTGCCCAACGCGATTACGCGTTTCATGTACGGAAACCCAAAGAAGGACCAGGTCGTCTACCAGTTCGTGACGGGCTTTCCCGCTGCGTCGAGCATCGCGCAAACATGGAACGTTGACCTCGCACGGCAGGTCGGCGACACAGTCGGCCACGAGATGGCAGCTTTCGGCGTGACCTATTGGCTGGCCCCTGCTCTCAACATCGTGCGCAACCCCCTGTGCGGCCGCAACTTCGAGTACTACTCGGAAGACCCCGTCATCTCAGGCAAAATGGCTGCTGCCGTGACGGCTGGCGTCCAGTCGACGCCTGGTTGCTTCGCGTGCTGCAAGCACTTCGCCGCCAACAACCAGGAGACGAACCGCAACACCATGACGTCAAACGTCGACGAGCGAGTGCTGCGCGAAATCTACCTGCGCGGGTTCGAAATCGCCGTGCGCGAAGGGGGCCCGGCGAGCATCATGTCGTCCTATAACAAGGTGAACGGGACGTACAGTTCGGAAAATGCCAACTTGCTCACGGGCATCTTGCGCGATGAGTGGGAGTTCGACGGCGTAGTCATGACCGACTGGCTCGCAACCGGCCGCGGTCGGTCGGACGAGTGCCAAGCTTTGCAAGCTGGCGTCGACCTCATCATGCCCGGTGGCAAGATGGCACGCACCATGCTGTCCATCGGCTTGAAGACGGGGCGCCTGACGCACAATGCGCTTGCCACGGCCTGTGCACGCGCGATTACCAATAAAATCAACCTTCCCTCAACGAACGCGGCGCACGCTTACCATTTTTCTGGAAATCGATGCTACTATCATGCCTAGAGAGAGTGGGTTCTTCCCAGCAAACCAAGAACAAACCAAGACGAGAAAGGCTGGTTACCATGGCAGTTAACATCAACACCGACGATTGCATCGCCTGCGGCATCTGCGTGGACGAATGCCCGCAAGACGCGCTCACGGTCAATGACGTATGTGAGGTCGACGCCGACGCCTGCATCGAATGCGGCATCTGCGTGGACGCATGCCCGCAAGAGGCGCTTTCCCTTTAGCGCAAACCGTCAGAACGAAAACGCCCGCGTGGCCGCATCGGCTGCGCGGGTGTTTTGCATTCACCGCAAATTGAGGGAAACAGCTTCCTGTGGCTTCGCGGGAAACCACCTGCGAAGGAGAACGTGCTACAGTTAGCCAAGCAATTGGGGTTTTCCAAACTGTCGGCTCACCATCATGACGATTTGGGTCATCGCTTATAGCGACGGAACGGGAGCAAGCATGGGCGCGCAAATCAAGTTCGAAGGACTTCACAACGTTCGCGACCTCGGCGGAACAGCGGTCGCAGATGGCCTCAAAGTATCGAGCGGCAAGATGCTGCGCTCGGACCAACTAGCAGACGCCACCGAAACTGACCTTGCCAAGCTCGGCGAGCTGGGCATCGGCAAAATCATCGACCTGCGCAGTGCCGTCGGGCGGGACGAAAAGCCCGACCCCGATATCGCAGGTGCCGTGAACCTGCACCTTCCCATCATCGAAGACGTGCGAGCCGGCATCACGCGCGACAGCAAGAGCGACGTACGGATCATCGAGATGCTCACACGGGGTGAAGACATCAGCTCGTCACTCGTCAACCAGCACATGGAGCTCATGTATCGGAGATTCGTAAGCGACCCGTTCGCCATCGCGCAGTACACGCGTTTCGTCGACGAGATCATCGAAAGCGCCGAGCGTGGCGAAGCAGTGCTGTGGCACTGTACGGCGGGCAAGGACCGCGCAGGGTTCGCAACAGCCATCGTGCTCGAATCGCTTGGGGCTTCGCGCGACGACATCATCGAGGATTACCTGATCACGAACGAATACCTGACCGGCGTGGTCGAGCACCTGCTCGCCACCATCGGCAGGATGCTTCCGAGCGACTCGGCGCGCCAGGCTGCACGAAGCTTCTTCCGCGCCGACGAACGCTATCTGGAAGCGGCGTACGACGAAGCTGCCGCGCGTTTTGGAAGCTTCGAAGCGTTCTGCGAGCAGGCACTCGGAATCGACGCCGGCAAGCGGGCGCACATGCGCGAGCTGTTCTGCTGCTAGTTGCAATGCGATTGAGCGGGCGGGCGATAGCACTACCGGGTTCCCGGGCCACAGGGCTTCAGGGCTGCCGGACTCCCTGAATTCTGGACTTCCAAACTTCAAGGCCTCCAGGCTATCGACCTAGCGCACCTTTTCGGTGTACTCGTTGATGAGGTTGTCCTCAGTCGCGTACGTCATCATCAAATCGTAGATGCCGTTGATTGCCCCACGCCCACCCTCGGACAGTTCGTCGTTGAACGAATACCGCAAGTATTTGGGAATCAGCTCCGCGGGATCGGCGTTTTCGTATTCGAGGTTAATAGAGGTCGTGGCAGCATCTAACGCGATGAACTCACTCGGCGGCAGCTCGCCCCATTCCTTCATGCCCGCCTGGTCAACGATTGCATCGATCTGATCGAGTATGTCATCGGGCGCACGGTACTCGCGCACCTCAATGGGAACGCTGTGCATCTCGGCTTCGCGCACGCGAACAATCATGTTGCCATCGTCATTGCGGCACGCTTCGACCGAATACAGATTGCCGAGGCTGTTGCCCGAATTGCTGTAATACGCTGAACGCAATTGACCGTACATCTCGCTCCCCTTTTCTGTTCGAGTCGAACCCTGTGGTACCCCCGCTGAATTGCTCGATGCCGCTGCCGCAGCCGAACTTTGCGACGTTGCGCTGGCCGCGCTTTGAGAAGCAGCGCCTGCCGAAGCTGCAGCCATCTGAGCATCGGGCTCGAAGCTGTCAAAGATGAACCCGTCGAAGTTTTGCGCACGAGCGGCGTCAAGCTCTTCCTGGCTCTGGATCGTCCACGCAAGGCACGGCACGTCAGACAGGTTCTTCATGGCTTGGAACGTCAGCTGGCCAGAACTCTTCAACTCGTACGAGATGAAGTTGGGACGTGCCAGCACGTTCGTGAACATCGGCGTGAGCGCGAAGCGGTTGACGAGCGATTGGCCCTCTGGGTCTGCGATGAAGTCCTTCGACAACAGCCCGCGCGGTATTTCCGGCGCATTGTCCTTGAACCACTGCAGCGCGAATGGGTTAAACGATTGCACAACATAGATGCCATCGTAAGTCTTGAGCTGCTCGTAAGTTGCGGCGGAAATGGAAGCGACATCGTCGCCTGCCTCGCCCTTGATCTCGACGAGCAGCGGCACCTGACCGTCGATCAGATCGAGCACCTCGGCGAACGTGGGCACCTTCTCATCGGTATCGAACAGTCGGCACTCCGCCAGCTCGGCATCGGTCATCTCCTCGACGTTGCGGTCGACGCCGCTCGTGCGCAACAGGCTCTTATCATGTAGCACGACAGCTGTGCCATCGGCGGTGATCTGCGTGTCGACTTCGATGCAGTAGCCCTTGTCGATGGCGCGCCTCGTTGTCGAAGAAGCCGCGATGCGCGATAGGCGCCTTGGTGAACGGCTCGAGCTGCGCCCTCGCGCTTTCGCCGGGCATTTTAAGGAACACGGTCACGCCCAAAACTACGACAACGATAACGCCGATCGTGATGCCGGCTTTCTTTCCTGCAGATGAACGCTTCTTCGCCATGCTCGATCACCTCGGCGGCCGTTTTGGATTTCGGTTCATCTCGCATTATAAGTGAGTCGATGGGACAGACCCAATGACTCACCCTGAAATGAGTCGATGGGACAGTCCCAATGACTCACTCACATCGACTATACTGTTCGCATGGATACGAACAAAGCACTACAAACCATCGACACCGCAACGGGCAAGGCTGCACCAGCCGAGATTTCGACCGAGCGCGTGTACGACATCTTCTCTCAAATCGCACGCAAGTACGAGCGGTTCAACGCCGTGTCAAGCTTCGGCGCGTACCGCCGCTGGCTCGACGGCATGATGCGCCAAGCGCCCATCAAGCCGAGCGACGACGTGCTCGACATCGCCGGTGGCACGGGCGACGTGTCGCGTTGGGTGGCGCGCTTCCACAGGCCACGCCACATCCAATGCACCGACCTCGTCCCCGAGATGCTCGAGGTAGCGCGCATGCACGAGGCGCGCGGCGACTTCTGCGGCGTGCCAATCGATTTCGACGTCGTCGACGCACAGAACATCCCGTATGCCGATGAGAGTTACGACATCATCACCATGGCCTATGGCATCCGCAACATGCCCGACCGCGCACGTGCGCTCTCTGAGATGTACCGCGTGCTGAAGCCGGGCGGATCGCTCGTGTGCCTCGAGTTCTCGACACCACCGAACCCGGTTTGGCGCGCATTGTACTCGTTCTACCTGAAGCACCTCATCCCGTTCTGGGGTGGGCTGATCACTGGCGACAAGGCGGGCTTCGTCTACCTCGCGAAGTCGATTCGCGCCTTCCCCGACCAACGCGGACTTGCTGCTCTTATGGAACAAGCCGGCTTCCACGACGTCACGTGGAAGAACTACACGGGCGGCATCGCAGCCGTGCATGTCGCGCACAAATAACCTGAATGAGTCACTTTGACAGTCAAAGTGACTCATCCGCTTTAATAACGGAGAACGCCGCTTCAACAGCGCAAACGTTGATTCATTTGGTAAGCTATCGCCATGTCAAGCAATGACGAAACAACTGATATCTCGAAACGCGAGCGGATCGTCAACGTCATGCAAGCCATCGGCTTTGTCGCCGCGTTGGTCGTGCTCGGTGTCGCTGCATGGTGGTTCGGTTGGGGCGACTACCTGATCGGCGAGGAAGGCATCAGCAGGCTCCAGCAGATCGTCGACGAGAACCTCGCTTTGGCCATCGCTATCTACACCGGGTCGCTCATCGTGGGCGGTGTTGTGCTGGCAATCCCCGGCTTCCTGTTCGCCATCGCTGCAGGCGTGTTGTTCGGCCCGATACTCGGCACCATCTGCTACGTCGTAGGCGCCACGATTGCCGCCGTCATCGCCTTTTTCGCCGGGCGCACGTTCCTCAAGGGCTTCATCAAGCCGATTGCGATGCGCAACAAGTATTTGAAGCGCTGGCTCTACGATGAGGTCCAACGCGACGCAATCATCGTGCTGCTCATCACACGCACGTTTCCCGTCATCCCTTACAACGTGCAGAACTTCGCATACGGGACCACCGACATCGACCCGTGGACGTACACCTGGGGCACGGCGCTGTTCGCAATTCCAGGAACGGCCGTCTACACGTTTGCAGCAGCTGGCGCCATCGATGAGTCGCAACGCGTGCTGTACATGGTCATTGCGGCCGTCCTGCTGATCATCTTGTTCGTCGTGCTGTTTATCCTGAACCGCAAGTACGACATCCTAAAGCGCTAAGACTCTGGTAATCAGCTTGTTCGCCGTCTTGTTCCTGCCGAACCTCGAGTTCGGCATCTTTGAACGCCGAGAAAACGTGTCGCATAACGAACGAAAGAGAGGACTTGCCTCTCTTTCGTTCGTTGCCGTTTCACTGTTTCACAGACCCTAGAACCCCAGGCTGTCATTCACCAGAATCACGTGGATGCGGCCGGGATGACGCGAGAAACGCGTGATGAGGAACTGGCAGCAAATCGTGTCAGGTGACTTGCAGTTGAAGCACGAACCGGTCTTGGCGCATGGCGTGGACAAGCCAAAACGCTGCGCATTGGTCGGTGCCGCAACGTTGCGAGCGCGCTTCATGGCGCCATCGACGTCGTCGCAAACCTTGTTCATGCCCACGATGAAGACGACCTTGCGCGGTCCTTGGGCAATTGCCGAGACGCGATTCGAGTTGCCATCGATGTTGACGATCACGCCATCTTCCGTGATAGCGTTCGCGCTGACCAGGAAGACGTCGGAATCATATGCATCCAACATTGCCTTGCGCGGATCCGGCGCGATGTCTCGGTCGATGAAGTTGTAGTTACCCGACTTCAGCGCGTCGACGAGGCCAATCTCGATTGCGCTCATGCAGCCGCCCATGCCGATGGAGCTGCCCTCGGGGATGAGCTCGAGGGCCTTCGCAAGCGCCTCTTCCTTGCTAGCTGCGTAGTAAGCCGACATGTTGCGCGACTCGAGGCCCTTCATGACCTTCTGCGCCAGAAGCTCATTGCGTTTGGTGATGTTCTCGTTCATGCCCCACCCCTTCTCTCGTTTGACCTGCAAACATTATAACCTTCGGGAAATGCGCGATACATGCACGACCTCGTTGGCATGCACAACAATAAAGGACTCTGCTTTGTTGCCGCATGTTGCGCTCCTCCACCAAGATGGTGCGATATCATGAGCAACCAGCATGACGAACATTCACGACATAGTGGAAGAAGCAGGCCTCTCGCTGCTCGAGGGCCCCGAAGGCCTTACGCTCACGGACGGCACCATGAACGTGCGGGGCGATTTCACACGCATGCTGCCGCGCCTGAAACCAGCCAACTTGAATCGCGAACTGCTTGTGAAAGCGGCCAAGGTCAAGGCGGATGGCGACGAGCGTCCTCGCGCGGTCGACGCTACCGCAGGCCTGGGTGACGATTCGCTCCTGCTTGCTGCGGCGGGTTTCGACGTGACGCTCATCGAGCGCAACCCCGTCATTGCCGCACTGCTGCAAGATGCGCTCGAACGAGCTGCACATCATCCCGAACTCTCGCCGATAGTCGAGCACATGCAGCTCGTCGAGGGGGAAAGCGTCGAGCTCCTTGCTCATCTCGATTTCATCCCCGACATCGTGCTCCTCGACCCGATGTTTCCGGGAAAAAGCAAAGATGCCGCTGCCAAGAAGAAGCTCCAGATGCTGCAGCATCTGGAACAGCCTTGTGACGACGAGCAGGCGCTTCTTGATGCTGCATGTGCTGCGCATCCGCGCAAAGTCGTCATCAAGCGCCCAATCAAAGGCCCTCATCTTGCAGGCCGCAAGCCCAGCTACTCACTTTCGGGCAAGGCGATTCGCTACGACGTCATCGCGCTGCCGCGCTAACTAGCAACTCCCGCACTCGCGACGCTTAGTTCCAGCCTGCAAGCAATCGATTTCGCAGTTCATCGCGTCGATAGGCCCACTCGGAATCCGCCTTGCGCGACCTGATACCAAGCATCTTTCGCAAGCCCTGCGCGAACGCATCAAACTCAGAAGCGCTCATCAACTGCGGTCTCGTAAGCGGCAACACCTTGACATTGGCGACGGTAAGCTCGACTTCACGTTTCGAGTCGCGATACCGAGCCCATTCGCCGCTGTGCGACAAATCGCTGTTGTACTCGACATCTATGCTGGCACCGATCCAGTACAAATCAGGGTAGCGTTCCTTCGTCCCATCTGGGGTGCTGATGATAAGCTTCGGGTTGAGAATAGGCTTCGGCAAGCCGTACCCGCCAAGACGCTTGGGAAGGCAAAGGAGCAGATAAACAGCTGTTTCCATGGGGGAAGCAGAGTTGTCAATCACCCACTTTAATGCTGCTCGCGCCCCCACCGCCCCGCGAAGCCCACTTTGACGAGCCACGAACGTTTCAGCTCTATTCGATTTCATCACCGGTGGCAAATCGAACGTGCAAGCCTGGGTTTCGGAATGTTCCCGATAGTAAGGATCGCCCATGATGCCTGGCTCAAGGCGCCATTGGCTGTAAGCGCCACACAGTTCCATACCGATGCGCGCTGCGTCCACAAGATCAACCTGCGCCGCCATCTGCATGAACATGAAATGCGGTGCACACATCCAAACGCCATGTCCAAGGTCGAGAAATGATCCGTGTGGGGCCGGTTGACCAAACACGTGCGTAGTCAAATGCTTGGTAATCGTCCCTTTCGTTCTGGCCGCTACAAACACATGAACAGGATCACCAGAATGCGCGAGCCATCTCTGGGCAGTTTCGTCAAGCTCGACGAGCTCTTGGACGGTGTTGGCAGCGTCGTTGAGCATGCGTTTACGCATCGGCGTTCCACCAAGGCCCCCCTCCCCGTTCGTCGACCGCAGGTAACGCGTAAGTTCAAGTGACGATTCTGGGGCGAGATAGAGCTTCATCGATCCTCCTTGCCAAGAGTTGCACGATTTTCAAGTGATTCTGCCAAAAAATCGAGGATATCTGAAGATTTGGGGTCAAAAATCACACCCTGGGAAATAAGGCACTTCCGTTAGCCCAGTTCAATGGGGGTGGTTTTTAT
>CACZAR010000137.1 GCA_902779135.1 uncultured Coriobacteriaceae bacterium | reverse complement strand
CCTTTCCCCCACCTTGAAAACGGAAAGCTTTACATACTCGTGCGACTTGATGATGAAGCAGATTCGAAACCGCGGAAAAAGAAGAAGGACCGCGAGAAATCCGACAAGAAGAACGAGGCAGCTGAAGGCGTCGTTTTGGGATTGATCCCCCTTCCCCATCAAGTCGATCGACTCATCAAGCTTCCAGGCCGTGGATACCAATTCATCTTGCTCGAACATGCCATCGAGATGTTTGCAGAAGAGATCTTCTCGATGTACACCATCAAGCATACGAACGTCATCTGTGTCACGCGAAATGCCGACATGGATGCCAGTCAAGGCGACGATTCGTCTGACGAAGACTATCGCGAACATATGAAACGCCTGCTCAAGCAGCGTGCTCGACTTGCTCCGGTCAGGCTCGAATGCGAACGTCCCCTATCGCCTGTCATGGAAAAGCTTATGCTCAAGAAGCTCGACCTCAAGCGCTATCAGGTCTACGATACGACCGTGCCGCTTGACTTGAGTTTCACTTGGGGCTTGGGAAGCAAGCTTTCCGAGAAGAAGCGGGCCAAGCTTTCCAATCCTCCGTTCCAGCCTGCATGGCCGACCTGTTTCGACAGGAACAATCGCATTATCGATCAAGTTCAAGAGAAGGAGATCTTGCTCTCCTATCCGTACGAGAGCATGGACCCGTTCGTTCAGCTTCTCAGAGAAGCATCGCAAGATCCGACCGTCATCTCGATCAAGATCACGCTCTATCGCCTTGCCAGCCAATCGCATCTTGCTGAAGCGCTCATTGCAGCGGCTGAGAATGGCAAGGAAGTCACAGCCTTATTCGAACTGCGGGCGCGTTTTGATGAATTCAACAACATCGAGTGGTCTCAACGGTTCGAAGAGGCCGGTTGCAATGTCATCTACGGCTTCAGAGATTACAAGGTTCATTCCAAGATTTGCTGCATCACACGCCAGACTGAGACCGGCGTTCAGCACATCACGCAACTCGGTACGGGCAATTACAACGAGAAGACGGCTAAGCTCTACACCGACTTGTCGTTCATCACGACCAACGAAGCGTTCGGACGCGATGCGGTTGAATTCTTCAAGAACATGCAGCTGGAGAACACGTCGGACAACTACGAGATCCTCCGTGTTGCCCCATTGCAGATAAAGCCGGCGCTCATCGAGAACATCGATCGAGAAATCGCCAAGGCGCAACAAGGTTTACCGTGCGGTATCTTCATGAAAGCGAACTCGGTCACCGACAAGGACATTATCGAAAAGCTTTCTGAGGCGTCTCAAGCAGGTGTACCCACTACCCTGTTCATACGAGGAATATGCTGCATTATCCCTGGTGTCAAAGATGCTACCGACAATGTTCGTGTCGTGTCGATTGTAGGTCGCCTGCTCGAGCATAGCCGTATCTATTGCTTCGGCACTGTCGATGATTGCCGTATATACCTGTCGAGCGCCGATTTGATGACGCGCAATCTTGACAAGCGCGTAGAGATTGCCTGGCCGATTCTCAATGCAGATATCAAAGAGCGGATTCTCGAATACCTCGATATCTGCATGTCTGATACGGCAAAACTCAGGCAGCTCAGGCCGAATCTCACCTACACGCCGCTTGGCTCGTTCTGCGAAGTCGACGAAGACGGCAATGCGTTACCCGCATTCGATGCCCAGAACGCGCTCATTGAAATGAAGGCTTTGGCAGCGCACAAGGCAACTATCGAGGAAGCAACTGTCTCCCATGAAGAACCCTCTCATGATGACTCTCAAGTTACTGAGCCTGAAGCCGAGATTGTAGAAAGCGAGGTTCTCCAAACGTCAGATGAAGAGATCTCATCTGAGGACGCTCTTGAAATCGAGCCTGATATCGAAACGCAGGTTGAGCCTCAAATCGAACCTGATATAGAAGCGCAGGTTGAAGATGAAATAGAATCTGATACCGCAACGCAGATTGAACCTGAAATCGAGCCTGATATCGAAGCACAGGCTGATAGTGACAACTCTTTGGAGGTTGAAACAGAAGAGGCCAGCGAGCGAATCGCCGAAGAAGCTCTTACTGAAGACGCCGGCGAAGCATCTGTCGAGGAAACCACAGCAGAGCAAGTAGAGCTTGAGAGCAATGTTCTTGCAACCGAAAACGAGCCCGTTGATGCTGACGAGCTTGAAGTTGAGCAATTTTTTGAAGAGCTCGATTTCGATGAATTGGAAAATGGACTATCTGACGATAGGCCCCTTACAGATTACACCGTCGATGAGCTGCTCTCATTTGACGAACCAGATTCTGACGACCCTAGTTCAGACCCTGAGGACAATGCAGCAAACGAGATCGAAGACGTTTCGCTCATGACGGATATGACCGTTGAGGAGATTCTTTCATCGCCCGAAGATCAAGTTGAAACCGATATGGAATCTTCCTTCGAGAGTATCCAAGATGAATCTCAAGAGCTTGTTGCAAAGCCTGAAGCGAAAGCGCAATCAGAAAATAATGTAGAAACAAGCTTCTTTGAAGAACCATCTCGTGAAGTAGTGATCCCGAAAGAGAAGCAAGGGTTCTTTGCCCGTCTGTTCAAATAGCTTATTGGCGGATCAAAGCGAAAAAGGAAGGGGCCGTTGAGCCCCTTCCTTAGTTGCGCGTTTGAAACACGTTATTATTCGTCGTCGCCACCGAGCGAAAGCTCCTCGTTGGAAGCGGCTTCCTCCTCGCGGCTCGTGAGCCCGAACCCGAAGGAATCCATCGATCCGAGCAGGGCATCGAGCTCTTCGAGATTGCGCTGGTACGAACGCGGAGGTAGTGCCTCACCAAGCATATCCTCGCCATCCGTGTTGAATGTCGGAGGCTCGTCGCCGCCGATGAGGATGTTGTCATCAGGCGAGAACACCATGTCGAGTAGCTGCGACATATCATCGCTGGAAGCAGTCAGGTCGTCCTCGATAACGGAGAGCAGGTCGCGCTCCTCGAGGCCGTTCTTGAGCTCCTGAATCGCCTTTGAACCGATACCCTCGATGCGCAGCAGATCGTCTTCGGTATGGCCGAGCAAGTCTGCCACGGTTTCGATGCCAGCTTCCGAGAACTTGTTTGCCCAACGCTGGGAAACACCGAGGTCGTCGTAAATGTACAGGCGTGCATCCTCGTCGGAAAGCGATCCATGGCGACCATAACCGAGGCTGTTGTAGTAGCTTCCGAACGAACCGCCCATGTTGAGGTAGCCATCGCCATCGAGCGACCAATCCTGCGGCTGCGGCAGCAAGTCCTCGATATCGCGCAACGCTTCGGGCGCGTAATCGGGAAGCGCATCGCCCTCTACAGCCTCGATTGGCTGACCCTTGTAGGTTAGGCGCACGTTGCGGTAGCGCTTTAGGCCGGTGCCGGCAGGAATCGACTTGCCGATGATGACGTTTTCTTTCAGACCATTGAGCACGTCGGTCTTGCCTTCGATGGCGGCATCGGTGAGAACCTTTGTGGTTTCCTGGAACGAAGCCGCAGACAGCCACGAGTCGGTGGCAAGGGATGCCTTCGTGATGCCGAGCAGCAACGGTTGACCAACAGGCGGGTTCTTCCCTTCTGCAATGAGAGCGTTTGCCGTGTCCTGGAACTCGTAACGGTTGACCTGACGTCCAGGCAGGTAATCGGAATCGCCGGAGTCAAGAACAGTCATCTTGCGGAGCATCTGGCGGGCAATGACCTCAATGTGCTTGTCGTTGATGTCAACGCCTTGGGAAACGTAAACGCCCTGGACCTGCGAGACGATGTAGCGAAGAGTCGTGTTCGGATCGGTGAGGCGAAGCAGGTCATGCGGGTTGATGGAACCCTTGGTGAGCTGCTGGCCAACCTTGACTTCGCATCCATCGACAACGCCAGGCTGCATCTGGGCACGCGCAGAAACGGCGTATTCCCTGATGTTGCCTTCCTGGTCGTGAACCGTGAGAATCTTCTGCTGCTTGTCGCCGGAAATCTGAAGCGTACCGGAGATTTCGGACAGAACTGCAAGACCCTTGGGCTTACGGGCTTCGAAAAGCTCCTGAACACGCGGCAGACCATGCGTGATGTCGTCACCAGCGACGCCGCCTGTGTGGAATGTGCGCATCGTGAGCTGCGTGCCCGGCTCGCCAATCGACTGTGCGGCGATGATGCCGACTGCAGTGCCGATGTTGACGGGGCGAGAGGTTGCAAGATCCCAACCGTAGCACTTCTGGCAAACGCCTTCATGGGCATGGCAGGTCATGACGGTGCGAATGACAACTTCCTCGATGCCGGCAGCTTCGAGTTCGCGAAGTTTGGCCATCGACGTGACGTACTCGCCTTCGTCGAGCAGAATCTCGCCGTTTGCGTCAACGACAGGCTCGAGCAGGCAACGACCAATCAGGTTCTCGTCAATTTCGCCCTTCTCGTTGTGCAGAGCATACGGAACGCCGTCAGTGGTCTCGCAGTCGAGCTCGCGAATGATGACATCTTGCGCAACGTCAACGAGACGACGCGTAAGGTAACCAGAGTCTGCAGTACGCAGTGCTGTGTCGGCAAGACCCTTGCGAGCACCGTGCGTCGAGATGAAGTATTCGAGTACCGACAGACCCTCGCGGAAGTTCGCCTTAATCGGACGGTCAATAATCTCGCCCTTCGGGTCGGACATAAGACCGCGCATACCGGCGAGCTGACGAATCTGCTTGATGTTACCGCGGGCGCCCGAGAACGCCATCATGTAGATGGGGCGCATCGCCGACTTCCTCGTTCGCTTCGTTCCAGATATCGACGACCTGGCGGTGGCGCTCTTCGGGGCTCATGAGACCCATCTCGTAATCCTCGTCGATTGCAGCAACCTTCTCATCTGCAACAGCGAGAATCTCTTCCTTGTTCGGAGGAATCGTCGCATCGTAGACCGACACGGTGACGCCAGCGCGGGTTGCATAGTGGAAGCCAGCCGCCTTCAAACCGTCGAGAATCGGCGGAACCTCAGAAGTGGGATAGCGGTTGCAGACGTCTTCGACAAGGAGGCCGATCTGCTTCTTGTCCATGCCGTAGTTCAAGAACGGGTAATCATCGGGCAGAACATCGTTGAACGTGATGCGGCCGATGGTCGTGGCGAGGCGCGTGCCTGCCTTCATCTCGGTCATCTCGTTGAACGACGAAGCAACCATGGTGTCCTTGGCAAGACGCACTTCGATCTTGGCCTGCAGGTCGACGCCGATACGGGCGTCATAGGCATTGCGAGCGTCGGCGAAGTCCATGAATGCACGACCTTCGCCCGGGAACCCATCGCGGGCAGCCGTGAGGTAGTACAGGCCGATGATCATGTCCTGCGTCGGGACCGTGAGAGGACGGCCATGAGCAGGAGATTTGATGTTGTTAGTGGAAAGCATGAGCACGCGTGCCTCTGCCTGGGCAGCGCCCGACAGCGGTACGTGAACAGCCATCTGGTCACCGTCGAAGTCGGCGTTGAATGCGGTGCATACCAGCGGATGCAGCTGGATGGCCTTGCCCTCGACCAAAACCGGCTCGAAAGCCTGAATGCCAAGACGGTGCAGCGTAGGTGCGCGGTTCAGAAGTACCGGATGCTCGGTGATGACCTCTTCGAGGACGTCCCAGACGTAGCTTGCACCACGATCGACTGCGCGCTTTGCAGCCTTGATGTTTGCGCAGTACTCGAGCTCGACGAGGCGCTTCATAACAAAGGGCTTGAACAGCTCGAGAGCCATGTTGTTCGGCAAGCCGCACTGATGCATCTTCAGCTCAGGACCGACAACGATGACCGAACGGCCGGAGTAGTCGACGCGCTTGCCGAGCAGGTTCTGGCGGAAGCGGCCCTGCTTGCCCTTGAGCATGTCGGACAGGGACTTCAGCGAACGGTTGCCCGGGCCCGTGACAGGACGACCGCGGCGGCCGTTGTCGAAGAGGCTGTCAACAGCTTCCTGCAGCATGCGCTTCTCATTGTTGACGATGATCTCGGGAGCACCGAGGTCAAGAAGCCTCTTGAGGCGGTTGTTACGGTTGATGACGCGACGATAGAGGTCGTTCAGGTCGGAAGTCGCAAAACGGCCACCGTCGAGCTGCACCATCGGGCGCAGATCCGGCGGGATGACCGGAATGACGTCGAGGATCATGTCAGACGGTTTGTTCTCCGACTTCAGGAAGGCGTCGACGACCTTGAGGCGCTTGATGGCCTTGGCACGTTTCTGCCCCTTGCCGGTCTCGATGACCTCGGCGAGTTCTTCAGCAGTCGCCTCGAGGTCGATTGCCTCGAGAAGATCGCGCACAGCCTCTGCGCCCATACCACCGGTGAAGTAATCGCGGTAGTTCATGCGCATCTCGCGGTACAGCGCCTCATCAGGAACGAGCTGCTTGGCTTCAATCTTCTGGAAAGCCTCGAACGCATCCTGGCGCAGCGCCTTGCGCTCGTTGAACTCTTCATAAATCTCCGCAATCTCGTCTTCGACCTCTTCTGGGGTCATGCGCTCCTCGTCGTCGATATCGTCGACGAATTCGTCCTCTTCGGGAACGTAAGCGGTCGAGAGACGGCGAACAGACTCGATGATGCGATCGCGCTCGGCGTCGAGCTCTTCGAGGTCTGCAGCCAGCTCGTCGCGGAGCTCGTCGAGATCCTCGGCACGTGCCTCAGTGTCGACCGACGTGATGATCGAGCTTGCGAAATAGAGCACTTTCTCGAGGTCTTTCGGAGAGATGTCGAGAAGGTAGCCCAAACGGCTCGGCGAACCCTTGAAATACCAGATATGGCTCACAGGAGCAGCCAGCTCGATGTGGCCCATGCGCTCACGGCGCACCTTAGCGCGCGTGACCTCTACACCGCAGCGCTCGCACACGATGCCCTTGAAACGCACGCGCTTGTACTTGCCGCATGCGCACTCCCAGTCACGGGTGGGGCCGAAAATCTTCTCGCAGAACAAACCGTCCTTCTCAGGCTTGAGCGTACGGTAATTGATGGTTTCGGGCTTCTTTACTTCGCCACGAGACCAGCTGCGGATATCCTCGGCGCTTGCGAGGGAAATGCGGATTGCATCAAAGTTAGTGACGTCGAATTCAGTCGTCATTACAGCTCCTCCCCCTCACCGATGAGTTCGTTTCCAGTAGATAAATCGGTTGCAGCCAAATCTCCAATAAGGTCGTCGAGGCCTGCAGCAAGGCTGTCGATAGCACTGACCTCATCTTCCTCAGTCTTGGCAGCTTCGCCTGCAATCGCCTGATAGAGCGCGGAATCGGCGTCGAAGTCCTCGACGACATCCATGTCTACAGGCGTGTGGTCATGGCCCTCAAGCTCGATGTTCAGGCAGAGGGAACGCATCTCCTTGACGAGAACCTTGAAGGATTCTGGCACCTCAGCTGCAGGAATGTTCTCGCCCTTGACGATTGACTCGTAGGATTTGACGCGGCCCGACGTGTCGTCGGATTTGACCGTGAGGATCTCTTGCAGCACGTTGGAAGCGCCGTACGCATACAGCGCCCAAACTTCCATCTCGCCGAAGCGCTGGCCACCGAACTGGGCCTTGCCGCCGAGAGGCTGCTGGGTGATCAAGCTGTAAGGACCAGTCGAACGAGCATGGATCTTGTCGTCGACCATGTGGCCCAACTTGAGCATGTACGTCTGACCGACGGTGATGGGCTCGCGGAACTTCTCACCCGTACGACCGTCATAAAGCCAGGTCTTGCCAGTACGGGACAGCTGCGGGACGAATTCGTCGCGCGCCATGTCGCCGTACTTCTCGTGATTCATATTGATGAGGTTGCGGTTCGCCTTCTCGATGGCGTCGGAAATCTCGTCCTCGTGTGCGCCGTCAAATACTGGCGTTGCAACGAAAATCGGACCGTCCACAACTTCATCAGTATTGTCGTCGTCGGACCAACCCCACTTTGCGGCCCAGCCGAGATGGTTCTCGAGCAGCTGACCGACGTTCATACGAGAAGGAACGCCCAGCGGGTTGAGGATGACGTCGATCGGCGTACCGTCTGCGAGGTACGGCATGTCCTCGACAGGCAAAACGCGGCTGATAACGCCCTTGTTGCCGTGACGACCAGAAAGCTTGTCGCCCTGCTGTACCTTACGCTTCTGAGCTACGTAAACACGTACGAGCTCGTTGACGCCAGGAGCAAGCTCATCGCCTGCATCGCGGGAGAAGCGGGAAATGCCGATGACGCGTCCGCCGGAACCATGGGGAACCTTCAGGGACGTATCACGGACTTCACGGGCCTTCTCGCCGAAGATTGCACGCAGGAGGCGCTCCTCTGCGGTCTGCTCGGTCTAGCCCTTCGGGGTGACTTTGCCAACCAAGACATCGCCCGGGAACACCTCAGCGCCGATGCGGATAATGCCGTCAGCATCGAGGTCGCTGATGAGGTCTTCGGAAATGTTGGGGATCTCTCGCGTGATCTCCTCGGGACCGAGCTTCGTATCACGTGCATCGACCTCGTACTCGGCGATGTGAATGGACGTGAGCAGGTCCTCGGCTACGACGCGCTCGGAAATGACGATAGCGTCCTCGTAGTTGTAGCCTTCCCACGGCATGTAAGCGATCATGAGGTTCTGACCCAGCGCGAGTTCGCCCATATCGCAGGACGGCCCG
>CACZAR010000136.1 GCA_902779135.1 uncultured Coriobacteriaceae bacterium | reverse complement strand
CGCCTCGTAGGGGGTGAGGCCCTTGTAATCCTGGCGCAGCGCCATGCCCTTCTCCATGGGAAGCGAGCGGACGTAGACCTCGAGCGTTTTCAGGCGCGGGGCATCGTACTTGGCAGCCGCTGCTTCGATTGCCTCGGCGACGGCGGCAGAGTCCTCGCGGGCACAGTAGATCTCGTAGCCGAGCTCTCCGGTGAACCCGCCGCGATCGACGATCGCGGCGATGCCGCCTATGGTGGTGTCGATGATCTGGAAGCGTTTGAGATCATCGACAGAATCCGCAATCAGGCCATCCATCACCTTCGCGGAGTTCGGGCCCTGGATGGCGTACATGTCGATTTCCTGCGTGATATCCTCGTAGGCGACGTTGAAGCCTTGCGAATGCGCGTCGAACCATTTCACAGCATGCGGACCGTACAGCGTGGAGAGCCACCACAGCCCCTCGGCCTTATGGAAGACCACAAGGTCATCGATGATCCCGCCGTTCTCGTCGAGCATCGTCGTGTACTTGCCCCGGCCGACGGACAGGCCGGCAATCGAATTGACGAGGATCCAATCGAGGAACTTCTCGGCGTCTTCGCCGGTCACCTTCACGAGGTCGTGCGTCCAGCGGTACCAGGCAGCGTTCTCGCGTACGGCGGTAGCCTCAGCGCGGGCGATTTCGTCTTCTTTGAACAGCATCTCTCTACCTCCTTACAGCGCTCGGTCGTCGACCTTGCGGCCCACGTTGATGATGAAATCGTCGTCGTCCTCGTCGATCCAGACGGACCACTCAGGCGAGACGAGCGTATGGCAGGCGCCATTCCACTGGGCCTCGTAGCCGAGCGTGATCTCGTCGAGCGGGGCCATTTCGAAGCGGCCCGTGAACGTTTCCTGGTCGACGCGGATCTCGACGCCGTCGGCATCGAAGGCCTCGAACTCGTAAGGCACGAGCTGGCAGCCGAGGATTGCCTGGATATAGGCTCCCATGACGCGCGGGTCGTTGTCACCGATCTCGCGGGGGATGTCGAGCCAGTTGCGCAGGCCCTCGCGCGCGAATGGATCGATGAAGGAGTTCTTGCCCGCGGTGGCGAACACGATCTTGAGGATGCGCTCGAACTCGTCATCATCGTCTGCCATGTCGCGGATGGCAATCAGAGGGAAGCTGATCGACCATACCCAGCCCATCTGGGCGACCCAGTTGTACTGCCACTCCAGCGAGTTCTCCTCGCCGAAGGCGTTCGTGTACTGGCCGTTGCGCAAGCCCTGGGCGTGCTTCACGCGGCGCTCGCTCGGCGTGTCGTGGACGGGCAAGTACGCCTGGCCGCGATGGTCGAGCCAATCCTGCTTCTCAAGATCGAAGGTGTCACGGCGCTCGGCGACTACGCGGCAGTGCGGGTTTCCGCAACCGCGCGCCTCGCACATGTTCAGCGCCACGTCGTTGGTGATCTCGCCGTGCTCGCCGCCGGCGGCGATATCGAAATTCGCCGTGAACATGGCGGTCGTCATGTTGCACATCTCGGAGCCGACGATGTCCCACGGGCAGGAGTCGAGCTCCTTCTCTACACGATCCTCGGTGAACTGGATGACGCGGCCGGCCATATCCTCTGCCTCGTCGCCGTAGTCGCCCCAGATGGCGCCGATCCAGGCGGCGCGCTTCACGAGTTCGGGAATGTTCCACTCATCGTAGAAGGCGTTCAAATAATCGAACAGTTCCTCTTCGCTACCCGAGCAGGCAGCGCAGTTCATCATGTTCGCAATCTCGCAGATTTGCGAAGTGCGGTCCTCCCAGTCGTCGTTTAAGACACGCATCACCTGGAAGATGTTCGCGGAGAACGCCGCAATGGTGCGGAGGCAGTAGCTGTACGCCTCCTTCTCGGGGATGATCTTGCCGAATGCGGTCTCGACGCCGCGGTGCGTGTCGACATGTTCGAGCAATGCCATAACCTCTCCTCTCTATTCGGTCGTTTCATGGCGGGCGAATACCTGCTCTTCTTACACATGGTCAGTCTGCCGTCATTCGGAGTGGCTACCAAGACTGCATTATGTTGCCATATCGCAAAGGTAAGCCCTACAATGTGCAGGGTACGAAAACGTGCATTGATCGCAGGATTCACGCGGTCAACGATGCAGTGCCCTGGAATCGCCGTGAACGCACCGTCAATCAGGAGGTCTCATGAACCTGAATGCAGACATCGTGTTCGACAACCTGCCACCGGAGATGAATGCGAGGATGGCGGGCCCCAAGGTTCTCGACCTGGCATTGCGCAGGCCCGAGCTCTACGAGGGCGGAGGCGCCATCTTCGAGGCCGACCGCCTCTACCTGGTCAACTCCGACAGAGTGCCGCAGCGCGCGCGTGCAGAGCGCGGATGCGTGATCGTATGCATAGGAGACTCGCCCTTGCTCGAAAGATACCGCAAGAACTGCAGCGTAATCGTCATAGAACGGGATACGGACTTCTATCAGGCATTCAACACGCTCCAGCGAATCTTCGACAGCTATGACAAGTGGGAGACCGAACTGCGGAAAATAATAGACAGAAGCGGAAGCGTCAGCCAACTCCTGATGTGCAGCGAACCCGTTTTCGGGAATCCGCTATTCGCAATCGATGAGGATTTCAAGATTCTGGGCGCATCGATTGGTACCGCAACGCCATCGACTGGCAAGGGACTTTCTGGAGGGAAGACCCTCGGGATCGATGAACTAGACCAATTCCTCGAGCTGCATGACCTATCGATGGACGAGCATGACCCACTCGTCCTGACGCTTCTCGACCAGACGACCCTGAACTACAACCTCTTCGAATCCGATGCCTACCGGGGATGCTTGACCGTGCGTTATGAAGGCAGGCCGTACCGCCCGAGCGACAAGCCCCTCATCGAGCAGCTTGGCAGGTTCGTCCTGATTGCGAAGCAGCAGCTCGCCGCGCGTGCGCCCGAAGGCCTCGGATCTCTTAGACAGGCGGTCCAGGCGCTCGTGGAGGAGCGCCCCCTCGATTCCGTCGAACGCGATGTCGTCGCAACGGCAAACGATGGGAGGGTCTTCGCCTGCATCAGGTTGAAGCTGTCGAACCAGCTCGAGCAGCTCCCGCTCGGTTTCGTGAGGAACGCAGTAGAGGAGACGTTTCCGGGCAGCATCGTATTCGAGTACCACCGAAATTCGGTCGTCGCCATGCTCGATGTAGGCAAGGACGGCGGTGATGGCTTCCACGCAACGATTGAAAAGGGCCTCGGCCCGTTCGTGAACGCGATGGCGATGGATGCCGGGGTGTCGAACCCATACAACGACCTCTTCGTGGCGAAATCGCTGTTCTCCCAGGCCAATCAAGCGCTCGACATAGGCTTGCTCTTCGAGCCTGCAAAGCGCCTGCACTTCTTCGAGGACTATGCGCTCCGCTCGCTTGTGATGAGCTCGGTAAGCGATATGCGTTTGGAACTACACTACCCCGAAGGCCTCAGAAGGCTCGTCGAGCACGACGATGCGTCCACTACGAGCTATGTGGAAACCTTGCGGGTGTTCTTGGAGAACAACCAGAGCATCGCGAAGACGTCATCGGACCTTTACGTCCATCGCTCGACCCTCATGGAAAGGCTTGCGCGTATAAAGCGGGAGCTCGGGCTCGATCTTGACGACCCTGACGTGCAGCTGCGTCTCAGGATTCTCCTGAAGGCAATGCAATCACGTTCGGAGCTCAGATCAGCCCAAGAACGTAAACAGGCATAGAAAAAGGGCGGAGCGTTGTCGTTCCGCCCTTGCATGTATGAGGCTTTGTAGATACTAGTCCTCGATCGCTTTCAGGCGAGCGTCGATCTCGTCCAGAGCGTCGGCGAGTTCCTTGGCCTGCGGGAAACTGGCGAGCTTGCGCAGCGTCAAGCCCATGACCATCTTCATCTGCGGGTCGGTCGTGAACCCGGGGGAATACTCGGTGATGATTGCTGCTGCCTCGGGGCACTTCGCAAGCTTCTTGCACTTGTCATCGACGGAATACGGCATGGTGGCCTCCTTCATCTTTTGTGTTTAGGACAATCCGGTCTGCTCATGCAGGTTTCGTTTCATAAACCTGACGAGGACGATTGTCGGAGGTTCCATTGTCGAAGGCTATCCTGAACAATGCAGGGAAACGAGAAGCGCTGCCCAGTCAATATGTAGGGCTAGAACGCAATACGAGGATTGGATTTGAAGGGCTTATTCAGGCTTAACGCAGCCTCTCGGCAACATAATTGTTGCCGAGAGGCTGTCGTGTTCTGCTAGGGAAATGTGCCTCAGACCTATTCCCACTCAATGAAGTATCGGTGGTCAGGTATGCTTCTTGGTGTTTTCTGCTGCTCCGGCGTATCCTGAGATGGCAGAGACGCTTTTGGCTACATTGGCATCAAACGTCATAACGACGTCAGCTTTATTGAATATTCAAGTTCAATAAAGCTGAATCGTTCTATTTCAAGAATGGTTCTTCTTCCGAAGTGCGTACAGCACGTCCCGTCGATAGCTGTTCCACGATTTACCAATAGCCTCTCCACGCTTCGCCGATAACAGCGAGACGCCGGGCCTCGCACCACGCGTTTGAACCATGCGCGTGCAGCCCTTTCCAACCATGCGGATATCCCGGTGGACCATGCCGGCATTCGCTATAGCCGCAATCCCGCCCAAGCCGCCCAAGCAGTAAAATTGCGGCTGAGCGACAAATCGGAGTTTGCCGGGATGACGCAAAACCGCAGTTTGCGGGGAGGATTACGTGAAAAAAGAAAAAGATGAAATAACAATCCGAGATTTTACGGAAAC
>CACZAR010000135.1 GCA_902779135.1 uncultured Coriobacteriaceae bacterium | reverse complement strand
CATGACGGGTGCCGACATGCTGACGATGCACACGCTCGGCGGTGTTGAAATGCTGAAGGCAGGTCAGCGCGGTGTTCAGAAGGCTGCAAAGGAACGTGGCGAGAACGCCGCAGCAACGCTCGGCATCACAGTGCTCACGAGCATGGACGAGAGTTCGCTCCACGAGATAGGCATCGACCGAGTGCCAGCAGACCAGGTTGCGTTGCTGGCCGAAGTTGCGAAAGAGGCAGGGATCAGCGGTGTCGTAGCATCTCCGCAAGAGGCTGCACAGCTGCGTGAAATCCTCGGGCCTCGCGCATATATCGTCACACCGGGTGTACGCCCCGTTGGAGTCGACAAGGGAGATCAGAGCCGAACTGCCACGCCCGCCCAGGCATTCGAGAATGGTGCTTCGCACATTGTGATTGGGCGGCCGATCACAAGGGCAGAGGATCCTGCTGCTGCATTCGATGCGATTGTCGCAGAGGTCTCGTAATAACGCTCGTTTTGCCACCAAAGTTTGAAGTCAACTGTCACCTGCATAAACGCACTGTTTGTGCAGGTGATGTGCATTTGGTCAAAAACACAGTCGTAATAAGGAAAAATTCCTTGTATTAGCTCACAGAACAAGGTTAGAATAGCTCCGCGCCAGGTACAACGCATCGTAAACACAGCCAATACATATCAAGGGTGAGGATGATGTTTGCGGTGGTTTGTGCATTTTTGGGAAAACGCATTGTTGTAGGGTACGATTTCCCAGTTTTTGAATATAGGAAAAAATAAAAAGGAGAGCGACTAATGGCTACTAACATTCCCCAGCTCAGCGATGCAGAGCGCAAGGCTGCCCTCGAGAAGGCTAAGGAAGCCCGCATCAAGCGCGCCGAGGTTCGCGATCAGCTCAAGACTGGCAAGCTCACGCTGAAGGAAGTCATCGACATGAAGGACGACCCGATCGTCGGTCGCATGAAGGTTTCCACCCTCATCGAGACTCTCCCCGGCTATGGCAAGGCCAAGTCCGAGAAGATCATGAACGAGCTGCAGATTGCCGAGAGCCGCCGTCTGCGTGGTCTGGGCGAGCGCCAGCAGGCCGCTCTGCTGGAGCGTCTTGGCTAAAAACGCTCTATGAGGCACGGCAATTTATTTGTCATATCAGGGCCATCAGGTGCCGGCAAAGGCACGCTGGTGGCCCGGCTTTTGCGCGAAGTAGACGATGCGTGGCTGTCGGTATCGGCGACGACGCGCGCTCCGCGTGAAGGGGAAGTCGACGGGGTGAACTACTACTTCGTCGACCGCGAGAAGTTCATGGGCATGGCAAAAGCCGGAGAGCTGCTCGAATGGGCAGAGTATTCGGGAAACTGCTATGGCACACCTTTGGCTTCCGTTCTTGAGCACATGAAACTCGGTAAGCAAGTTATTCTCGAGATTGATGTGCAAGGGGCCTTCCAGATCCGTGACAAGGTGCCTGAAGCACACCTTGTGTTCATCGAGCCCCCATCCATCGAAGTGCTCGAGCAAAGGCTGCGTGGGCGCGGCACTGAAGACGAGGCTACGATCAAGCGCCGTATGGAAGCAGCTCAAGTGGAACTTTCCCGCAAAATGGAGTATGATATACAGCTTGTAAATGACGACTTGGACGAGGCGACGGCCCAACTGGTCGCATATGTGAACGAACAAGCTGAGAAGATGCGAGGTTAATCAGATGAGCATCATCGAACCGAAAATTGACGTATTGCTCGACAAGACCGATAACGATCGTTTCCTGTTGTGCTCGCTGGCGAGCAAGCGCGCGCATGACATCAACGACATGCTGCGTGGTCAGCGCGATCGCGCCATTCAGCTGCAGACTGCTGTTGAGATAGCGCGTGCTTCCGACAAGAAGCCGCTGTCGATTGCTTTTGCCGAGATTGCACGTGAAGACGTCTCGTACGATCCTGAGTCCATCGACGTCAAGAACCATTAACGACGAACCCATGGAGCTCCAGCATCAGCGTATCTGCCTGGTCCATTATCACGAGATTGGCCTGAAAGGCCATAATCGTTCCACTTTCGAGAAGCGCCTGCTCAAGAATGTTGAGGCGCTTCTCGTTGATTTTCCGGTCGTCACCATTCACCGCATAGCTGGCAGGTTGTGCGTGTTCTTGCGTGAAGGGTGCGATCGCAAGACAGCTATCGAAGTCGCCGACACTATTAAAGGCGTGCCGGGTGTTGCACGCGTCTCCTGCGGCTTCAAGTGCGAACGAAATCTTGTCGAGATGGGCCAGGTTGCCATAGAAGCCCTTTCCGAATGCGAGGAATTCGAGACGTTCAAGGTGCATGCGCGCCGCAATCACACCGATTTCGAGACCGATTCCATGCAGATGAATCAGATAATCGGTGCCGACCTCTGCCGTGCGTTTCCCGAAAAGGGCGTGAAGATGAAAGACCCCGACATCACGGTGGTCGTCGAGGTTGTGCAAAACGCTTCGTACATCTACGCTCGGTCTGTAAGGGGCGTGGGCGGGTTGCCTGTGGGCAGTTCGGGGAAGGTGGTGTCGCTGCTTTCGAGCGGAATCGATTCGCCCGTTGCGCTGTGGAGGATGGCACGTCGTGGTGCTATCTGCATTGGCGTGCATTTTTCCGGCCGCCCTCAAACTGCTGACACGAGCGAATACCTTGTCGACGACATCGCGCACGTACTCGAGAAAACCGGCTGCATTGCCCGAGTTTACGTTGTTCCATTTGGAGACTACCAGAAGGAGATTGCCCTCACTGCGCCGCCTTCGTTGAGGATCATTCTCTACCGTCGTCTCATGTTCAAAGTGGCAGAAGAGCTGGCACGACGCGAGCATGCTGGTGCGCTCGTGACGGGTGAGAGCCTCGGCCAGGTGGCATCTCAGACGCTCGACAACATCCGCGCTACCGATCAAGCGGTCAACACGCTCGTGCTCAGGCCTCTCATTGGCGCTGACAAGCTCGAGATTATCGATTCTGCTCAGAAGCTTGGGACGTTCGAAATCTCATCGCAGGACGCCCCTGATTGCTGCACGTTGTTTATGCCGCGCAGTCCCGAGACACATGCGAAGATTCCTGACGTGCTTGAAGCTGAAGCTTCGTTGCCCATCGAGGAATGGGTGAAGGAGATTGCCGACGCAGCAGAGCCGCATGATTACAAGTGTCCCTCCTATCGTCCGCCTCGGACGCAATAAGCTTTCCACGTTGTAATGATACGAGCGGGCCTTCGGTTCAAGCCGAAGGCCCGTTTTCGTATGCGCAGGTTGATGACGAGCTGAGGAATTGCAAGACGAAAGACGGACAAGACAACATGACGGATGCGGAAGTCATGCAGATGCGTGGTTGAAATTACGCGATACTCCTTGGTCAGTCAGATAACGAAAGATGGGTAGCGCAAAGGTCGTTTCACGGTCCGTTTGCGGTTCCGTTGATGGATTGCATGCTTAGCATCTCCAGTGTCGCAATCGTAAGCGAGGAGATGAGAACATGGACCTGGACACACTTGAAAAGATGCATTCCAAGCTCAGCCTCGCAGATCTGGGCAAGCCGGCGCTCATCGGGATTGCGGTACTTGTCATCATGGTGGCAGTCTTGGCCGGCCGAAACCTCATCGGAACTGCCACCGCCACAGAATTCGAGCTCTCATCAGATGCGTCATCGATTGAGGAAACCGCATCGGACGGGGGATCACATAAAACAGAAACACTGTTCGTGCACGTTTCGGGTTGCGTTGCGAATCCTGGCCTTTACGAACTCGAGGAGGGGAGCAGGTTGGCTTCGGCGATTGAAGCAGCAGGAGGGTTTACAGAAGACGCTGCTTGCGATTCGGTCAACCTCGCTCGCCGACTTGAAGATGGCGAGATGGTGGTTGTCTTGCCTATGTCTGCTGGAAGCGGTGCAAATGAGGAGATTCCTGAGGTGAAAACGGCAAGCAGCCTCATAAACATCAACTCCGCTACCGCTGAAGAGCTCGAGCAGTTGCCGGGTATCGGGCCGTCAACTGCCCAGAAGATCGTGTCCGACCGAATGGCCAACGGTTCATTCAAAAGCCCAGACGACTTGAAGCGTGTTACAGGTATCGGGGACAAGAAGTTCGAGACAATCTCCGCGCTTATCTGCGTCTGATGGGCGAATCGCAAAACTGGCGTGCTAAGCCCGAGCGTCCTGCATTAACACCAGCGTTCATCGTTGGATTTGCGTTGTGGGCAGCTTGCTCGGCTGTGTATCTTTATGCACGTGACGCAAGTATCGAAACGTGCTTCAAGTGCGGGATAATCGCGGGCGCTGTGTCGATTCTCGCGACATCTGCTCTCGCATGCAGGCAAATTCCGAAAATGGTAGCGATCATCGTGCTGTCTATTAGCCTTGGCACAACGTTGGCGGCTTTCGATGCCATTCATGTGAAAGAAGCTGCGAATGAATTCGAGCAAATGGAGACAATCGAGGCAACGGTTGTCCTCGAGGAGGATTCTTCAGCAACTGAATCAAGGATAAAGCCAGCAAAGAATTGGTCTTGCTTATGTGATTCTTCGATACGCTTCCTAATATCTTTAATTGGCTCAACATGTACAAACTCTTTAAGGAAAACGCGCATCGAAATAGTCCATTCTTTCAGCCATGCACCTTTCTCTCTGTTCATGACAGCAAACACTGCATCGGGTGCTGTTGCTGCGACAAATTCATCTACTCGTCTATTGTTGCTATAATATGGACCAACGCATACAAAGTAGTTTGTGCCACTGAAACATTGTTGGAACAGGTGGATAAAACGTGCCAGATCAAAACTGTCGA
>CACZAR010000134.1 GCA_902779135.1 uncultured Coriobacteriaceae bacterium | reverse complement strand
TAGCGGCTCGGGTCGATATCCTGGCCTCCGGGAACGAGGAAGCCGTCGCACGATGCGATGAGGCGCTTGATGGTCGCGGGGTCGTCAGTGGTGGGAAGCACGATGGGGATGCCACCGGCTTCGAGCAGCCCGCTCAGATAGCCGTCGCCGATTGCGAGGCCCGTCCACTCGAAGTCGTATCGGGGTACGACACCGATGACGGGAGCGCCCGGCGGCGGCGTTGCAACGCCCATGCGCTTCTCCATGAGGCCTATCCAGATGTCGGCAAGCGTCGTGCGGTACCGCACCATTGAAGCAAGCGGCTCGAGGTAAATTGCTTCGCCTTCCTCGAGGCTTCCCGAAGCGAGTACCATGAGCATGTCGGTCCAGAACTCGACCGAGCGGCCGTATATTTCAGCGCCATAGCCCTTTTCCATGAGCGCTTCCTTGGCAGCTTTTACGTCATCCTCAGAGACGTTGGCAAGAAGCGATTCGAGCACTCCGAGATTGCGGTCGTTGTAGAACAGCGCCCGAACGAGCACGACGTAGGCAAGTGCGTACTCGATCGGCATGGCGTCTGCGGGGCGAATCTCGACGAAGTTCTTCAAACGCGCGTCGGGCCATACCATTGAGAGCGCATGCTCGATTTCTGCTTTCGTCATCTCGCGGTCCGCGTACAGCTCGTCGAACGTCTGGTTGGCCACATAGCGCCATCCATCTGCCGCATCGGCATCGGGTACGAGGATTGCCTCGCGGGTCATGATGTAATCGGCGTAGTCGGCAAACGAGAAGTCTTTGGAGAGCGAACCTGGCACCGTGCCAACCCGATCTTGCTTCATGCCTGCCCAGACGGCGGTGCGAACGAGTTTGCACTTCCGCTCCTCAGCTTCGAAAATGGGCGAGTTGTCGCAGATGAGCGAAAGGATGGGGGCAATCATTTCAGCGGTGCGCAGCTTGCGCAGCGCATCTGCCTCGTTGCGGAAATCGATGGACACTTGCAACGATGCGGTACCGCGCATCATGCAGATTCCCTCGTGCGCTTGGGCGCCGAGGAACTTCGTCATGCATTGGTAGCGGTATTTCGGGATGAGCTCGAGGTCGTCGACCTTGGCTGCAGGATTGTAGCCGAGCATGGGCGTCACGAGCCCGAATTCCTCGAGAATGGGATCGAGTTTGCTGCGGAAGCCGAGGTAAATTCGCTCGACCTCGAATACCGACAGGCACGGCCCGAGCGAAACCTCGATCTGACCGGCTGGCTCGATTGTGACCACTTCGCGTGGGCTCTCGCACCCGATGATGTCGTCACCATCGTAGAGCACCTTGTCGTATTTTTCGGAAAGCTTGACAAGCACGTCGCGTATGCCGCCTGGCTCCGAATACGACACCTTCTCTCCGGTGCCTGCACGCAAGATAATGTGCTCGAGTTCGAAACCGAGCGAGCGCGTGTATTTATCACCTTTTTCGAAATAGGCGATCATGTTTTGTCGGTTGATATCGCGGTAGTTCGTCCCGTTGGTAGTTTCAGCCATGAATCCTCTTATTCCTAGGTGTTTTCTAGGTGTTATTGTACCCGCTTAGGGCTGTTTCAAATTGTTCGTGGTTGATTTTGACTATACGAGCTTCTGAATGCCAGCAACATTTCTCTCCTATATCATAAAGACATGCAACGACGTGTTCTTAAAACGATGGCGATTACTGCGGTGGGCGCAACGGCGCTCGCATTGGCTGCTGTTGCAATTCGAAACAGGTTCTTTTCGGGAACGTATCTGCGTTTCGACACGATGTTCGGGAAAACCCGCGTCTACCAGGTGTCTGACGATGCGGGCCGAAGCGTTCGCCTGCTTGAAGTGGGCGGCATCGTGCAATCGGGCACGTATGTCGACGACGATTACACCGACCTCGTGTTCGAATACCTAAAGCGCTACGATATGATGTTCGAGTTGGGAAAGCCAATCGAGCATGTATGCGTGCTCGGCTGCGGGGGATACGACTATCCTGAGCACCTTATCGCCCATTACCCCGACGTCGTAGTGGATGCCGTGGAAATAGACCCGGCGATAACGTCAATTGCGCGCAGGTACTTCTTCCTCGATCGCCTGATCGAGGAGTACGACACCGAAGTGACGGGTCGCTTGCGCTTGATTTGTGCCGATGCGCTTGAACACCTGCAGCAACCAGGGCCTCTTTACGATGCGATCGTGAACGACGTGTTCGACGCAGGCGCGCCGCCCGTGCATTTGACGACCGAAGAGTTCGCCCAGGCTGTACACGCACGCCTTGCCCCCGGTGGCCTTTACCTGACCAACATTGTTTCGCCGTTGGAAGGTCCCAATGCTCGCTTTTTGCACGAACAGGTCGCACTCTTGCAATCGATGTTCGACCAGGTCGACATCCTCCCATGCGCAACCGACGAGTTCGCAGATGCCGACAACGTCATCGTAATAGCCACGAAGTAGTCAAGTAGTACAGCGTTTCCTGGGAGCAGCGTGCAATTCCGCCAGCCCGCGCGAAATGCCGCATAGCCCGTCAGCCTTCATCCACAAGATTTGAAGCGATTTATTAAATGCTCGAGGACCCGCGGGTCTCACCGCTTGCGAAGCACTGTTTTGAAAAATGCATAGGCAAGCTGAGTTGCTGTAGGTGAGACCCGCGAGTCCTTGAGCAAAAGATGGTGTTCTTAAATCTTGTGGATGAACAAGCCTGAGCGGAGTTTCGGCTCGAACCAGGTCGACTTCGGCGGCATGAGCAGATTCGCATCAGCAACGGCGAACAGCTCGTCAATGCTCGTGGGCGAAAGTGCAAAGGCAGCAACGCAATCAATCGAGCAACGGCGTTCAAGTTCGCCGAGACCGCGGATACCGCCGATGAAGTCGATACGCGGAGAACGACGTGGGTCGACGATGCCCAACACGGGGGCAAACAGCTGGCGTTGCAGCATCTGGACTTCGAGGCCTTCGCGCGGGTCATCGGGAATCTGGTCTGCCGGGATGTGGCAACGGTACCAGTGTTCGTCGATGAAGACGCAGAACTCACCGAGCGCGCGTGGCTTAACAAGCTCTTCGGCGGCAATGGGGTCGTTGGCGTTCAAGATGGAGAACGGTTCGCAACCGAATTCGGGAGCGATGATTTCCTCGACCTCGAAGCGCGAACGCAATTCGGCCATGAACTCGTCGATTGACAAACCGTTGAGATCCTTCACGACGCGCTCGTACGGCCAAATCTTCAATTCGGTGTCGGCAAACAACACGGCGAGGAAATAATCGGACTCCTCGGGGTGTCCCTGCGGACCGCGTGCGATTCGGCGTGCCTTTGCCACTTCGGAAGCGGCTGCAATACGGTGATGGCCGTCTGCAATGTAAACACGACCCAATGCGTCAAAACGCTCGACAACAGCGTCGACGTCTTCGTCGTTGATCATGAATCCGCGATGCCTCACACCGTCATCGGCAGTGAAATCGAAAATCGGCTCCGAAGACTTGGCGCGGTCGTATATGCCGGCAAGTTCCTCGTCGTAATGGTAGGCCAGGAAGATGGGGCCGGTTTGGGCACTGCACCCACGAATGTGGTTGATACGGTCAACTTCCTTGTCGACGCGGGTGGACTCGTGCTCTTTCACGACGCCGTTGAGGTAGTCGTCGATGGACACGCAGCCCACCAGACCGTTTTGGACGCGGCCATCCATCGTCAGCTCGTAGAGATAGAAATGCGCGCCTTCGTCTACGCTCATGGCGCCGAATGTCTCATGCGCGTCGAGAAGCGCTCCCGCCTTGTGATAGACGTTCAGATCGAAGGGATCCATACCGCGGGGGAAGTTCACCGCCGGCTCGTCGATGGCCAGAAACGACAGTTTGTTGTTGGCGACGATCACGCGGGCTTCGGCTGTGCTCTGAACATCATAGGGGAGTGCGGCAATCGTGCCGGCGAGTTCGGTTGTGGGGCGCAGCGCTTTGAAAGGTCTAATGGTAGTCATGGTTCAGCTCCATTCGATATAAGTCAAATTAGTCGTCTTTTTGCCAACTGCCTTGAGAAACGTTTGCCGTAAATACTAACGCCAGTGAGCTGATTGTCGGCGCCTTTGCTTTCTGATTTAACGAAGAAATGAGATAATGCACATCATTGGATCGAAGTACAGGTGCGTGCGTTCGTGGTCGTGGTGCCGAAGGTTTCGTGGCTCGTTGGGTTTCGCATCTGCTCGAGGGGGATTGAGCCATGGCAGACGAAGTCAAGCCTGATGAAGTTGTCGCTAACGAAGCCGAAGTCGACGAGGAAGAACTCAAAGCTCGAATTCGCGAAGATGCGGCGCAGGTCTATAACGAAGATGCGCGAAAGCATCAGCTTCGATTTAGCAAGCTCATTCAGCTGGGCTATTCATCCACCAAAGCTGCGGCGCTCATGCTCGCAGCTGCTATCATCGCGCTGGTCATCGCGAACACGGGGCTTTACGAGCCGTTCCTCGAGATCATAGAGACCGAAGTCGGTTTCATTTTCGGCGAGCACCATGCCGCCATGTCGATTGCCGAGGTTATCAACGACATCTTCATGGCAATCTTCTTCCTGCTCGTTGGTCTCGAGATTAAATACGAGATGACAGCTGGCGAACTGACGAACATCCGCCAGGCGTTGTTGCCAATCATCGCGGCGTGCGGCGGCGTGCTCGCCCCCGTTGTGATTTACACGCTTTTCAACCTCGGCAGCCCTGACAGCAGCCACGGTTGGGGCGTCCCGACGGCAACCGACATCGCGTTCGCCCTGGGCATCCTTGCGCTGCTGGGCAACCGCGTGCCGAACGGTGTGCGCGTGTTCCTCTCGACTCTCGCGGTC
>CACZAR010000133.1 GCA_902779135.1 uncultured Coriobacteriaceae bacterium | reverse complement strand
TGCTCCACTGGATGACGTCGACGCGCTCGTTGCGCAGAGCATCCTGCATGGCGTTACCACAGTTCCAGCAAGTGGTCCAGCTGGGCGAGTCGGACATGATCATATGGATGTAGGGCTGACCTTCAAGCGGCCACTCGAATGGGTAAAACTGGTCGTAACGCGGAGCCGTGCAAACACCATGGCCGTGCCATTGCAGTTTCTCGCCTTCGGGCAGAGTAAGGGCCTGCGGAATCATCGTCTTCGGAATGAAGGACGGATGCCCATCGAGGAGTTCCATCCAACCGTGATAGGCACCGGGTACCTCGAAGTACTTCTCGGAGCGCGGCATCGGATTCCACTCGTCGAAACCGAATTGACCGAATTCGATCAGGTGAAGCTGACCGACACCGGGGCGACCGATGCCTTGCATGGCAAGAAGTACGACCTCGAGACGGGCGGGCTCCGCAGAGAACGGCGAGCGAATCATGCCACCGCCATCGGCGTGTGCGATGGAGACGGCATGCTGAGCCCAATAGCGTGCGAACGCTTTGATGGTGTAGCTCGGAACACCGCATTTGCCCTCAGCCCACTTCGGAGTTTTGGGAATGCCGTCTTCTTTGCCAAGCACGTAGTACTCGAACCAGTCGAAACCGATGGTGTGACTTTCGACGTACTCTTTATAGTAAGTGCCTTCTGTCAGCCATACGTATGCGATGGCCAACTGAAGGGCAGCGTCGGTGTTTGGCAGGACGGGAATCCAGCGTCCTTTGTGGGCTGCGCCAGTGTAGTTCAAGTCAGGCGAGATGAAGAACGACTTCAGCCCGATTTCCTCGAGGAAATATGCCATGCGGCTCGGCTGCTCGCCGCCCCATCCCCACGGCGTGGTTTCGAGATCGCAACCCCAGTACAACATTGCGTCACCGTGTTCGGCAATGTCTTTGTACAGGTTGCGCTGATTGACCTGCATGCCCACCGGCTCGTTGCCCCAGATGTGCTTACCGCCCCAGTACCAACCTTCCCAGCTGTCGGGCTGACGGGACTGCAGCGTATAACCGCCCACCAGGTCGAGCATGTTTGCCTGCGCACCATGAGGTGCGTGAACGACCTTGGTCTCACCATGACCATCTGCCTGGCACAGAATCGCATACGGACCGTACTCGTCGTGAATACGCTTGATTTCCTTGGCAATGATATCAGTCGCCTCGTCCCACGAGATGTACTCGAATTTCGACTTGCCGCGGTTCTGTGGATTGCGGTCACCCTCGGGATTCCAGTCGACGCGCTTCATCGGGCGCAGGATACGATTCGGCGAATAGATGCGCTTCTTATAGCTAATAGACAGCGGCGGGATCATTGTCTTCTCGCCGGGCTCGAACACCTTTCCACGCGCCTCGATTTTCCAAGGCTTGCGCTCTTCTGCCGTGGATACCTCATCGTAATGCAACGGCCTGATGCGTAGGATTTTTCCATCCTTCACATCGACGGCTGATGTGTTCGCGCTGCAAGCGAACGCAGCCCAGCACACACCGCGGTATACAGTATCTCCCCTAGTCTCCATGCCTTCGTTACCAACCTTCCTCGTCTTCGAAACTCACGTGCTCCAATCCCGCCCGTCTTGGATCCGAACGGGTTTTCACAGTGGACATGCTATGAAGCGCAAAAGCGGATTTGTAGCAACCGAAGGGTAGATTGATGGAAATACACCTTTTGGTTTATAGGCCTAAACCGCCTTCATTCGTTATATTGGTATTGCTATTGAACTGGTCTTTTACTTAACCGGGCTCTCAAATGGCATGAATAGCTTCAACCACCACGGAGGGGCAAGTTTATGAAGCTGAATCAAATGTTTCCTGTCAGATTGCTCGGCTTCGGTCTGTATTGGGCATGGCTGTTTCTTGTAACGGTGTCGCCCTCTCCCGCATTCGGCGTTGTCGAGTGTCTCGGACTGCCATTCGAGCTTGTAGAACTCGCCATGAGGCTTGCGTTCGTTTGCTTGTTCTTTTTCCTCTGGAAGAAACTCGAGACCTCGAAGGGTCGCAACATGCTTATAGCAGCATGCGCAATCGGCGGCCCCTTATCGACCATTGCCGTAGTGTTGGTAGACGGTACAGCGTTTATCGCGCCAGCGGCATTTTTAATAGCGCTCGTCGACGCATCGATCTTCATACTCTGGCTCTGCTTTTTCGGGCACATGCGCGTCGGCGAAACCGCCCTTTACATGTCGCTTTCGTATTGTATCGGCGGAATCATTTGCCTGCTCGTTCAAATGGCACCAAGCCAAACGTGCACCGCAATAGCGGCAATTCTGCCTGTGGCCTCAGCTATGATGTTCCATCTGTCCAACAAATACTACTCTGTCGAAGCCGAAAAACCCGAGCTGTTCGAGGCAACCGAGCTCGAAACCTCATCAGCTGATGATGGGGAGAACTACCGCTACCTTCTGAGACTGGCCATTGCACTTGGTTTGTGCGCTTTTTCCTTCGGAACGACATCGAGCAGCTTGTTTTACGGCAGCGTTGAAAGCTTGCTTCCTGGACCACTGATGGAATCCGCCTGTTGCATCGTTCTGGCAGCGATTTGCGGCATCATTATGTTCGTGACGAAGCAACAGCAAGATCTGTACTTGCTTTATAAATTCGTACCCATTGTGCTCGTTGCAGGGCTCATGCTTCTTGGAACAGGCAATGCCGTCGTTACAACAGCTGGCACATCACTTGTAAACCTCGGCTATTTGATGTTCGAAATCACCGCTCTCAACGATTTTTGCACTGCTGCCAAATCGCGCCATCGTTCTTTGGTTAGGACGTTCGGCAGCGCCCGTATAGCCATTACGGTAGGGTTGCTTGCTGGCTGGGTCACGACCGCAGGTGTACATGGATTCGGGTTCAACGGCTCTTCACTTGCCGTATGCTGCGCCCTATCAATTCTGGGTATCGTCGTCGCATCTACCATCGTGTTCACCGCAAAAGAGGTTTTCCAAGCACGAAACGTTGCAACCGACCAAGTCAAGCTCGAACATGCAGAAGACTTCGCTAAAAGCGCCGAAGAGCTGTTCCAAGAAAGCCTCGCGGCATTCGCCGAGCGCTACAAACTATCACCTCGAGAGACGGAAATTGCAGAGCAATTGTTGCGTGGCCGCACGGTCAGCTACATCTCGGAGCAGCTATTTATCGCGCCGGGAACTGTAAAGACGCACATGCACAAAATTTATTCTAAGCTCGGCATACACAACAAGATGGAGTTGCTCGACGCTTTCGAGGAAATCAAAAGCAAGCGCTAACTCACATCAACCCTATTCGTCGCCTTTCAGCTCGTCGAACTTCGCCTTCATCGTCGGGTTCTTACGCGTAAGCTTCTTGACCGTAAGGTCCTCAAGCTTGTTGTTGGCAGCAGTCAGATGCTTTTCCGAAACGAGCAGCTTTTCCTTCGCCTTCTGCAAGTCGGCGATCGCTTTGTCGATGGCGGCAACAGCATCCTCGAAACGCTTGGAAGCATCACCGAAGTTCTTGAAGAAGCCTTCCTTGAACACCTCGAGGTCATGCTCGAATGTCGTGATGTCGAGATCTTGCTGACGCATGAGCGCAACTTCACGCTTGTACTCGAGCGCATTGAGCGACGCATTGCGCAAAAGCGAGATGATGGGAATGAAGAACTGCGGACGCACTACGAACATCTTGGGATAGCGCCAAGACACGTCGACAATCCCTTTGTTGTACAAGTCGCTCTCGGGTTCAAGCAACGACACGAGTACCGCGTATTCGCAATTCTTGTTCGAGCGGTCTTTGTCCAGCTTGGCGAAGTGATCCTCGTTGCGCTTGCGGCGCGTGCTGTCCTCCTCCTCGTTCTTCATCTCGAACATGATGGAGATGACCTCGACACCGCTCTCATCGACTTCACGGTAGATGAAATCGCCCTTCGTTCCACCGACCGTTTCCGTGTCACGCTCGAACGACGCATTGGGAAACGCTGTCGCCCGGATGGCGTTGAATTCATCGGCGCAGTGCACTTCAAGCGACTCGCCGACGATCTTGGTGGTCAGACGAGCCTTCATGTCTTTCAGCCGCTCAATCTCTTCCCGCTGGAAAACGATCATCTCGTCCTTCGCGCGGGCTTGTTCAGCCAACTGTTCTTTGAGCGCAGCTTGAGCGGAAGCGTGCTCAGCATCCTTCAGTTCGACGGACGCTTTCAAGGCATCGCGCTCTTTCTCGATAGCTGCAACGGCTTCGGTCACAGCTAACTGCTGCGCAGTCTGCTGGGCTTGTTTCTGCGCCTCGATTTGCGCACGCAACTGTGCAATCTCGGCATCACGCTCGGCGACCTGTTTTTTCAGGTCCTCGATGGTGGCGTTGAGCTCCTCGACCTGCTTGCTCAGGTCATCAGCACCCTCACTGCGCACCTCCATCGCCTTCAGACGGCTCTCGAGGCTCTTCTTCTCGATATCCAATTTTTCATGGTCGGCCTCCAGCTCAGCGATCTTTGCAGCGAGGTCATTTGCGCGGTTTTGCGCCTGACGGCGGTTTGCCTCGTTGGCCTGCATCTTCTCCTTGGACTCCTCGATGTTTTTCTTGGCCTCCTCGACCATCGCCATGAGGTCCTCACGCTCCTTCTTCCAGCTTCCCTTGAGCATGTCGATCACTGCGTGGGTATGCTCATTCATGAGCTTTGCTGCCTTGTCGGCGAACTCAGCATCGATGGCATATTCCTCCTTTTTGTCCACTTCGATCTTGATCTCGTCGTCCTTGTCACGCTCGTGCTCAGCCACATTCTTGTCCTTGCTGAAAGGATTTACAAACGTTGTGGGCTGGCCATACACATCGTAGTCGTCACCGTCAGAGCCAAAAGCG
>CACZAR010000132.1 GCA_902779135.1 uncultured Coriobacteriaceae bacterium | reverse complement strand
TGCTATCTCGCGGAAGCGCTTAGAGGTTCATGATGTCGTACTTCTGGAAGGTGCAGCCTTCAGCAGCGAGGTCCTCGGACAGCGGCTTGCCCAGGAAGAACACTGTGATCTCGTCAAGCTTCTTGGTGGGATCAACGTCAGCAAACTGGTCGGGGTAAACCGAGCAGCCCACTTGGTAGCAGTTGGCGATTGCCAGGTCGACGTTGGTTGCATAGAAGCGATACGAAACCAGCGAGTACACGTTGCCGTCCTGCACTGCCTTCAAGTTGGCGAAGTAATCCGGATTGGCGGTGACATCCTCCTTGACCAATCCGATGTTTCCGCTCTCGAGGAAGATGTAGTCCGGCTGTGCGGCGGATACGGCTTCGAGGTCGATGTCGAAGCAACCGCTAGCGTTGTCGGTATCGGCAATGTTGGTGGTGTTGGTTATGGCGAACGGCGGGAAACCTGCTTCGGTGCCAGCGAACCCATGACCACCGCGGAAGCTGACGCCACCGGCGTAGGCGGTCTTGGATTCTACGTTAGCGGTGCGCTTGGTCAGATCGGCCTCGGCATCCTGCATGAACTTGATGATTTCAGAAGCCCTGTCCTCGGCATTGAGGACTTTGCCCAACATAGTGCAGTTATCGTAGAACACCTGGTCGAACACGATGTCGCTCAACGTGATGCAGACAACGGGGATGCCCGTCTTTGCTTGCAGGGCATCAGCAGAGTCTTTATCGATACTCGCAATGATGACCTCAGGAGCAGCCTCTATGATGGCTTCTTCGTTGGGGGTGACACCCTTCGAGCCGCCTTCGCCGATAACTGGCAAGGTGGTGAACAAGTCATGGTTGACATGACGATAGGTGCAGGTTACGGAATCTTCCTGCTCGCCAAGCTCGACGCCGACAACCTTGTCAGTTGCTTGCAGGTAGCTGATCATGCGAAGCGACGAAGAGCCGACGCCGATTATCTTTTGAGGATTGGTCGGAACTTCCACAGTGCGGCCGACCATGTCGGTAATGGTTTGCGTGGCAGCAGCTGAAGAATCAGCTGATGACGATGCTGCTGAGCTTGAAGCTGTGCTTGAAGCAGCGCTCGACGAGCTAGATTGCGAGCATCCAGCAAGTGCGAAGACGCCGATGGCGAGCATAGCTGCAAATATGACAGCGAGTAGCTTGCGTGCATGGGTGTTCATTCTCTTGTCCCCCTTCGTCGGATTACATGATGATTTATGGTAACACAATATAAAGAAACGTAACACCTTTGAAGAAGGGATATTCGCAGGAGGGCAACTTATGAGAAAGCCCCTCTGCTGTAAACAGAGGGGCCAAAAACCGATGGGTTCTTCAGTCTATTCCCACTCGACCGTGGCGATTGGCTTGGGGGACAGCTCGTAGCACACACGGCAGATGCCCGGTACCTCGCCGAGAATGCGGTCGGTCATCTTCTTGAGAAGCGCCCAATCAAGCTCGGGTACCTCGGCAGTCATGACGTCGACCGTATTGATGCAGCGGATGATGCACGGCCACTCGAAGGCTCGCTTGCCATCGCGCACGCCCGTTGCACGGTAATCGGGAACAACGCAGAAGTACTGCCAGATATCGAGACCAGCAGCATCGATTTCCTCGCGGACGATAGCGTCGGCCTCGCGTAGCGCCTCGAGGCGGTCGCGCGTGATGGCGCCAGTGCAGCGCACGCCCAAGCCCGGGCCGGGGAAGGGTTGACGGTACACCATGTTGTCCGGGAGACCCAGCTGCTTGCCGACGACGCGAACTTCGTCCTTGAACAGAAGCTTTACAGGTTCGACAAGCTCCCAGTTGAGCTCTTCGGGCAAGCCGCCGACGTTGTGGTGGGCTTTGACGCCAGCTTCAGATTCGAGGATGTCGGGGTAAATGGTGCCTTGGCCCAGGAATCCGATTCCCTCGAGCTTGGCGGCCTCCTCGTCGAACACTTTGATGAATTCCTCGCCAATGACATGACGCTTGGCCTCGGGGTCGTCGACGCCTTCAAGCAGGTCGAGGAAGCGATCGACGGCATCGACGTAAATGAGCTCCGCACCCATTTGATTTTGGAACACGTCGATGACCTGCTCGGACTCGCCCTTGCGCATGAGCCCGTGGTTGACGTGCACGCATACGAGTTGCTTGCCGATTGCCTTGATGAGCAAAGCTGCCACGACGCTCGAGTCAACGCCGCCCGACAGTGCGAGAAGGACCTTACCGTCGCCCACTTGGGCGCGCATTGCCTCGACGGCTTCGTCGATGAAGGCGTTGGCAAGTTCGGGAGTCGTGATGCGCTGCATATCGTCAGGGCGCTTGTTGGAAGTGAAATCCATGGATGCTCCTACCTTTCGAGCGGGTTGATACTGGTATGCATTTTAACGGGCGATGCGTGGAGCGTGTGCGAGAAGGTCGCAAAACGTGCGTTTATCGCACGATAAACGAGAACTTTTTTGCCTTGAAACCGCTGTTTCTTGCAGCTGCGCCGAGGATAAAGAACTATCATGAATATGAGAAGTTAAGCACACGTTTGCGGGCTTCTTATATTGGAAACGGGCGTCATGCCCCAGTTGTTACGTCTAGGAGGTTTTTGAATGAAGGAAACACAACTTTTCATCAATGGCGAGTTCCTCGACAACGGCGATCGCGAGATGCGGGAGAACATCAACCCCGCGACCGAAGAGGTCATCTCGCTGTTCCCTGTGGCAACTGAGGAAGACGTCGCCGCGGCCGTCGACGCTGGTTATGAGGCCCAGAAGTCTTGGGAGAAGGTTCCGCCCATTGAGCGCGCTGGCTACCTGATGGAGCTCGTGCAGCTGCTCAAGGAGAACCAGGAGCTCATGGCTCGCACCAACTCCGAGGAAATGGGCAAGCCGCTGAAGCAGTCCATGGACGAGGCTGGCTGGCTGCCTGCTTATCTGCAGTACTTCGCTGCGCTGGCTCGTCACATGAAGGGCGAGATCATCCCGTCCGACCGTCCGAACGAGAACATCCTCATCTACAAGATGCCGATCGGCGTTGCCGGCCAGATCATGCCGTGGAACTTCCCGCTGTTCCTCATCGGCCGCAAGGTTGCTCCGGCTCTGATCGCTGGCTGCACAGTTGTCCTCAAGGCTTCGTCTGACTGCCCGAACGGCGCTTACGAGTTCGCCAAGCTGGTGCAGAAGTCCAGCCTGCCCAAGGGCGTCATCAACGTCATCACTGGCTCAGGTGCCGTCACCGGCAATGCGCTGGCCAGCAATCCGAAGGTCGGCATCGTCACGCTGACCGGATCCACTCCGTCAGGCATCAAGACCATGAAGGCCGCTGCCGACAACGTCACCAAGGTTTCGCTCGAGCTCGGCGGCAAGGCGCCGGTCATCGTCATGAACGACTGCAAGCTCGACGAGACGGTCGACCACGTGCTGCCCAGCCGTATCATCAACACCGGTCAGGCATGCAACTGCGCCGAGCGCGTGTATGTCCAGGAGGGCATCGCCGACGAGTTCATCGCCAAGATCACCGAGAAGATGAAGGCCGTCACGTTTGGTCCCGCACTCGAGGGCGACTTCGACATGGGCCCGATGGTCAACAAGGCTCAGCAAGAGCATGTCGACGAGTTGGTTCAGTCCGCCATCGCGGAAGGCGCCACGGTCCTGTGCGGCGGCAAGAAGGCCACTGTCAACGGCAAGGGCTACTACTTCGAGCCGACGGTCATCGCCGACTGCAAGCATGACATGCGCATCATGAAGGAAGAGATCTTCGGTCCGGTGCTGCCCATTACGACGTTCAAGACGCTCGACGAGGCAATCGAGCTTGCAAACGATTGTGTTTATGGTCTGACTTCGTCGATCTACACGACCGACTACGATACGGTCATGAGGGCCATGAACGAGATCAAGTTCGGCGAGACTTACGTCAACCGTGAGCACTTCGAAGCCTTCCAGGGCTTCCATCAGGGCGTACGTCAGTCCGGTATCGGCGGCGAAGACGGCGAGCGCGGTCTTGAAGAGTACCTCGAGACCCACATCTGCTACATCGATTGGGATCTCAAGCGCAACAAGGCGTAATCGACTAGTTCAACATGTCGCATCGAGGAGCTGCCCACGGGCGGCTCCTCTGTTGGTAGGGGCGCAGGGATTTGGTGCTGTGTCTCTGCCGCCGGCTCCCTTGCTTTCCGGAAATCGAGAGTGCTATACTACCTGCAATTTCATACAGAAATGCGTTGACGAGGAACGCGCGGGCCAATCTGGTGCCAACCAATGCGCCAGACGTCCGATAAGCCCCTCCGAGCAGTTCGGCATGAAAGCCGAAGCTCCCGCGGACGATCTTCGCGGTGGTGGAAGCGAGTAAGCTGAGCCGGTGACCCCGAAATCGGTCATGGTACGCCATGAGGTCCTGGTGCAGCTTGCTGCAGCAGGATTTTTTGTTTTGAGGCGAACAGGAACGACCATGGCTGATGAAAAGAAGCAGCAAAAGGGAACAGTGGCTATCGCAGGGGCTCCACGCGGGCTCGGGTCGAAGAATCCCAAGCAAGGGCAAACGATGACCGGTGCCCAAGCGCTCATAGCATCACTGGAAGCCGAAGGTGTCGAAGTGATTTTCGGCTACCCAGGTGGGCAGACCATCAAGATGTACGATGCGCTGTACGATTCGACGCAACTGCGCCATGTGCTTGCTCGTCACGAGCAAGGCGCTGTACACGAAGCCGACGGATATGCGCGTGCCACCGGCCGCGTGGGCGTGGCATTTGCCACGAGCGGTCCGGGTGCGACGAACACGGTGACGGGCATCGCAACTGCCTACATGGACTCTATACCGCTGGTTGTGATCACCGGCCAGGTTCCCCGTGCCATGGTG
>CACZAR010000131.1 GCA_902779135.1 uncultured Coriobacteriaceae bacterium | reverse complement strand
GTTTCGACGAAGAACGCGGAGACCCCGTTTTCGCATGCTGCGGCGACGGCGGTGAGGTCGCAGAAATCGATGGGCCGGAAATCCACGCCATATCGAGCGGCGTAGACATCCTGGAACAATCGATGCGTTCCGCCGTAGAGGTCGTCGCCGACGAGGACGACATCGCCCTTTTCGAACAGCTTGATGATGCACGAAATGGCGGCCATGCCGCTGCAGAAGGCGAGAGCTTTCAACCCGCCTTCGAGCATGGCGATTGTATTCTCAAGCTCGAGAACGGTCGGATTGCCGCAACGGCTGTAGGCGAATCCGGTTGATTGGTGGAGTGCTGGATGGCCGAACGTTGCTGACTGGTAGATAGGTTGGCTAATGGCACCCGCCCCATCCTTGATTGAGTGGTATCCATGCACGGCTTTCGTTGAGAAGCTCAAGCTGTTATGACGCTCTTGATCGATGCCCAGGAGGCCTTCGATTTCTTCAGCCATTGCCTTGAAGCTCGAATCGTCCATAGCCTCCTCCTGTCCGGTTGATTCGCGTGTGTTTTGTGTCGGGGGGACGGTTCTCTTGACGCAAGTCCGAGCTTGATGAGTCAGGGGCCAGCAGGCCGACTCATACTTGCGTCAAGAGAACCGCCCCCCGACACAAGACTCGTAGCTTCTATTAGCCAGATGATACGTTCACAAAGGGAAAATCGGTCATCTTGGTTTTCGATGGCTGATTATCGCGATTCCGAAATTGACAAAACCTAGAAGAATACTAGGATTAGAGCAATGCAAATCTGGCTGCTGGAGAAAAGCGGTCCAAGAGTGGAAAGAAGGAACATCATGACGCAACCGAAGATTCTCGACACCAACATTGCTCAGTCTGTAGTAGAGCTGATCGGCAACACGCCGTTGCTGCAGCTCAACCGCTATGGAGCAGCACATGAGCTCGGAGGAACGATTCTAGCAAAGCTCGAGTACCGCAATCCGGCAGGGTCGGTGAAGGACCGCATCGGCTACTCGCTCATCGCACAGGCTGAGGCCGACGGCATCCTCAAGCCTGGTGGCACGATTATTGAGCCTACGTCCGGCAACACTGGCATTGCGCTTGCAGCTTATGGCGCTGCCCTCGGCTACAAGGTGATCATCGTTCTTCCCGAAACCATGTCGGTCGAACGCCGTGCGCTCATCAGGCAGTTCGGAGCCGAGCTCGTGCTTACGCCCGCTGCAGAGGGCATCAAGGGCTCCATTGCGAAGGCTGAGGAAATCCGTGACGCCACGCCGAATTCGTTCATTCCGCAGCAATTCGAGAATCCTGCGAACCCGGCTATCCACGCGACGACAACCGCTGAGGAGATTTGGCGCGATACGGCTGGACAGGTGGATATCGTAGTCGGCGGCGTCGGCACGGGTGGCACGATCTCGGGCATTGCACGCGCGTTGAAGCCTCGCAAGGCCGATCTTAAGATTATTGCTGTGCAGCCCGAAGAGTCGCCCATCCTCGATGGCGGCAAGCCCGGTCCGCATGGCATCCAGGGCATCATTCCCGGCTTTGTAGCCAAGAACTACGACTCTGATGTTGTTGATGAAGTGATTTCCGTTGCAACAGCGGATGCCATCGCGACTTCTCAGGAGCTTGCGCGCACCGAAGGCGTGAACACGGGCATTTCGTCGGGTGCCGCCCTGAAGGCTGCTGCCGTTCTGGCGGCGCGCCCCGAGAACGCCGGCAAGAACATCGTCGTCATCCTGCCCGACACGGGTGAGCGTTACCTCTCAACTGCACTGTTCCCAAAGGTCGACGAGTAATAGTAAAAAAGCAGCAAGATTAAAAGAGCCTGGAGGGTTATCCTCCAGGCTCTTTTGCGTGTTTCAGGTTTTGAGACCGGTTGATGTTGAGGGATGCATAAAGGTACCTGGTACCTTTATGCATCTTTGAGGGAAGGTTTTCGCAGTCAGCTTTCTGCTGCAACCCTTTTAATGCTTCAACGGTTTGTCGGAAAGCGCACGGTGCACTTCGCCTTCACCGAGCTCCAAGATGCGCACTTCGTCTCCGACGCGCACGACACCGGGTTCGACAACCCATCCGAAGATGCCCTCGCGGGGGAAGATGCAGTCGCCTGCCAAGTAGTAGATCGCGCAACGCGTGTGGCAGATCTTTCCGATTTGGGAGACCTCTACGATAGCGGTACCGACCTGCAGCCGCGTGCCCAAAGGCATGCCCTTGATGTTGATGCCGCTTGTGGTGATGTTCTCGGCGAAATCGCCGTAACCCACATCGAGCCCATGGTCGCGTGCGACCTGAATCGATTCCTCTGCCAAGAACGACACCTGGCGATGCCAGTCGCCAGCATGTGCATCGTCGGCGACTCCGAAATCGGCTACGAGCTCGATGGCGCCCGACTCCACAGGCGCTTTGCGCATGCCCTTCTTGGGTGCGATGTTCACTGAAAGCACGGTGCCGACATCGCCAACTTGCGGTGCAGGTCCTTGATCGGAAACCATCAGCGGGTTGTCAATGCCTAAGTCTTCCGCGAGTTTCTTCGCAGTTTCGTTTTCCTTGATTTCATCGGGGATTTTCGTGCAGTTCGCTGTGCTATCAGCCATGACGCTCGCACCTTTCTCATAGTCGACGCAACGGCTGCCACCCCGAAGCGCCCGGTGCAAGGGCATATAACGCTCGCGCTCCGCTGCACGACGGATAAGCCTAGAAGACACGCGAGAAGTACTTGGCTGATGCAACTATAGCAATGAATGAGAATTATTTTCATTCAAATTCAATCTTTCATTCAGAATATATAAAACCTAGTTATTGACTGGGAATAAGTTTTGGTCTTTACTGGTTGGTGAAACATTGGGGGCTCGCATTGATGCGGGCAGCGGCATGCCGACGTCGCGGGATGCCGTGAATTAATAGAATAGGACGAAATCTATGAGCGATGCGTTGTTGCGCTGTCGCAGCTTGTCTGCGGCGGTCGAGGAGAAGTCTATTCTCAGCGAAATCAATCTGGAGGTCCCGCGTGGGGAGGTCCATGTGCTCATGGGGCCGAACGGTGCGGGAAAGTCGACGCTCGGCCATGTGTTGATGGGCGATCCCGTCTACGACATCACGGCTGGCGAAATCGTTTTCGATGGCGAAGACATCACTGAGCTTTCACCCGAGAAACGCAGCAAGGCCGGGCTGTTCCTGAGCTTCCAGGCTCCCGTCGAGATTCCCGGCGTGCCGTTGCGCAGCTTCCTGCGCGCGATCGTCGAGGCAAAAGGCCAGAAGCTCAAGAACAAGCAGTTCCGCAAGAAGATCGAGGAACTCGCCGATACGCTCGACATGGACCGCGCCTATCTCGACCGCGAGCTCGGTGTGGGCTTTTCGGGTGGCGAGAAGAAGAAGGTCGAAATGCTGCAGCTGCTGCTGCTCGAGCCCAAGCTTGCCATCCTCGACGAGACCGACTCGGGTCTCGACGTCGACGCGCTTTCGGTTGTGTCGCGCGGCATGGAGCTTTACCAGAAAACCTGCGACGGCACGTTGCTCGTCATCACACACAACACGCGCATCCTCGAGCGGCTCGATGTCGACCGCGTGCATGTCATGGTTCAAGGGCGCTTGGTCGCAGAAGGCCCTGCCGACCTCATTGCAGACATCGACGCGAACGGGTTCGAGCGTTTCGAGGCCGGCATTGCCGCAGCGGAATAGGGTGCGGCCATGGCAGAGAAAACGAGAACCCAGGTCGATGACATCGACCGTAGCATGTACGATTTCCGTTACGACGATCAGGATTCGGAAAAGCTCGACGCTGGTTTGACGCCTGACATCGTGCGCGAAATTTCCGAGCGGAAAGACGAACCTGAGTGGATGCTCGAACACAGGCTGCATTCCCTCGAGGTTTACAACAGCATCGAAATGTCCGACTGGGGTCCGTCGATTGACGGCCTCGACATGGACAACATCGTCACGTACGTTAAGCCGCCGACCGAGCAGAAATCCGACTGGGAAAGCGTGCCTGACAACATCAAGGACACCTTCGATCGGTTGGGCATCCCGCAGGCCGAGCGCAGCTATCTCGCCGGCGTCGGTGCGCAGTACGATTCCGAGCTCGTGTACCACTCGATGCAGGAGACTGCCGCGAAGATGGGCATCGTCTATTCGGGCATCGAAGAAGCTCTTCATGGCGAATACGCCGACCTCATCCGCGAGAAGTTCATGACGCTCATCCCGCCGACTGACCACAAGTTCGCCGCGCTTCACGGAGCGGTTTGGTCGGGCGGCTCGTTCGTTTACGTTCCGAAAGGCGTCAAGCTCGACTACCCGCTGCAGAGCTACTTCCGCCTGAATGCCAAAGGCGCAGGTCAGTTCGAGCACACGCTCATCATCGTGGAAGACGACGCCGATTTGCACTTCATCGAAGGTTGCTCGGCGCCGAAGTACAACGTCGCGAACCTTCACGCAGGCGCGGTCGAGCTCTTCGTGGGCAAGCGGGCGCACCTGCGCTATTCGACGATCGAGAACTGGTCGAAGAACATGTACAACCTCAACACGAAACGGTGCCGCTGCGATGAGGAAGGCCAAATCGAGTGGATTTCCGGTTCGTTCGGCAGTCACGTCGGCTATCTCTACCCGATGTCGATCCTTGCAGGTCGCAAGGCTCAGGCGAGCTTCACGGGCATCACGTTCGCGGGGCGCGGCCAGAACCTCGACACGGGTTGCAAGATCGTGCTTGGCGCACCTGACACATCGGCAAGCGTCGAGACCAAGGGAATATCCAAAGACGGTGGCATCCAGACGTTCCGCAGCTCGGTCATCGCCACGCCGAAGGCGGAGGGGTCCCGCTGCTCGGTGTCGTGCCAGTCGCTCATGCTGGATGACCGCAGC
>CACZAR010000130.1 GCA_902779135.1 uncultured Coriobacteriaceae bacterium | reverse complement strand
GAGCTATGTGCCATGTGGCACACACTTCCCTGGGAACTGTGTGCCACTTTCTTTCTTTCCCTACGCCTCCTTGCAGGCTTGAATGGCCTCGACCAGCGGCAGCGTGCCTTCGTAGATCGCGCGGCCAGTGATGATACCCTCGATGCTGGCCGCCACAGGTGCCAGACGGGCGATGTCATCCATGCTGGCCACGCCACCGCTCGCGATCACCGGGTGACCGAAAGCCTCGGCCATGCGCTCGTAGGCCTCGCGCTCGATGCCGGTCTGCATGCCGTCGCGAGCGATGTCGGTGTAGACGAGGTGACGATAGCCGAGCGCCGCCATGTCGCGTGCCAGGTCGGTCGCGGCAACGCCCGAGCCCTCGCGCCAACCTGCGACAGCTACTTCCCCACCTTTTGCATCGATGCCAGCGGCAAGCATGTCGCCATACTCCTCGATGGCAGCTTGCGCGAAGTCGGGGTCGCGCACGAGCGCGGTGCCAAGCACCATGCGGCTCGCGCCCGCATCAGCCAGACGCGCGCATACGTCGAGCGTGCGGATACCCCCGCCAATCTCGATCTTGAGGTTGGTGTTGGCCAAGATGCGCTCGACGATCTTGATGTTGACCGGCTGGCCGGTCTTCGCACCGTCGAGGTCGACCATGTGGATCCACTCGGCTCCGGCGTCCTCGAACACTTTCGCCTGCTCGACCGGATCGTCGTTGTAGACGGTCACCTGCGCGTAGTCGCCTTTCGCCAGGCGCACGGCCTTCCCGTCGAGTATGTCGATTGCGGGTAGTAAGTACATGCAATGCCTTTCTACGTTTTCCCATTAACGGGTTAGCGCCTTGTGTCGGAATGAGTCACTTTGACAGTCAAAGTGACTCATTTGCCACGCTAACTCGTTCGCAATTTACTGTTTCGCCAGCTCCACGAAGTTCGACAGCAGCTTCAAGCCGGCGTCAGAGCTTTTCTCGGGGTGGAACTGTACGGCATACGCGCTCTTCCCCACCTGCACGGCACTCGGAAACGTGATCGAGTGCGTCGTCGTGGCGATGGCCTCGCATGCGTGCGGTGCCGCGTAGCTGTGCGTGAAGTAGAAGAACTCGCGGTCCTTGATGCCTTTGAACAGCGGGTTCGGACGCTTGCTCAGGAAGTCGACCGTGTTCCAACCCACATGGGGAATCTTGAACGGCTTGCCTGCCATGTCTGTCTTGGGAAGCGCATCGACAACGCCGGGGATGAGACCCAGGCCGGGTGTCGGCTTGCCCTCTGCGTGCTCGGTGCCGCCCGTGAACAAGAGGTGCAGGCCCAAGCAGATGCCGAGGAACGGCACGCCCTCCTGGATGCGCTCGACGATGACCTCGTCCTGCCCGAGCTCGCGCATGGAATTGGCCGCGTCGGCGAACGCGCCCACGCCTGGCAACACGATGGCGTCGGCGCGCTTGATCTCGTCAACATCGTCGGTGATGTGCGCGTCGGCACCCACCGTGATGAGCCCACGCTCGACGGACTTCAGGTTGCCCTTGTGGTAATCAACTACAACAATCATTCAGTGCCTTTCCTGGTCTCAACATGAGTCGGGGGTCAGGGCACCGACTCATTGTGCACAATGAGTCAGGGGCCAGGCCCCCGACTCACTCGAACTCACTTACCCGCTTTGCACCTTACAGCGCACCCTTCGTGGACGGGAGCGCGTCGGCAGCGCGCGGGTCGGGCTCGACCGCTTCGCGCAGCGCGCGAGCAACGGCCTTGAACGTGGCCTCGATGATGTGGTGCACGTTCTCGCCCGCAAGCCCCTGCACGTGCAGCGTGATGCCGGCATTCGTGGCGAAGGCGATGAAGAACTCCTTCGCGAGCGTCGAATCGAACATGCCGAGCAGCGCGTACGGCACGTCAATGTCCCAGTACAGCGCGCCGCGCCCCGAGATGTCGATGGCCGCAAGCACGAGCGTCTCGTCCATGGGTAGCGCAATCGAGCCGAAGCGACGGATGCCACGCTTGTCGCCAAGCGCCTCGGCAACAGCCTTGCCGAGCACGATGCCCACGTCCTCGACCGTGTGGTGCCCATCGACGTTCAAGTCGCCCGTGGCGTTGACCGTCAGGTTGAACAGGCCATGGCGCCCGAACGCCTCGAGCATGTGGTCGAAGAACCCGATGCCCGTGTCAATCGCGGTGGCGCCGTCGCCGTCGAGGTCGATCGACAGCGTGATGTCGGTTTCCTTCGTCGTGCGCGTGATGGTTGCCTCGCGTGCCATGTGCCTTCCCTTCTTATTGTCGCGACCTAAAAGGAGCTGTCCCTTTTGATTGTGTCTCCTTTTGGTTGTGCTTCCTTTTGCATGGTCCTTGTTCGAAAACTACCGTACCACAACCTGCTTCAACGCATCGAGGAAGCGGGTGTTTTCCGCCTCGGTGCCGATCGAGACGCGCAGACAGTTCTCGAGGCCGGCCGAACGCGAGAAGTCGCGCACGAGCACGCCCGCATCGAAGAGGCTCTGCCAGACCTGGCTGGCGTCGATCTCGGGATCGAAGCGGAAGAGCACGTAGTTGGCCTGGGAGTCGAATGCCGTAACGCCTGGCAGCTTGTTCAGCTCGTCGATGACGCGGGCACGCTGCTCGATGATGGCATCGATGCCCGGCTCGAACTTGGCGCGGTTTTCGTAGATCACGCGGCCGATCGCCTGCGAGACAGCATCGACCGAGTACGGCTGGCGCACCTTCTTGAATTCGCGCAACGCGGCTTCGCTGCCGAGCAGATAGCCCAGACGAACGCCGGCCATCGAGAACGCTTTCGAGAACGTGCGGAGGATGACCAGGTTCTCGAACTGCTCGAGCAAAGGCCGCGCGGTGTAGCGCGAGAACTCGAAATACGCCTCGTCGACCATGACGAGCGTGTCGGACGCTTCGAGCATGCGTTTGACGAATGCGCCGGTCACCTTGTCGCCGGTGGGATTGTTGGGACTCGTGACGATCGTGTAATCGATGTCGCCTTGCGCCAAGCGTTCGATGACCGCGTCTTCGTCGACCGTGAAATCGGCGCGGCGCGGCACGTTGACGATGCTCGTGTTCGTGAGCTGCGCGTTGTTGACGTAGACGCTGAACGTGGGCGGCATGTTGAGGAACGTGCGACCGGGGCCGCCGAACGCGAGCGCCATGTCGAACAGCAGCTCGTCGCCGCCGTTGCCCACGAGCACCTGGTTGCGCTCGAGACCGTTCGCATCGGCAATCATATCGCGCAACTCGTTGGCCAAGGGGTCGGGGTAACGGTTGAACGGAACCTTGCGAATGGCGCGCTCGACTTCGCGGCGAATCTCGAACGGCACGTCGAGCGGGTTCTCGTTCGCCGAGATCATGACATCTGCCGGGATGTATTTCGGATCGTACGGCTCGATGCTCGCGAGTTGCGGCGCTGCGGGTCGTATGCGGTTCATGGTCGGTTGTTCCTTCCTGTATGCGTTAAGGGGCCGTCCCTTAACGCAGCTAATTGTTCAGCATTTGTTGGCGCAATTCGACGCTGCGCGCATGTGCCCACAGGCCCTCGTGATGCGCGATCTTGACAATCGAATCAGCATCGTCGGCCAGCGCAGTCGGCGAATACTGGATGATGGACGACTTCTTGATGAACTCCTCAGTCGAAAGCGGACTCGAGAAGCGGGCCGTGCCGCCCGTCGGCAGCGTGTGGTTCGGACCCGCGACGTAGTCGCCGACAGCCTCGGGCGTCCACTCGCCCAGGAAGATGGCGCCCGCGTGGCGGATGGCGCCGAGCGAGTCCATCGGGTTGGCGATGTGCAGCTCGAGGTGCTCGGGCGCGATGACGTTGACGGCGCCGATTGCCTGCGCGAGGTCCTCGCACACGACGATGAGACCCTCGTTGTCGAGCGAGGTCATCGTGATGTCGGCACGGGTCGACTCTTTCACGTGCTCGGCGATGGCCGCTTCGACGGCGTCGGCGTATTCGGCCGAGAACGTGACCAGATAGCACGTGGCCAGCGGGTCGTGCTCGGCTTGCGCCATGAGGTCGATGGCCACAAGGCGCGGGTCGGCAGTTTCATCGGCCACGACACACACCTCAGAGGGGCCGGCGATCATGTCGATGCCCACATCGCCGCTCACGATCTTCTTGGCTGCTGCGACGAACGCGTTGCCGGGACCGGTGATCTTGTCGACGGGCGCGATCTGCTCGGTGCCGTACGCGAGCGCAGCGATAGCCTGCGCGCCGCCGACCGAGTAGATCTCGGTGACGCCCGCGGGCTCGCATGCTTTCAGGATGGCGGAATCGAGCGAGCCGTCCTTGGTGGGCGGGTTGACGACGACGATGCGGCGCACGCCTGCGACGCTCGCCGGAATCGCGTTCATGAGCAGGGTCGACGGATACAGCGCACGGCCGCCTGGCACGTAGATGCCCACCGAGTCGAGCGGCGTGACCTTCGCGCCGATGATGGCGCCGTTCTCACGCGTGGCGAACCAGCTCTGCTCGAGCTGGCGCTCGTGGTACTCGCGAATCTGCGCAGCAGCATGCTCGAGCGCCTCGGCGAGCACCGGGTCGCATTGAGCGACGGCTTCATCGATGGCCTCTTGAGGCACGTGGAAGTTCTCGACTTCGACACCGTCGAATTTTGCCGTCAGCTCGCGCAGGCACTCATCGCCACGCTGCCGCACGTCCTCGACGATCTCGGTCGCAATCTGCAAAGCTTTCGCATTAAACGCACTCTTTCTTTGCAGATGCGTATTGTCGAACTCCTCGCCTGGTTTAAGTATGACTCTGCGCATGTGAATCCTTTCGTGTGGTACTGCTCAGCAATTGCCGATTGGGATGAGGGGTGAAGCCGCTTGCGAAGCACTATCTATCAAGTACTTCGATTAGCTGAGTTGCTGTAGGCAAACCCCTCATCCCACTCGGCAATTGCGGTGAACAC
>CACZAR010000129.1 GCA_902779135.1 uncultured Coriobacteriaceae bacterium | reverse complement strand
CGTTCGCCCTCGGCTTCATCTGCACGCTCGTCTTCGTCAAGGAGACCGGCGGCAAGTCCATGGACCAGCTGTCCGCCGAGGCCTCCGGCGACCTGGGCGACACCGGCACCTCGAAGTTCATCATCATGATGGTCATCGTCGCCTTCCTCGCCCTCATGTGCATCGTCTTCCCGCTGCTCCCGGCTGGCACGTTCGGCACCGCTCCGGACGGCACGCCGCTCGCATTCGCGAAGACCGCTATGGCACTGCCGCTCATGGCGACCGGCATGCTGCTCCCGTTCGTGTTCTTCTTCGTCTTCGCCGGCCCGCTGGCCCTCAAGAAGGACTAACATCGTTAGCATCCTTGGCGTGATGAGCTGAATAACAGCTCGAGAGTTCGCAAGGGCCCCCGATTCGTCGGGGGCCCTTTCTTATGCCAACACGAACGCTCGTCGTCACACGAGAGGCACGGCAAAAAGGCGCCCTCTTTGTCTTAGCCCTTTGCTATACTTGTGCGGTTGGTTTTTGAAGGGACTCATGTATGACTACTAAAAAGATAAGCAAGAAGCAACGCGTCGCATTGAAAGAGATCGACAAGATTACGAAGGAACGCAAGCGCGACCTTGGAATCGGCATTGGGGCCGTTGCTCTGATGGCTATCTTTGTCATATTGTTCAACGGTCTCGGCTACAACATGGGCTTCATCGATCCCAACAATGTGTTCCTACGCGGCACGATGTACGTCGTCGCCATGGTGCTTGCCGGCGTCAGCGGCATCTTCCTCATGCACGCATCGCAGAAGAAGAACAAAATCGATGGCTTCAGACAGCAAGCTGGCATCTCACGCGAAGTGCTTGAAGCCTGGCAGAACGGCGAATACGACGAGCAATAAAAGAAAAGGGGCCGCACGGCCCCTTTCATTTACTTGGCATATGCTGCTTACTTCTTGAGCGCTTTCGTCGCGACTTCCTCAGCAGCCTCCCTCGCAGCTTCTTTCATTGCAAGGATTTCCTCGTACGTGATGCCCTTGTTCGAGAAGATACGTTCCTTCCACTTCTCGAGGCCCTTCTTCTCGACCGGCTCACCTTCGCTTTTGCCGAGCCAACTCTCCTTGATTTTCATCGCGATAACGGCACAGGCGGCAATGCGGAGCTTCGAGAGGTCCTTAACCTTGATCTCGTAGCATTGGCCCTTGTCCTTGAACTTCACGCGACTGATGCGGACGTCAGACTTGCCCGTCCCTTGGTTGACAAAATCGAGCGGAGGCTCGTCGAGGCAACCCATGATATCCCACAGCATGCCTTTGAAGAAGTAGTGCTCAAAGATCGTATAGGTGTGCAACTCGTATTCGTAGCGTTCGACGCCGACAAAATAGACGAGGGTGTTCGGGTCGAACTTGATGCGGCCAAGCTCGCCACCCATGCGGTTGAAGATGGCGACCTTGCTGTTCTCTTTACTCCAGTCGCACTTGACGGTCAGGAACACGTCTCCATCGGCGTACCACAGGTTGAAGTCTTCACGCTTATCAACCGCGTCGACCGGCATGTACACTCTGTTGTTCCTCAAGGGGTCTCCTTAGGTCACTTTTGCAATAGGAAGATTATACAGGATGGCACGGCATCGGGTTTTGGTGCACAAAAAGAGCCTGCGCAAATGCGCAGGCTCTTGTAGCGGTAATCGTGCGTCGCAGTGTTTGCGAAACGCAGATACGATTGACGTGATTTACACACAGGTGTAGCCACCGTCGACGGCGATAGCCTGGCCGGTGACGTAGCTGGCCTCTTCGGAGCCCAGGAAGACAGCGGCGGCGTTGAGCTCGCCAGACTGGCCATAGCGCTGCATCGGAACAGTGCTCTTGCCGAAGTTCTGGAAGTACTCGGTGTCGAGGGTCTCGGTGGTGAGCTCGGTGTAGAAGTAGCCCGGGCAGATGGTGTTGACGGTGATGCCAACTGGAGCGAGCTCAGCTGCTGCACCGCGGCTAAAGTTCACAACAGCGCCCTTGGAGGCATGATATGCGATGGTCGGGATGGCGGTGTTGCCAACCAGGCCGTAGATGGAGGCAATGTTGATGACGCGGCCGTACGTCTGCTTGCCAGCCTCGATGTTCTTCTGCATGTAGCCCGCAACCTTCTTGGTCATGGTGAAGACGGAAGACAGGTCAAGGTTCATGGTGAAGTCCCAGTCGCCGCGGTCGAAGTCGACGAGCTTGGTGCCCGTGCCCTTCTCGCCGCCAGCGCAGTTCACGATAACCTCGATGTGGCCGAACTTCTCGTCGGCGGCAGCGATGGCTGCGTCAATCGAAGCCTCGTCGGTCACGTCACATGCGCACGGAAGAACCTCAATGCCGTACTTCTCGGCGAATTCCTTTGCGCTTGCCTCGAGGCGCTCGACGCGACGAGCCAGAAGAACCAGGTTTGCGCCCTGCTCAGCGTAGCCCTCGGCCATCTGCTTGCCCAAACCAGAAGAAGCACCGGTTACTGCAACAACCTTGCCTGTGTAATCAAACATTCTTTCCTCCTTAAGAAGCGTACCTTCCCAAGTTCAGAGCAAACATTTCCGAATCCGAACTTGTTGCACCAATAATAGCCACTTTTATTTGTGCATATAATCCAATCTTGGAGTACGTGCAAAATACTTCTGCCAATTGCTACAATGCTCGCATGAATCGGGAAATTATCAACACTCTCAACCACCTGAACGCAACGTTTTACCACGAAAACAGCGAATCGTTCGACCGAACGCGCCAGAGCGCATGGCCAGGATGGGAGCGTGTTGTCAAGGAGTTGAAGAGCAACGACGACCTGGATGTCTTTCGCCTGCTTGATGTTGCATGCGGAAATATGCGGTTCGAGAAATACTTGCTCGAGTGCTTACCCGACATCAAGCTGCAAGCCATATGCGTCGACTCATGCGACGAGCTTGCCATCTCTATCGACGGATGCGAGTACCGCAACTGCGATATCGTTTGCAATCTCGCGTCTGGCACACCGCTGGACAGTTTCTGGGACCACAACTATGACATGGTCGTGTCATTCGGCTTCTTCCACCACATCCCGAGCGCACAGCTTCGACTGCGCTTGCTTGAGGAGCTCGTTGCCGCGACCAAGCCGAATGGTCTTGTCGCCATCTCGCTTTGGCGTTTCGCGGACAACGAAAAGGTGCGTGCGAAAGCCGAGCGCACGACTGCCGAGGCACGCGCAGCTTTGTCGCTTGCCGAGCTTGAAGATGGCGACTATCTGCTCGGATGGAACGATGTTCCCGGTGCGTACCGTTACTGCCACAGTTTCGCTGATTCGGAGATCGAGAGTCTCATCGCGGATGTTGCAAACTGCGCGCTCTTAGTCGACCGATTCAAGGCCGATGGCCGCACTGGTGATTCGAACGAATACCTCGTCTTCCGCAGATGAATTGAATGCAACACGTCGTGAAAGACATACTGGATGCACTTCGCGAAAGCGAGATGCTCGATGCTGCGCAGCTCGACCGCATCGTCCGCGCGCATAGCAAGCGCGCCCACGACGGCCGGCGCATCTTCGCGAAGAAACACATCCTCCCCTATTACCTGCGCGTCAAAGCCGAAGGCGGCACCATTTGGGAGTCGTGGAACGTCGACGACGAGCTCGATGCAAGATTCTTGCGCACGTTACAGATGAAACCACGGAGAACAGCTTCGGGTGTGGCGACGATCACCGTCATCACGAAGCCGTGGCCCTGCGCAAACAATTGCATCTACTGCCCGAACGATCCGCGTATGCCGAAAAGTTACCTGAGCGACGAACCTGCCTGTCAGCGGGCTGAACGATGCGGGTTCGACCCCTACCTTCAGGTGGCGAGCCGCTTGCGTACGTTGCAGCAGATGGGGCATGCCACCGACAAGGTCGAGCTCATCGTTTTGGGTGGCACGTGGTTCGACTATCCAACAGAGTATCGTTCTTGGTTCATTGCCGAGCTGTTCCGCGCATGCAACGACAACGACGAGGTGCGCGAGCAGGTGCTTGAGCAGTCGCTTTGGCAGATGTCGGAATCGAGAGCGGACGGCACGTCCGGTCGCGGCAGCAATGTCGACCATGACGCTGTCGACCACGACACTTTGAAGCGTTTGCACGCGACTAACGAGCAAGCAGCTCACCGCGTCGTCGGTCTGGTCGTGGAAACGCGCCCCGACACCATCACAATCGAGCGCCTAACAGAGCTGCGTGCGCTCGGCTGCACGAAAATCCAAATGGGCATCCAATCCGTTGACGCGGACATCCTGAAGGCCAACGGACGCCGCGAGCAGCCCGAAACCATTCGCCGCGCTTTCGAGCTTGCACGTCTCTTCGGATTCAAGACGCACGCTCACATCATGCTGAACCTGTTCACCGCAACGCCCGAAAGCGACAAGCGCGACTATTGCACGTTCGTGACCGATGAGGCCTACTGCCCCGACGAAATCAAGTTGTACCCTTGCGCACTTGTAGCAGGCACCCAACTTGTCAATCGCTACGAGGACGGTTCGTGGCAGCCCTACACCGAAGATGAGCTCATCGATGTGCTGAGCGCTGACATGATGGCCACCCCGCCCTACACGCGCGTTTCGCGCATGATTCGCGACATCTCGGCAAAAGACATCCTCGTGGGCAACAAGAAAACGAATCTGAGGCAGCTCGTAGACCAACATCTCGAGTCAATCGGCGCTTCAATCGAGGAGATCAGGTTCCGCGAGATCAGCACAGGCGATGTCGACATGGACGACCTTGTGCTTGACGAAGTGGCATACACGACAACGGCCACCGATGAGCGTTTCCTCCAGTGGGTGACCCCCGAGGGAAAGATTGCAGGATTCCTGCGGCTTTCGCTTCCCCATCGCGATGCCGTCGAACGCTATGGGGACGAGCTGCCCATCAAATCCGATGAAGCCATGATTCGCGAGGTGCACGTATACGGGTTCGCAACCAAAATCGATGCCGAAGGCCGCTCAGCCCAACACCACGGTCTTGGCCGAATGCTC
>CACZAR010000128.1 GCA_902779135.1 uncultured Coriobacteriaceae bacterium | reverse complement strand
CACCTCGGCCACCGCATCGAGCACGGGTGTAAAGCCGCCGTACACATCCATCGGCTTGCCCTCTTCGACCTCGCTTTTGCCGAACTCTGCTTTCTGCTCGCGGACAGTTGACACGACCTGCTGAAGAACCGAATCGGTTAAGCGGAAGTTGATGAATCCAGGACCGGCGATTTCGCATGACTTGACGACATCGTTCTCGGGCATATGCTCGACGATGGCCTGTGCAATGTCGCGTGGTTTGGCATGTGCGAGCTTGGCGGACCGCATGGCAACCGTAGATGCCCAATCGCCATTCGCTTCGTCCCTCGGGCGCTCCAAGGCCGCAGCAGGCGGGTTTTCCATGGCCAGCGAGCCATCGGCTATTGCCGCAGCGATAGCCTCGTCAACGATTGCTTCAAGCTGTTCGCGAATTTGCATGATAAACCTCTCTGTAAGTGAGTCAGTGCCCTGGCCCCTAACTCATTGCGCACAATGTGGCACACCGTTCCCTGGGAGTGTTGTGCCATTCAGCGTTTCATTCAGAACTCTTCGTCCGACAACGTGACGTACATAATGGCCTTGATGGCGTGCATGCGGTTTTCGGCCTCATCGAACACACGCGACTTCTCAGACTCGAACACCTCGTCGGTCACTTCCAATTCGGTGATGCCAAACTTGTCGGCAACCATCGCGCCGACGGTCGTTTTCGTGTCATGATAGGCCGGCAGGCAGTGCAAAAACACCGAATCAGGTGCAGTCAGGCTCATGACCTTTGCATTCACCTGATAAGGCGATAGCGATTTGATGCGCTGCTCCCACACCTCGTCGGGCTCGCCCATAGACACCCATACGTCTGTGTAGATGACATCAGCACCCGCACACCCTTCCTCGACATCGGAGGTGACGAGAACAGTCGAGCCGTTCTCCGCTGCAATGGCAGAGCATTCTTCAACGAGCCATTGCTCGGGTTGATTCTCAACAGGGCCGCACGCAACGAAGTTCACGCCGAGCTTCGCGCAGACCACCATGAGCGAATTGGCAACGTTGTTCCGCGCATCGCCCATGAAGACGAGCGTGCGACCGGAAAGATCAGTTCCGAACGTTTCACGCAGCGTCAGCATGTCAGCGATCATCTGAGTCGGATGCCATTCGTCGGTGAGGCCGTTCCACACGGGGCAATCGGCGTATTCCGCAAGTTCCTCGACGATCGACTGACCGAAGCCGCGATACTCGATGCCATCGTAGAAACGCGACAGCACGCGAGCCGAGTCGGCGATCGACTCCTTCTTCGAGACCTGCGAGCTCGCAGGATCGAGGAATGTAACTCCCATGCCAAGATCGTGACCTGCCACCTCGAACGAGCAACGCGTGCGCGTCGAAGTCTTCTCGAACAGCAACACGGTGTTCTTTCCTTCGAGGTAGCGATGCGGTTCACCGGCATGCTTCTTCGCCTTGAACTTCTCGGCAACATCAATCATGTGCCTGATGTCATCGCTCGAGAAATCGAGGAGCTTGAGGAAATCGCGTCCTTTGAGGCTTGCCACTTTGGCCCCTTTCAACAGAGTAACCAAAAAGGGACAGCCCCTTTTTGGTTACCTAACTTGCAAACTGGCGCGCCCAGTAGGAATCGAACCTACAACCGTCGGATTAGAAGTCCGATGCTCTATCCGTTGAGCCATGGGCGCGCATCGTCAATATGTGCGCAAGCACGTTCCGCTATGATAACGCAAATCTAGTATCGTCGCAGGCAAAATGCGGGTTATGGCTATTTCTTGTTCCAGTTGATGACGGCGCGAATATAACAAAACGCTGCCGCAGCGCCAGCGATCATCATGAAACCGATATCGCCGCCGTTTTGATAGAGCTGAATGACAAGCGACGTGAAGATGATGCCACCCGCAACCCACAAGAGCGCGTTCATCTGGGTGTACCTGCGTTCGCGCATCTGCTCAACCGTACGCATTGTTAACAGCACGAGCAACGCCTTCGGTAGTAGACAAGTCAATCACAAACCCATAGTATTCGGCGATGCTTTCAATCGTGGCAACTGTGGCAGGCTCTTCAGGATAGCCCTTAACGCAATGCGAAAGACGGAAGAGCTCGCATACATCGACGACCACGCGATTGGGCATCGCAATCCAACTCCGATCGAGCATGGCCTTGACGAAGTCGACATGCTGACACAAAACGAATTCAAGCGGCTCGAGCCCCTCGGTCATCTCGTCCTCAAGCTCATAGAGCGGCTGCGCTTCTTCAACGTCCTCAGGACCTATCCCACCCGAAGCCTCGCAAGCAGACCAGTCCTCGCGATTATGCGGCTTCACTTTCTCAGAGAAGAGCACTGAACCGTTCATATCGACAATGCTGATTGCTACTGTCTCGTCGTTCACAACGTCATAACCCGTTGTGAACATTCCGATAGCTGCACCTTTTTCAAGTGGAAGCTTCGCTCCCTCGATCAGAGCCTCGTCACTTGTTTCGAGAAATGAGTACTCCATGCCAGCCCCCTATAAAACAAAAGCCAGCATGCGCTGGCTAGGATTTCATGGTGGACCGGCGGGGACTCGAACCCCGGACCTTGGGATTAAGAGTCCCCTGCTCTACCAACTAAGCTACCGGTCCATGGCAATTATGTCGTGCGCAAAGCGCCTGATTATGGTACGCGAAGCAATGAGCCTTTGCAAGCAAAAATCTCAATCGCTCCACATCAGGCGCGCTGGGGTGGGTAATCGGACTCGAACCGACGACCTCCAGAGCCACAATCTGGCGTTCTAGCCAACTGAACTATACCCACCATAGGCGCAAGAAGGTATATTACGGATTATCGAACCCGCTTGCAAGGCGTATTGCGCGAAAAATTGCGCGTACACAAATTCATCGTTACGAGAACGATGAACCCTTCACTTCGATATTCAAATCGTCGACATGCGCACAGGCTGGCGTGTCAGGCACGTCAATGCCGAGTGCCGTCGAGGCACTCACGCGGAGGTCCTCGATGGTCAGCTTATAGCACGCAAGGGCATCGATCCAGCGCCTCAGGCACTGGCGACCTTTGTCAGTCAGCTCGAACAAGCGCTTGGCGCTCCCCTGGTCTGGCGTATCCCACCAGGAATGCACAAGTTCAGCTTCCTCCATGCGCTTGAGAGCTCGATAGATTCCGGTCGCGTCAGGCTTTTTACCGCCGAACATCGGAGAATTACCTGCTTGTTGCACGATGATGTACCCATGCATCGGCTTGTTGTTAGCAGCAAGTATTGTGAGGATGGTGGGCTGCGAGAGCCTGTTCAGCGACTTTCCCAGAGTCGCGCATTCGATCAGCTCTTCCTCTGTCCTCGGGTGACATGCACTCCACATTTGTTCCATGTCTGTTCCCTCTGCTTTGAGCGCGTGCCGGCTACTCAGTGTGACCGACGCGCGCTGTGTGGTCTGAAGCACGTGTTAAATAGTAGCAAATGCAGAATTGTTGTCATTTGCCACTATTCTTTCAACGTACATATTACATATCAAATGACATTAACAAACACCAAATGTAATCTGACGCGCATATAATATCATATTAAAAAGATCCAAAATTAGTACTGTTGAAAGGCGACAATGGCAACACTCGAACTTGCATTACTGCTTCTTGCCACCGTCCTCGCTTCGGCGATTCTCGATCAGATAATCCCCCGCCTTTCCCTCCCGCTTATCCAAATCGCGCTTGGCATTGCCATAGGCTTGTTCGCCCAAGAGCAAATCAATGTCACCCTCAATCCCGAGTTGTTTCTCGTCTTGTTCATCGCGCCACTTCTCTTCAACGAAGCACGCGAGGCAAACAACTTGTCGCTGTGGGAGAACCGCTCAACGATGCTCTCCTATGCAATTGGCCTCGTCGTGGCCATCGTCCTCGTCGTTGGATTCGTAACCAATCTCATGATTCCCTCGATACCGCTTGCTGCCGCATTTGCTCTGGGCGCAGCACTTGGTCCGACGGACCCCATTGCGGTTGCATCGATTTCCCAACAAGCCGATATTCCTGAACGGCAGAGCACGATTCTCAAAGGAGAGTCGCTGCTCAACGATGCGTCAGGCATCGTCTCGTTTCAATTTGCAGTCGCAGCTGTCGTGACGGGCACGTTCTCGGCAGCAGAGGCAATTCAGGAATTCCTCATCGAGTTTTTCGGAGCATTGATCGTAGGCATCGTTTTAGGTGTAGCACTTTTGAAATTTATCGAGAAGATGCGCGATCTCGGTCTCGAGAACACGACGTTCCATGTGTCGCTCGAGCTCATCACTCCTTTTATGGCGTACCTTTTGGGAGAGCAGATCGGCGTCAGCGGCGTAATCCTCGTTGTCGCCTGCGGGATCACGATGTCACTCGTACCGCATGACTTGAAACCCTCGACTGCACGCATGAACATCGTTTCGACGAGCGTTTGGCAAGTCATTACGTTCGCTTTAAATGGCGTCGTATTCGTCATGCTCGGAACGCAACTTCCACAATCGTTCGGGGGATTATGGGCTGACGATGGCATTTCCAACTTCCACCTGGTTGCTTACGTGCTCGTCATCACGTTGCTCATGCACGCTATTCGATTTATCTGGTCACTGGCTTCCGATGCCATTGCCTTTAAGCGCGAAAACACCAAGCCCGGTTTTACAGCGCGAATGAAATCTGCAGCCATCACGACGCTTTCCGGCTCGAAAGGCGCCATAACGTTGGCCATCATGTTCTCGCTTCCCCTTTACATCAATACGGGAACGGCCATTGGCGAGTTCCCTCAGCGCAACCTTCTCATCTTCCTGTCATGCGGTGTAATTCTGACCTCGTTGCTGCTCGCCACATTCGTCGTACCGCTCCTGGCACCACGCGAACGCGAGAACCTCACCGCACAGCAAGAACGCGACGCTCAAGCCAAAGCAGACATCCTCAGGACGGTTGTTGAGGAACTCACGGCACGTCAGACTCCCGAAAACCGCATCGCGATGGGTCAAGTCATCAGCCAGTACAACGAACGCATCGAACGCGTAAAGGAATTGGAAGACCTTGAGGACGAATCGGACCTCGCATTGCGCATCATGGCGCTCGACTGGGAGCAGGAGTACGTGCTCGACTGCATCGAGAAAGATGAGCTTCCGGCGTATGAGGGCTACCAGTACGTCACCCGCGTAGCGCGCATCAAATCATTGTTGACACATGGGAAAGAGCGAAAGCTCGCCATCATCACCTGGTGGCGTCGCACAAAAATCGCGATACGGAAGATGTGGATCAAATTCAGGCGGAAAATGCCCGGCAAGGACCCGGTTTCGGATCCGTCGAGGCGTAATATGCGCATCATTCAAGCCCGCAGTGCCGAGCATGTCATCAACCGATTGCAAGACGACATGGCCGATTCGGACTTCCCGTCTGAGAAGATCAGCGCGCTCTCGATGGAGTACCGTCGCATTTACCGTCTTCTCCGCGGTCCCGCCCCATCTGTTACAACCATCGCGCGAAACTCCGAGCTTGACCTTGAAGCCACTCGCCTGGGGCTTCGCATAGAACTTGAGCAAATCCAACAGGCGTACGAAGAAGGCCGCATTTCCCGCGCAGCGGCCCAGAAGATGCGCGAGAACGTCTACCTCATGCAAGTAGATATCGAGGACTACGTCTAAGGTTTTTCCTGACAATTGCGAATGCGTTCGAGAGACCATGGAGGCCTTCACCTACAGCAGCTCGGCTAATCTATGCATAGCTTAGAAAGTGCCTGCGCAAGCGGTGAAGACCACCATGGTCTCTCGAACGCATTCGCAGGAACTGGTAACTCGCAAGACTCCGTTGCGCCTTTATTCGACTGGGAGCCGCATGGGAACCGGACCGCATTCGGACCTGTAGGGGCACATATCGCAATCTTCTGAGGCTGCAGCCTGATCGGTTTCAGACCAGGACATATCTACAAATCCAAGCTTGCGGTAGAACCCTTCGCTCGTGCCACGCGATATAAGCCTGAGCTCACCAGCTATGGCTTGCGCATCCTCGATGAGCGCCTTTCCTACACCATATCCCCGCCAAGGTGCATAGGTCACGATGGGGTTGACATAAGCGATTCCGTTCACGTCATCCTGCAGACGGCAGAACCCCACGACCTCATCATCGCCGTTGACCGCCACGCGCACACGCTCAATCCCGGGGATGCGATCCATCCCCTCAGCCTTCGCGTACAGGTCGACAAGGAACATGTCCTCTTTCCGTGCGTCGCGTATGGTAAACAACTCAGTCATATTAGTTGCTCCGCATCGGCGGCAAATAAATCTTGTCACGCTCTTGCGGAATGACGCGCTTCGAAAGTTCGCGGACGCCACGAACAACATCGGGCATGAGCTCGACCGGTATCCCCATCATCATCATGTCATCCGACACATCCGACGAAGCACGCCCGCCATAGCATCCGAACGAGATGTTGATCTTCTTGTCACGCATCGGAAGAAGCGTCACCTCGACGCAGTGCGAGTTATATCCAGAGGCATGGAAATCATGGCGATGCCCCGTGTAATAAGAGGTCGCCATTGACAGCCACATCATCTGCTCGGGGTTGCCCATGACCGATACGACATCGACCGTCGCTTTCGGATCGTCGAGCGGGAACACGCACGTGGCTTCCATCGAGTAGGGCTCGAGCATCGGGCGTTCGTTCACCATGCGACTAGCAGCCTCTTGCGTGTCAAGCTTGTGGAACAGGATGTAGATCTCGCCCGATGCAAGTTTCGGCGGAACTTCGGTGAGCCCCAGAATCGACGTTCCATCAGGGCATGAATGGCGATTGGCGGGCATGACAAGCGAAACACCGCGTCGAGCAGCCATCATCGATTGGCAATAGCGCATGCGCTCTTTGGGAATCTGAACGCCCTCAGGGAACGGCTCTTCCTTGCGAATCAGACGAACGCCGACAGGGTGCCAACGAAGCTGCAATACGTCACGCAGAGTCTTCGCCCATT
>CACZAR010000127.1 GCA_902779135.1 uncultured Coriobacteriaceae bacterium | reverse complement strand
GACGCTATTCGCTTTTGAAAGTGCGCAAAAATCTTACGTCACCCTCGTCGGCACGCGCCCTCCCACAATGGACGAATGGGTGAAATACGATTTGGGACACCGCGCACGCATGAGCATCAAGCCTGGCATCACGGGTTTGTGGCAAGTGAGCGGCCGCAGTGAGATTACCGACTTTCGCGAGGTCGTGCGCCTCGACCGCGAGTACATCGAGCATTGGACGCTCGCGCTCGATATCAAGATCTTGGTGAAGACGGTAAAGGTTGTCGCAAAACGAAAAGGTGCGAACTAGTTAGCTGCCTTTGCCGAAACGCCTCAGAAAGAAGAAGCTGTTGCTCAGTCTTCGTCCCGAACGCAATCGTCTATCTGTTTGATTACTTTTGCAGGCGCCCCAGCAATCACACAATAGCCATCAGGAAAGCTCTTTGTTACAACCGCGTTTGCACCAACGACGGTATGTGGGCCAAGTACAACACCAGGCATTACAACAACATTAGCACCCAACCAACAATGATCTCCGATAACGACATCCTGCGCTTCAAGATGCTCGTCAGGATTCGCCAAATCATGATTTGCAGTAATGATTGCGCATCCTCGCGCAATCCATACTCCGCGGCCCAGCGAAATGCGAGCATCTTCCCATGTCTGGAAATAAACTGGTCCTTGAAAAGTGTTTATGTCATCAACATGAAAATCGATATTTGGGCCGAAAAACCCTTGCGACGAGCATGGCCACGGTATTCCACGATTTTTCCCAGCAAATAGTTTTGCAAACATTCCATTGAAAGCCCATCGCCATCCGGGACTCCACACATGTTCGAACCATTCACCCTTCAAATACTTGCGCTCATATGCCAGTCCACCGAAAGCCTTCACCACTCCATAAACGAAATATTTATCGACCCCATTGCAGATGAATTTCGGAATCGATGATGAGCGATTCTGAAGCTTCTCTACAACAGTTTTTGGCTCTGTTTTTTTATCACGTCCCATTTCTTCTCCTACAGATTGCAAGCGTTAAGCAAATCACCTTTTTGCATCAAGAAACTGGTTGCCTTCGTGCTTTCGAGTCTCTAAACAGACACGAAATCGTTTGATGGCCTGGTCCTCTTTTCAAGCAAAATAGCCGAAAGGATAGCTGCGAATAATACGACACCGAGAACCGCCCAAGAAGCTCCCACGATTCCATGCGTGTTCGTAAGAATATACACAACCAAAACGTCTATCCCAAGCGCCAACGCAGTTATGACCAAGTTCTCCCTTGTCATACGAAGACAAGCAAGAAGATTGACGCACACAGTTCGCAGAGGAGTGATCAACAAACTTGCCGCCATCACTCGAAATGCGGGCACCGAATCAAGATAGATCTCTCCCCATAAGAGCACGATAACCGGTTCGGCAAAGATAATGAGTAGTGCAGCAAGCACTATCATCATTGCTTCGGTAGCTGTGAACAATCGAATTGCATTCTTTCGAAACCATTTCATGTCATCGTTGTGCTCGATGAAATAAGGCCCCGTGAACACGAGAATACTCGATGGTATGAATAGAAATCCTTCTGGAAGCATAGTTGCAACTTTGTATGCTGCAACAGCCGAAGCGTCAATCAGGACGTGGCCGACAATTACCACATTAAGCAGGTAGACAATCTGTCCCATAATTGAAGCAGCACCGTTCTCGATCGAATAGCGCCACATTCCTGATGCCTCTTCCCTTTTAAGCTTGCCCGCATTTCTCATGCCCAAACCTAAACCCTTGAGGAGGAAGGCACCTACGATGACCGATGCTGCGTACGCCAAATAACGGCCGGCGATTACGCCTACGATTCCACCAAGAAGTGCACCTATGCAACTTAAGGATCCGTAAAAAAGAGAATACGAAATCTGAAGATAGGCAAACCTCTTGTTTTCCTTCTTCGAACGAAGGCAGATTGTCTCGAACTGGAACACGTAATCGATGAGCAGTAGCGGCGCAAGCAACCCGATGAAGAATCCCGCATCTTCAAGCGGGAAAACAAACAACAGCGAAGCTGCAAACATGATAAGCACCAGGAACGCATCAACCGCCAGTCCCCGCGTCAAACCATATCGATAGTACTTCGCCTTCTCGTCGTCAGCTCGTTTCTCGGCACAGTAAATCAATACTGCCGATATCATCCCCAAACCTGTGAAAAGGGCAAACATCGAGTAGATACTGTTCGCATAAGAGAACAGCCCGTAATCATCCTTGGTCATGAAACGGACAATTAGTATGTTTGCGAGAAATGCAACGAGCTTATTGATTGCATTCGCGCCGAAAACGTGAAAGAAGCCAGCACGAGTAATCTTGGCAAAACCCATTTGCGCTATCTGCGTAAGCTTCAAGTCAACTCCGTCATCGTTTTGCGCAATGCCGCAGAGACCATATCGACATCGGTTTGCATGACATACGGCCCCATCGGCAGGCTGAGCACCGCCTCGCACAGGCGCTCGGTGACGGGACAACCGCCGGGGCATTCGAAAGCGCCCTCGAACGCTTTCTGCTCGTGCATCGGTTTCGGATAGTAGACCATCGTCGGCACGCCACGTTCCTTAAGCGCCGCCTGAAGTGCCGCCCGGTTGCAACCTTCGGGCACTTGCACGGTGTACTGCGCCCACGAGCTCGTGTAGCCCTCGAAACGCTTGGGGAGGACAAGCCCGCTTCCCACCAGGGCCCCGTCGTACCATCTTGCGACACGATTGACATCGCCGACTTCGTAACTAGCAAAGGCGGCCAACTTCACGAGCAGAATTGCCGCCTGAAGGGTGTCGAGACGGCTGTTCATGCCAACGCGCACGTTGTCGTACTTCATCGAGCCCTTACCGTGCACGGCATAACTGCGCACGAGAGCGGCCCACTCGTCGTCGTCAGTGAACACGGCGCCGCCGTCGCCGTAGCAGCCGAGAGGTTTGGCCGGGAAAAAGCTCGTCGTCGATATGTCACCGAACGAGCAAGCCATCTTCCCACCGATGGACCCACCGAAACCCTGGGCGCCATCCTCCAGGAGGAGGAGCTGGTGCGCACGGCAAATCTCACTGATTGCAGGATAGTCTGCCGGCAGGCCGAACAGGTCCACCGCGACAACTGCACGAGGGACGAGCTTCCCCTCCGCCTTGACAACGCACACAGCCTCCTCCAGGCGAACGGGGTCGATGTTGAAGCTGCGAGCGTCGACGTCCACAAAAACAGGCGTTGCTTCAACGGCAGACACAACCTCACCACTGCTGAAGAACGTGAAATCGGGCACGAACACGGCATCGCCGGGGCCCACGCCCCAGGCCATGAGCGCGAGTTGCAGGGCATCGGTGCCGTTGGCGCATGTGACGCAGTGCTTCACGCCAACATAATCGGCGAGCCTCTCCTCCAGCTCGCGCACGGGCCCACCGCCTATGAACTGGCCCGAGGACATGACGTCCAGCACGGCCCGGTCGATATCATGATGCAGCGCACGATACTGCGCGCCGAGGTCCCTGAACTGCATCTGCCTACCTCGCAATCTCGGCGATTGATCCGCCGCTCTCCGCGTATTCCCTGCCGCAGTCGGGGCACACCAGAGACTCAGGCAGCACCTGCCCGCACTCGCAGACCCAGCCACGCTGGCGGGCGGGCACGCCGAGCACGAGCGCATGCGCAGGCACGTCGGAGGTGACCACGGCACCGGAGCCCACCATCACCCACTCGCCTATCTCGTTTCCGCAGACGATGGTGGCGTTTGCACCGATTGAGGCGCCCGTCCTCACAAGTGTCCGCTTGTAGTTGGCCGAGCCCTTAGGGTACTTCGCCCGCGGGGTGAGGTCGTTAGTGAACACGCACGACGGCCCGCAGAACACCCAGTCCTGAAGCTCCACGCCCTCGTAGACGCTCACATTGTTCTGAATCTTGCAACCGTCGCCGATGCGCACGTTGCCCGCAACGTTTACGTTCTGGCCCAGGCTGCAGCCCTTGCCGATGGAGGCTCCGGACTGGATGTGACTGAAGTGCCAAACCTTCGTGCCATCGCCGATGGTGGCCCCCTCATCGACAACTGCCGTCTCGTGTACGAATGCCGCCATGTCAGAACTCGCCTTCCATGTCGGTGCTCGCGAAGTCCTCAAGCGGGAGCTTCACGGGAAGCCCCGTCCTCTGGCTCTTGTAGATGGCAAGCACCATCTCGACAGCATTGCGCCCGGCGACCGCATCGACGTAGGGCTTCCTGTCGTTCGCTATCGCGTCCATCACGTCGGCGTAGAGCGCCGTGTGGCCGTTGCCGTACACGTTGGACGTTGCCTCCTCGAGCCCCTTGTTGGCCGCGTCGGCCTCGGTCTCGTCGGTGAAGTCCCACACGTCGATATTGTTCGTCGAAGTGCCGCCAATCTTCACGGTTCCGTTCTCGCCGAAGACGTAGAGCGTCTCCTCGAGGTTCCTCGGATAAACGTTCGAAGTGCCCTCTATGGTCGCGACGGCGCCGTTGGCGAACCTCACGACCGCCACTCCCACGTCCTCGGCCTCAAGGTAGTCGTGGAAGCGCTGTCGGGTCTGGCCGTAGACCTCGACCGGCTCGTCGCCCATGCACCAGCGCAGCAAGTCGATGCCGTGGATGCACTGGTTCATGAGCGTGCCGCCGTCCTGCGCCCAAGTCCCCCGCCATGGTGCCTGGTCGTAGTACTGCTTCCCGCGGTTCCACCTCACGTGGATTGATCCGTGAGAGAGCCTCCCGAAGCGACCCGACTCGAGAGCCCTCCTCAGCTGTTGCACCGCCACATTGAAGCGGTTCTGGTGACAGGCCGAGACCTTCACGCCCTTCTCGTCCGCGCGCCGCACAATCTCGTCGGCGTCGGCCATCGACATGGCGATGGGCTTTTCAATAATCAGATGCTTACCGGCGTCGATGCAATCGAGGGCTATGCGGGCGTGCTCGCCGCTCTCGGTGGCGATGGCCACGAGCTCGATCTCGGGATGCTCGGCGAGCATAAGCTTGTAGTCGGCATAGCGAGCCGTTCCAGAAAA
>CACZAR010000126.1 GCA_902779135.1 uncultured Coriobacteriaceae bacterium | reverse complement strand
TCAGATGAACAGGGGACGGGTTAAGTGTTCACGCGTTTCGCGTGAACACTTAACCCGTCCCCTGTTCATCTGTCCCCTGATACAACAGCTTACTCAATGATGGTGATACGCCCCTGGGGCTCCGCGTATGTTTCGGGAACCTCATGGTCGCAAGGCCCGGCGAGATAACCCGTGAACACCTCGTAATCGAAGTCGCACATGATTCGGTCTTCCGCGTCAGCAGCCTGTTTGAACGTATAGTACGTGTCGCCACCCTGACTGAGGAATTCAGTCGTCGCTATCGAATACACGTCATCTGCTGCCCACGCGCGGTCCCCCACCTGCTCGATCGTCACGCGAGAGCCCGGAGAAGCCGGAGATGCATACGTCGAATTGGGGTAGGTATCGCCCTCTTCGTAGGGCACGGTTGTATCTACCGTGAACTTTATTCCTGCTACCTGGGGGAACGCACCGATATAGGAGTCCTCACCAGCATTTTGGCAACTGGCTTCGATCGCTTCGAGCAATTGTGCTCCGGTGAGCTTCAAAATAAGTACCTGATCCGCAAACGGAAACACCTCTTTGATATCGGCAAGTGTGATCTCGCCCTGCTCTATGGACTGGCGTATGGCTCCACCGTTCCACACCGCTCCATCCAGCTTCATGCCCGATGACTGCTCCGCACCCCACATTGCCGCGTCACAGACGAAATCACCGAGGTTTGTCTCGTGCGAGCGAACATCGCTTCTCTCCCCGTCGAGCTTGAACTCGGTATGCCCGAGCACTACGTTCAACTCGCTTTCCACCTGGTCATCCACCTGGTCGATAATCGACTGTGTCGCCTGGTCGATGCCATCGTAGCTGCCATAAGGTACTGACTGATCATCCGGCAGACCTGAATCGATGACGACAACGCCTATGTTGGCCATGTAGCAACCGGTCTCGACAAGCAGCGTTCCAGCAACCTCTTCGCTGACGAGCTTATGGTCATGACCATCTATGAACAGGTCGATGCCCTCGACATTGTTGAGGAGCTCGCGACTTGTGCTGGGAGCGCACGCCTCCAGATTTCCCAAGTGTCCCAGGCATATCACGAGGTCGCACCCCTGGTTGCGGAGGTCTTCAACCTGCTTGCGGGCGCAATCGAAAAGGTCGTCAGCTGCAAGGAATCGGAACTTCTCCGTGTATACGGGCTTTGCGTTCGTCATTGTCGCAGGCGTCGTCAAGCCGAAAATGCCGATTTTCGTTCCATCGGAAAGATCGAAGGTCTTCGACGGGGGGAAGCGCAATTCGCCTGTTTCAGCCAAAAGCACGTTGGCCGAGATGAGCGGGAATTGAGCCTCCTGCTCAAAGGATGCGATATTGTCGTCGCCTCGATCGAATTCGTGGTTGCCGACGGTCATGAGGTCGTAACCACATGAGTTCATGAACGTGATGGCAGTCGCGCCATTTGACTGGTCGACAAGCGGCATGCCCTGCGTTGCATCTCCGGCGTCCACGAGAAGGACGTCATAGCCCTTGGCTTCCCAATCAGCCTTGAGCTGCGCCACCGCTGCCATCGAGAAGTTTCCCGAATTATCGTCAGTCGCTTTCACCTCAACGTCATGGCCATGACTGTCGTTGGTGTGAATGATGGCGAGCATCGGGCTTGAAGCCTGCGATACGCTGCTACTCGATTGGCTGGAAGCTTGACTGGCACATCCCCACATCGGCCCCAAGGCAGCCGAAGCCGCGAGAAGTCCGAGCCCCTTCACAAAGTACCGCCTGGTTATCTGAACGCTCACTGCCTGCCTCCTTCACTTGGCAAACACGCCGTACAACCAAAGGACGTGACAAAAGGCCATCGTCCACTCGACGTCATCTATTTAATGCATTTTACGTCATCAATTCTTGGTCGCACCATCAAGCGAAAGAAGTTCGTTCCAAAAAGAAGCGGCCCGCTCGAAAGCGGACCGCCTTACTTGTTTCGTTATGAAGCGAGCAATTAGTTGCCTGCAGCGCGGGCAGCCTGGTACTCGTCGACGAGCTTCTTCTGAACGTCGGCCGGAGCCTGCTCGTAACCATTGATCTCGATGGTGTACGAACCCTGGCCGCGGGTCATCGAGCGCAGGTCGCGCGTGTAGCCATAAACCTCGGCGTACGGCGCGCGCATGATGATCGTGGTCTCGCCGGCGTCAGCGGCGTCGGTGCCGACGATGCGGCCGCGACGGGTGGAGATGTCGCCCATGACGGTGCCGGCATACTCGTCGGTGACGGTGACGCGCAGGTCAGCCATCGGCTCGAGGATGACCGGGTTGGCCTTCTCGCAGCAAGCGCGGAAGCCGATGCGGGCAGCGGTCTTGAACGCCATTTCGTTCGAGTCGACGGAGTGGTACGAGCCGTCGTAGACGGTGCACTTGATGTCGACCATCGGGTAACCGGCGAGGAAGCCCTCGGCCATGGCGTCCTGAACGCCCTTGTCGACAGCCGGGATCAGGCCGCCGGGGATGGCGCCGCCCTTGATCTCGTCCACGAACTCGTAGCCCATGTCGGGGTTGGGCTCGAGGCGCAGCCAGCAGTCGCCGAACTGTCCGGAACCACCGGTCTGCTTCTTGTGGCGACCCTGTGCCTCGGCCATCTTGCGGATGGTCTCGCGATACGGGATGCGCACCGGGATGAGCTTGGCCTCGACGTTGGCAGTTTCCTTCATGCGGATGAGCAGCGTGTTGATCTGCTCGTCGCCCATGGCGGTGAGGATGGTCTGGTGGGTCTCCTCGTCGCGGCGGATCTGGATGGTCGGATCGGTCTCGGAGGCGCGGGCCAGGAAGGTGCCGAGCTTGTCCTCTTCCTTCTTGTTAGCAGCCTCGATGGCGACCGGGTACAGCGGCGTGGGCAGCGGCATCGGAGCGAGCTCGAGCTTGCCGTCGGCGGAATAGGTGTCGCCGGGGCGTGCGTCGTCGAGTTTCGGGACAATGATGATGTCGCCAGCCTTGGCGGATTTGACCTCGTTGGATTCCTTACCCATCATGACGAGGATCTTGCCGACGCGGTCCTTGTCGCCCGTGCGGGCGTTGATGAGGTCCTGACCAGGCTCGAGGACGCCGGTGAGCACCTTGATGTAGCTCAGGCGGCCGACGAACGCGTCGGACGTGGACTTGAACACGAAGCCCGCGGGGGAACCGGTCTCGTCGATGGCGACCTTCTCGCCGTTCGTCAAGACGTAAGCGGCATGCTCGCGCGGATGCGGGAAGAACGTTGCGATGTCCTCCATGAGGCCCTGGATGCCCTGCTTGATGATGGTGGAGCCGGTGTAGACCGGGACGAAGACGCCCTGGTTGATGGCGTCATGGATGCACTTCTCGAGTTCTTCCTGCGTCAGCTCTTCGCCCTCGAGGTACTTCATCATGATTTCCTCGTCGGCCTCGGCAACGGCGTCGATCAGACGCTCGCGGGCGCTGTCGGCGCGCTCCTGGAACTCTGCCGGGATCTCTTCGACGCGCTCGGGCGAGCCGTCCTTGTCGAAGTAGCGGGCCTTCATGCGAACGACGTCAATGACGCCCTGGAAGTCGGCCTGCTGGCCGAGGGGCAACGTGACCGGCGAAAGGCGCTTGCCGAAGCGGGCATGCAGGAGAGCCATGGCCGCGCCGAAGTCGGCGTTGTCGCGGTCGATGTGGTTGATGAAGACGGAGCGCGAGATGTTCATCTTCTCGGCTGCCTTCCACAGCTTGGTCGTCATGACCTGCGGGCCATCGACGGCGTCAACCACGAACATGGCCATCTCTGCGGCGTACATCGTGGCGATCGTGTCGCCGATGAAGTCGGGGTGACCGGAGGTGTCGAGCAGGTTGATCTTGTAGTCCTTGTAAGGAACAGGAGCAATGGACGTGCTGATGGTGAACTTGCGCCGGATCTCTTCGTCGTCGTAATCGAGATAGGACTTGCCGTCGTGGGTCGTGCCCATGCGGGGCGTGCGACCGGAGACGAACAGCATCGCCTCAGCGAGCGAAGTCTTGCCGGCGCCATCTTGGCCGACAAGCGCGATGTTGCGCACATGTTCAGGAGTAGGTGCAGCCATACGAACCACCATCTTTCATCCAAGGGCATTCCGCCCATTTACACACATTTGAATAGTGTATCAAATCAGAGCAAAACGAGTTTGGGCAGCGCGATAAAAAGGCTGTCTTTCTTTCACTTCGTCACCCGGATTGCGGGATAAGCGTAGCGAGGTAAGCCCGAGGAGGAGCAAAATCCACTTCTCCGCCTGATTTTGGCGGAGAAGTTAGTTTGCGACGACGAAGCGTCGAGCCAAGCTTGTCTCGCAATCTGGCGACGAAAAAACTCTGCGTTAGCCTTGCGCAAGCTCGTCCTGGATGCGCACGGTGCGCTCGCAAACCTCGGCCTTGACGCGGTCGATGTCGAGCGTCGGCCACACACCGTCACGATAGACAACAGCGCCATCGCACATGGTCAGCACCACGTCGGAACCATGACCAGCGTAAACGACGTTGGTGAGCATATCGTTGACCGGGCACCAGGAGATGCCGGTCACATCGAGCACGCACAGGTCGGCCTTGAAGCCTTCCTTCACCAGACCGCAATCCTCGCGACCCTGCGCCAGAGCGCCCGCGCGCGTGGCGGCGAAAACCGCCTGCTTGGGCGTGATGAGCGTCGGGTCGAGCTCCTTGCCCTTGGGCAGCATGGCCATCAGATACATGTCCTGGAACATGTCGTGGTTGTTGTTCGAAGCCATGCCGTCAGTGCCGAGCGCCACGTTCACACCGGCGTCGAGCATCTTGGCGATCGGCGCGAAACCACTCGAGAGCTTCATGTTCGATGCGGGGTTGTGGGCAACCGTCACGCCATGCTTGGCCAGGATTGCGATGTCCTCGTCGTCAACGTACACGCAGTGCGCGGCGATCGCCGGCACGTCGAAAGCGCCCAGCGACTCGAGCCACTGGACCGGCGACTTGCCGTCATGGCGCTCACGGCAACCTTCGACCTCCGACTGCGTCTCGGAGACGTGCACGTGCATGCGCGTGTTGTGCTCCTTCGCTCAGTCGAAGACGGTTTTCGCGGTCACGTCGTTGTTCGTGT
>CACZAR010000125.1 GCA_902779135.1 uncultured Coriobacteriaceae bacterium | reverse complement strand
CGCTGCGAGAATGTCGCGTAGCTCAGGCCGAATCCGAACGGATAGGCGGGTTTCACGTCGAAGCTCGTGTAGTAGCGATATCCGACGTAGACGCCTTCCTTGTAATCTGCGCTATCGAGGTCGTCGGCCAGGAGGCCAAACTCCGAGGAGTAGGGCACCTGTGCAAGCGACTCGGGCCATGACACAGCCAGCTTGCCTGATGGGCTCTCGTTGCCCGAAATGATGTCAGCAAGTGCATGGCCGCTTTCCATGCCGAGCTGGCCCATAAGCACGAGTGCGTTGATTCCGGGGATTTCCTTGCGGAACGATAGGTCGATGGGCGCGCCCACGTTCAAAACGACGATGGTCGTGTCAAACGATTCGGCGCATGTGCGGATATCTGCGATCTCGTGGTCGGTCAGCCGATAGCTTCCAGGCTCGCCGGTGCGGTCGATGCCCTCGCCTGATTGCCGTGACAGCACGTACAAGCAGGTGTCGGCGTCGAGCGAATGTGCTTCCTTGCCCGTGACGGGTTCGTCCTCGGGGGGACGGTACTCCATCGCGATGAGCTCGTTGATCACGCGGAGGCTTGGTCTTTTCATCTTGGCCTGTTGTTCGGCGATGAACGCCTCGCGCTCTTCGTGCCATGTGCGCTCATATGCATCGATGCGCGCTGCGTTGGCGATTTCGAAACCAGCAGCTTCAAGCCCTTCGCGCACGCTCGTCACATGGCGCACGTTCACCTCGCCCGAGCCCGTACCTCCCGAAACAGTCATGCCAGCCCCAGTGCCGAACAGCGCGATGCGGCCAGGTTTCAACGGCAGGGCGCCATCGTTCTCGAGCAGCACGATGCTTTCGCGCGCAGCGAGGCGCGCCACGCGTCTGCCGTCTTCCTCGAGTTGGGTTGCTTCGTTTGACGTGCGGGCGTAGGTGGTTTGCACTAGGTCTCCTTCTGCGTGGTTCGATGGAATCGCGTTCGGGCGATCAGCGTTGCGTGTGCGATTGCGCGTGGCGCCAAGTTATCAGGTGCAGCTCTCGCCACTGGGCCGATAGGTGTTGCCGCAACCGTTCTGGTAGCACGTCGGCTTGAACTCGAGCACCTTTTTGCCGAGGGCTGGGTTCGTGCGCAGCGTGACCATCGTGCCGTAGATAGCGCCGGCGTCGAGCGCGACGATGCGCGGGTTTGAGGCGATCATCGTGCGGTAGATCTCTGCGGCCGTCCAACCCTCGATGCACATGGGGTTCTCGATGGTGTCGAAGTAGCGCGGCTCGGGCTGGTCGACGTAGCGGCAGAACTCTTGGTAGATATCGTCGTTTTCAGGCGCGAACAGCGTCTTTGTGTAATCGGGGCGGTGTGTCAGGCATGACGCCTCGTCGCTGATCGTCTTGTCGAGCTCCGCAAAGTATGCGCGTGCTGCGTCGCCTCGCTGGCCGGTTCCTGCTGCAATTGCCGCTTGTTCGCGTTCGTAACAACCCATGGTGCGCCTCCTTCGTTGCTGGCATCGCTCACGTGTCACTCTACGGTTTCCAGGCGTTGTGCGCAAGCGAAGCGAAGAGGTCGGCCAGATGCGTCATTCTTTCTTTTGCAACAACGGTCCGACAGTGATTGCGGCGATGCCTGCAATGACGAACACGATGCCGACGCCTTCCATAGGTGCGATGGTCTCGCCGAGGATAAGGAAGGCGAAGAACAGCGAGAACGGCGTCTCGCTGATGCCGATGAGCGAGGTCTTCGTGCCGCCGATGTGCTTGACGGCTTGGATGTAGAGCACGACCGGCAGGATCGTGTTCGCGAGCGCCATCGTGCAGCCGATGCCAATTTGGTACGGCGTGAGAGCGAACATAGTGGGTACCGACGGGGCGAAGATGATGCATGACGCGAGCAAACTCGTCCAGCTGAGTGTGAACGTGACGGTGAACGACCCCTCGGTGCGCCCCGTCACCTGGATGATCACGGTGTAGATGGCGAATGCCAGGGCAGAGGCCAGCGCGAACACGAGGCCGAGCGGGTCGAGCTTAAGCTCGCCGCCGATGATGCCCGAAATCAGCACGAGGCCCATGATCGACAACACAAGCGCGACGGCAACTGAGACGGTGAGCCGTTCGTGGAACACGACGAGGTTGATGGCTGCGACCATGGCGGGGTAGAGGTAGAAGAACACAGTCGAGATGCCTGCGTTCATACGCTCAACGGCGAAGAAGTAGAGGAACGCGGATGCGAAGTAGAAGATGGCTTGAATGTAGACTGTGCGCTGGCGGCTGATCAGGCGTTCCTTGCGCCATATGAGCATGAAGGCGCCAAGCAACACCGTCGAGCACATGAAGCGCAGGATCACTGCCTCGTGCGAGTCCATTCCCGTGGCGTACAGCAGCTTCCCGAAGATGCCCATGGTCGAGTACAGCACTGCTTGCAGCACGGCGAATGCGTAGCCGATGACTTGTCCGTTGCGGCTGTCGGTGGTTTCTTCCATATGCGGAATTATATGCAAAAAACCTAACGAATCTTGCACCTACAAGGCCACTTCCGTGTACATGAGGCGCAACCTGGCACCATCGGGGCGCGCCTCATGTACAATTGGCACGCAAGATTGAAACGCAATTGCTCGAAGGGGTTTTACATGATTCGCGAACTGGTCACTGACGAGGAACTGCTGGCAAAGCCGTGTGAGCCGGCAACGGCCGAGGATGCCGAATTGGCTCAAGATCTGCTCGACACGCTCGAGTCGATCGAGGACGGTGCCTGCCTGGCAGCCAATCAGATCGGCGTGACGAAGGCCGTCATTGCCTACAAGAACGAGAAGGACCGCGCACATGTCATGTTCAACCCTGCGATGAAGCGCGCGCTGCGTCCGTATCGCACCGAAGAGGGTTGCCTCACGCGCGAGGATACGACGAAGGTCACGCGCTTCGACCAAGCTACCTTCACCTATCAGGAGCTCGTCGACGGCGTGCTGATTCCGCGCAAGAAGGAATGCCGCGGCTGGACCGCCCAGATTCTGCAGCACATGATCGACCACTGCAACGGCAAGTTGATCTAGTTCGGGAGTGAGTCAGGGGGCCTGACCTCTGACTCATTCACCATCACATTACAAGGTCGAACACGAGGCGGATTGCGAAGAGCACGATGACCACGAGCATGATGGGTCGTGCAATCGCCGAACCGCGCTGGGTGAAGCTGCGCGATCCGATCCAGTTGCCGGCGATGTTGAACGCGCCGGCTGCGATTCCAAGCGGCAGCAGCACGGTCCCGTTCACGAGGAACACGGCGAGCGCGGCCGCGTTCGTCGACAGATTGATAGCCTTCGTGGTGCCGGCGGCTGTGCGCACGTCCTGATGGGCGAGCGCGGTGAGGGCGAGCATGAGGAACGTGCCCGTGCCCGGGCCGTAGAACCCATCGTACACGCCGATGGCAAGCGCGACCGCGGCCGTGATGGCTAGCGCTCGCCCGCGCGGGATCTCCGTTTTCGAGAACACGTCGAGGTTCTTGGTGCGCAGCACGAAGAACGCGACGAACGGCAAGATGATGAGCATGATGACCTTGAACGCTGAGTCACCGGTGACGAGGGCTAGATTGCTGCCGATGAACGAGCCCGTCAGCCCGCAGGCGACTCCGGCGACGACGAACGCCTTCACCATGTAGCCGTTGATGGCGTAGCGAATCGTCGCAATTGTGGTGCCCATCGTCGATGCGAGCTTGTTCGTGGCAATGGCGTTGTGAACGGGCAGGCCAGCGAAGATGAACGCAGGCAGCGAAATGAGACCGCCGCCTCCGGCGATCGAGTCGACGAACCCTGCTATGAATGCCAGAGGGCAGACGATCAGGAATTCCACGCTGCTCTTATTCGAACGGGAACTTGTAGTCGAGCGAAAGCTTGTCACGCAGCTCGACGAGCTCTTTCTGCACCGACTCGCTGACGGGCACGCCCTTGTCCTTGCGGTCGAGCCAAGCCAGGTATTCCTTCTCGCCGGCGGTGTAGATGCGGTCGTAGCCCGGTGCCTTCTTGGAAGCGCGCAGCGCACGGCAGATATCGCCCGCGATCTTCTTGAACTCGTCAAGGCCGACGAACGCATCAGGATCGACCACGAAGAAGAAATGACCGAGGTGGTACATCTGCGGCGAGCCGTCGGGCGCAACGCCCGTGAGCGCCTTCATGAACTGGCCGCCGGACAATGCTGCCGACAGAATCTCGACGACAGCCGCGTAGCCGTAGCCCTTGTAGCCGCACATCTCGTCGCCGGGGCCGCCACCCAACGGCGCCAAAGCCGCCGTACCGTCGACGAGCATCTTCAGGATTTCCTGCGAGTCGGTGACTTCGCTACCGTCGGCTGCGACGACCATGCCGGCGGGTGTCTCCTTGCCCGAGCGCGCCCAGTACTCGATCTTGCCGCGCTGCACGATGGAGGTTGCGCAGTCGATGCAGAAGGGGAATTCCTCATCGGTGGGAATCGAGAACGTCAGCGGGTTCGTGCCCATCATGTTCTCGATGCCGAACGTCGGGGCGATTGACGGACGCGCGTTGGTGCCCGTGATGCCGACCATGCCTTCCTTGGCAGCCATGCCGGTCCAGTAGCCTGCGATGCCGTAGTGCGTCGAATTGCGAATGGCGCCACCTGCCATGCCGTATTTCTTCGCCTTCTCGATGAGCATTTCCATCACGCGGTAGCTCGCGACCATGCCCATGCCGTCGTGCGCGTCGGCCACCACGGTGGTCGGCGTCTCTTTGACGATTTCTAGGTTGGTCACGGGAAGCAGCGTGCCACGGTCGATGCGATCGAGGTAGATGGGCTTGAAGCGGTTGCAACCATGGCTCTCGATGCCGCGACGGTCGGATTCTGCAAGCACGTCGGCGCAGATTTCGGCGTCCTCGCGGGGTACGCCATATGCTTCGAACACGTCGGTCATGAACGAGATGATCATGTCCCAAGGTACGTATGGGCGGGTTTCCATGGTGGCTCCTTTGCTCTCTGCCGTGTGGAGGCGTTGCTCCCTGTTGCATCCATTGTACTCCGATGGGTTTGTTCCGACGCATCAACTCGCAGGCTCTCGTGAAAATGTGCCAAAGGGGACGGGCCAAATGTCTCGGGTGTTTTCGG
>CACZAR010000124.1 GCA_902779135.1 uncultured Coriobacteriaceae bacterium | reverse complement strand
GATCGTGATTCGCGCGAGAACGTCACGCATTACGGCACGCGCAGCGTTATCGACGAGACGATTCCGCCTGTTTCCTCGCCAGCGCATAATGCAGCTCTGCGCGATTCGCAGCGTGCGACCTCCGATGGCTACAACTCGCTATTCGAGCCGACGCGTTCGACCGATTCCGCAACGACTGGCTCCTACGATCCCTACGAGGCATATTCGACTGGTGCTTCCGGTACCCATGCGCCGATGCGTTCGCTCACGGTGGTCAAACCCACCGTCTACGGCGATGTCGAGCGTGTGTCCAAGGCCGTCAAAGCCGGCGATGTGGTTGTGCTCGTCATGCGCAACACGCCCGACGATCTGTCGAAGCGCATCCTCGACTTCTCCTTCGGCGTCGCAAGCGCGCTCGATGCCAACGTCGAGTGCCCCGGCGACAAGGTGTTCGCCATCGCTCGCGGCAACGCGCTTTCCGAAGACGAGAAGCGCCGCCTGCGCAACCAAGGTGCTCTGTAAGCCATGAGCGGAATCTCAATCACCATTATCGGTGGCGGGAAAATGGGCGAGGCCATCCTGAAGGGGTGGCTCGCATCCACCTATGTTCCTGCTGCACGCATCGAACCTGCTGATGTTGTCGTGGTCGAGCCGGGCGAGGAGCGCCGTGCGTTCCTTTCCGCCGAACACGGCGTCACGTGTGTGGCCGATGCTTCGCTCATCGAGCCTGGGCAGACCGACGTCGTGGTTCTGTCGGTCAAACCGCAGGTCATGATGAACGTGCTGGAAACCGTTTCTGCCAACCCCGCATTCAGCGGTGGCGCGGATGGCCCGCTGTTCATCTCGATTGCCGCCGGCATTCCCACCACGCGCCTCGAAGCGGCTCTGCCGAAAGATGCGCATGTCGTGCGTGTCATGCCGAACATGCCGCTTTCCATCGGCGCGGGTGCCTCGGGCGTATGCAAAGGCGCGCAGGCAACCAACGACGAGTACGATTATGTGGTTGGGCTGTTCGGCTGCCTCGGCCGCGCCGTTCCCGTCGACGAGTCCGACATGGATATCGTTTGTGCGCTCAGCGGCTCCGGCCCTGCGTACGTGGCGGCCATGATCGAGGCGCTGCGCGATGCAGCGGCAGCTCAGGGTCTTGACGAGCAGCTTGCCGAAACGCTCGCGCTTCAGACCGTGCTCGGCACGGCGCGTCTCATCGACGAGACGCCGCTTTCGCCGGCGGTTACACGCGAAGCAGTGTGCTCGCCGGGCGGTACGACGCTTGCTGCGCTCGACGCCATGTACGAGGCAGGCTTCAACGATGTGTTCCAGGCTGGCGTCGACGCCGCGGTCAGGCGCTCGAAGGAGCTTGCGCAGTCCTAGCAGCGCGTTTGTTGCGCACCGCAGGGTGCGATGCAGTATCGGCGGGGCTGTTCGCCTTTGCCATGAACGGAGTTATTTGTGATTAGGGCATTACTCATATCACTGTGCAACGCGTACACGACAGTTATCTTCGTGTACGTGCTCATGTCGTGGATTCCCAACCAAAACGGCATCATCGGTGATGTCTACCGGATCCTCGGAAAGCTGTGCGACCCGTATCTTGACCTCTTCAAACGGTTCATACCGCCAATTGGGGGGATGTTGGACGTTTCACCTATCGTTGCATTGCTAGTTTTACAATTTGTCGTACGTCTTATTGTTGGTATCTTGTAGTATTGTATGTAATGGTTAAAAGGGCTTTTAGTCGGAAACGAAGGGAACAAACATGGCCATAACTGCAGCAGATATCCAAAACGTCAGCTTCTCCATCGACCGCAAGGGCTACGACGTTGACGAGGTCGACGTCTTCCTCGAGCGCGTTGCCGACGAGATTCAGGCAATGACCGACCAAATCGCCGAGCTGAAGGCAAAGGCCGAGGCTCCGCTGTTCGAGCAGCCCGCTCCTTCGGAGGCTGCCGAGGTTGCCCCGATTGCCGACAGCGCAGAGTTTGAAGCCAAGGCTGCCGAGTACGAGGCACGCATCGCCGACCTCGAGGCTCAGCTCGCCGAGAAGGCCGCTAACGACAGCGCCATTTCGCAGGCCCTCATCGTCGCACAGCGTTCTGCCGACGAGGTTGTCGCGAATGCCCGTACCGAGGCTTCCAACATCATCAAGGATGCCGACGAAGAGGCCGACCGCATCATCGGCAAGGCCGAGTCCGATCGCCTGAAGATTGCCGAGGCCATCCGCCAACTCGAGAACGACCGCAACGACGTGCGTGCTGGCTACCGCGACATGCTCGCCGACTTCATGGCCGACGCTCAGAAGAAGCTCGCCGAGATCGATGGCGACGCTCGTCGTGCCACCGCCAATGCTCAGGCTCGCAACGAGGCTGCTTATGCTGCCGCTCCTGCCGCAGCTGCTGCTCCGGCTGCAGCGTTCGAGGTTGCACCGGTTGCTTCTCCGTCCGCGAGCGGTTTCATCGACAAGGACCTCTCGGGCTTCGGCGCCGCAGACGACGGCTTTGCGTTTGACGACATCGACTAAGCTTAGCTTCGTCGCAGCGAGATAACTTCAAGCGGGGCGCATTCATGCGCCCCGTGTCATATCTGGAGGCGTTAATGGAAAAACAAGAACTCAATGAGTTGCTTGCCGCAGTCGCGGCGGGCGAGGTTGCGCCCGACGAGGCAGCGGACAAGTTGCGTACGGCGCCGTTTTCCGACCTGGGATTCGCGAAGGTCGACCACCATCGCGGCATTCGCCAAGGTGTGTCGGAGGTCATCTACGGTGAGGGCAAGACGCCTGACCAGATTGCGGGCATTATCGCCGACATGCTCGGCGCAGGCCAGGAACGCGTGCTCATCACGCGTCTGGCGCCCGATGCGGCAATCGAAGTTGAGCAGCTGTTGAGCGAGGGGCTTGCTTTCGAGGACGATTCGGATGAAGCTTCCGATGCGGTTTCTGATGCAGTTTCCGATGAAGTCGCCGATGCAGTCCCCGCGCTTCCCGTGTTCACCTATTACGACCTGCCGCGCGTTGCCACGGTGGGCGAAGCTCCCGAGCCGACGGGTCTCGGCAGCATCGTCATCGCCACGGGTGGCACGAGCGACATCGCCGTCGCCGAAGAAGCAGCTATCACAGCTGAGATGCTCGGCAACGAGGTCGTACGCCTCTACGACGTGGGCGTTGCCGGTCTGCATCGCTTGCTCGCGCATGCCGATGAGCTGTCTCGCGCACGAGTGGTTGTTGCTGTTGCAGGTATGGAGGGGGCGCTGCCTTCGGTCATCGGAGGTCTCGTGTCATGCCCGGTCATCGCCGTGCCCACGAGCATCGGTTACGGAGCTTCGCTCGGCGGCGTTGCTGCGTTGCTCGCGATGCTCAACTCGTGTTCGTCTGGCATTTCCGTTGTCAACATCGACAACGGTTTCGGTGCTGGCTACCAGGCCAGCCTCATCAACCATATTGGATAATGCGCTTAAGCGTTTGCACGTTTAAGTGCACTTGAGAAGAGGGGAATGATTATGCAGATGTACTTCGACTTCACGAAAGATGCGACGCGCGCGTCGATCCTCAACCAGCTGCGCGCCAAGATCGATGATGCCGCATGGGCGGCCATCACGACCGAGGCTATGAAAGCCGGCGTGCCGAAGGGCCACCATCACGGCATCGTCGAAGTGCGCCAGACCATCGACTCGCTGCGCGTTTCGAGGAAGGTCAAGGAAGACCTGCTTGGAGTTTACGAGATACTGGCCAAGGCCGAAGCGCAGGTCCATGGCTGCGCAGTCGACGAGACTCATTTCCATGAGGTGGGTGAAGGCAAGGCAATTCTCAATGCGTTGATCATCTGCAGTGCCATCTGTCACCTGCATCCCGACTACATTGTTGCCACGCCCGTCCAGACCGGCTCGGGCAAGATTGAATGCGCACATGGCCTGATGGACATCCCTGCACCTGCAACGGCCGCAATCCTTGAGACCGGTATTCCCACGACTGAGGAGAAGCTCGAGGGCGAGTTGTGCACTCCCACGTCAGCGGCGATCATCAAGTATTTCGTGCAGGAGTATGTGAACTACTAAGCAAGCTGGAATGGCACAGCGCTCCCAGGGAAGGGCGTGTCACTTTTTATAGTGGCACACCCTTCCCTGGGAGCGCTGTGCCATTCCAATACGAACTCTAGTCTTCGTCGTCGAGGCGCTCGATGAGCGCAAACAAAGCTTGGGCGCTGTTGAAGTTATCGGGAACGATGTCCTTCGCCGGAATGGCGATATCGAACTCGTCGTCGATTGCGCCGATAATGGCAAGGATGTCGAATGATGTGAGCACGCGATCGTCGACAAGCGCCGTGCAGTTCTCGTAATCGGCTTCGTCGTTTACGTCCTTCATAAGGCTGATGAGGTTTTCAAGCGTCAGTTCCATTGCCATCCTTCTTCGCGGTTCACAAGCAGAGCGTGTTCAGCGGACTCGTTTCCGTGAAATCACGACCGAGCGCGAACGTGCCATCTTCCCTTTGCATGATAACACGGGGAAGCGTGCGGCTGAGCAGCAGCGCGATGCCTTCGGTGACCGAGTAGGCGCCTGCGTTGTGGAAAGCCAGCACATCTCCTTCGCGCAAATCGGCAAGCTCGACGTTGCGTACGAGCACATCGTTGGTCGTACACAGGCTGCCGGCGATGCACCATTCAAGTGGTTCGCACGTGTTCGCTGCATCGGCGTCGAGCGGGTGTCCGTTGCGGAGATGCTCGATCACAGGCGTCTTCATGCCCATCATGCTGCCGAGGTACGTGAGGTGGTTGATGCCGCCATCCACGATGCAGTAGCGCATGGGGTCGCACGATTTCAAGTCATTCACGGAGGTCAGGTACGTGCCACATTCGGCGGCGAAGAACCGTCCCATCTCGACAGTCAGTTCCACGCGCGCCGCCATGTTTTGAAGTGCTTCGGCAAGTTCGCGTGCAGGTGCGAGCGTGTCCGAGAAATCGTCGTCCGTGAACTGCGGCACGCCCAAGCCGGGGCCGTATTCCAAGCGCTCGATCGAGAACCCGTGACCATGTTCGATCTCGTCGATGAGCTCGGCGAGTTTGCCCAGCTCTTTGATTTGATGCTTGAGCTTTAGGCGTTGTGTGCCCTTGAAGTAGTGGATACCGACGATGCGGACGTGTGGGAAGTGGGCA
>CACZAR010000123.1 GCA_902779135.1 uncultured Coriobacteriaceae bacterium | reverse complement strand
CGCGGCATGCAATCCCTCAACGTTGCGCTCGGCGGCACGCTCCATCAGGACATCCATGCCGATCATTCGCCCGATTCCCTTCCCCACGTGCAAGGGCGTCCGTTCGATGTGCCCGCACACATGGTCGAAGTCGTGGAGGGCTCGAAGCTCGCCGAATGTGTGCACGCGCTGCGTTTGGGCGTAAATACGATTCACCATCAAAGCGTCGCCGAGCTTGGCGAAGGGCTCGTGGTGAGCGCTGTCTCACCCGACGATGGGGTCATCGAAGGCATAGAGATGCCCGGCAAGCGTTTCATCGTGGGCGTGCAGTGGCATCCCGAGCACATGTGGCGCAGCCGGCCTCATTCCAAAGACCTCTTCGGCGCCTTCGTGAAAGCGGCAGCTGAAAAGCAGTAGAATAGGCTCAGCATTCAGCATTGGCCTGGTCTGCAGGAGGGCATCATGGCGGGGAAATTCGACAACGTTCCGCAAAGCGTGCGCGAAGCAATCTCGATTGCGCTGTTCGTCGGCGCCATCTCGGCGACGGCAGCCGCTTTGTTGCACCAACCTCTTTTCATTCTGGGCGGCCTCCTGTTGTTCGCAATCGCCTATTTCGTGCGCATCAGGCCCCAACTCCAGCAAGAATACCTGGAGCAAGAGGAATACAACAAGAAGTACTCAGCTGACGACTCGTACCAACCCATCCTCGACCGTTTCGATGAGACGGAAGACGACGATGCGCTCATCGACGCCTACCAAGCATGGAAGATGGAGCCCTACGATAACGAAGTGAAGCTCCGCTTCCTGCAGACTGCCATTCTCGCGCTCATCGATGCTGGGAAGATCTATCGCGTCGAGGAGCTCATGTCGGAGGTCGAAACCCTCGCGGCTGAAGAGGGCTTGAGCGATCGGTTCCAGACGTTCCGCGCCCAATGCGACCGCAGCATTGCCGAAATCGCCCAACAAAGGCTTGCGCCTGCTGTTGAGGAATCTTCAGAAGAAGCGGAAGAAGCGTAAGCTTCAAACCTACCCGACAATCCGCCTATTCCTGAGCCGCCCACTTGCTGCCGGTGGCCTGCCAGTTGTCCGTATTCAGCGGATCGCCCGTTATCTCGTATTCGACGATTTCCTGGTCATGCCATCCGTCGTTCGTCGTTGCGAAATAGGGACGTGCGCGCGAAACGTCCCCTCCATCGACCTCGAACATCGTCGTGCCGTATGCCGTCGCATCACCACCGGCCGCAGCCATGATAGTCGCCTGCAAGTCGAAATGCCCCACGGCAGCTTGTGACGCTTTGATAGGCGCGCTCGCTTCTTCGTGCGATTGAGCTGGCTTCACGAGCATTATGGGAACACTCGGTTCTTCGAGTGGATCAAGCGTCGAGAACCACGTGCCATGATCGGCTGTGATGATGATCGTCGCATCATCGTACACATCAAGCTCCTTCATGCGGCGCAGGTAATCGTCGACGATATAAAGCGACCCTTTCGCCTGTGCATCGATATCGGAGTTGTCGAGCCCCACGTCTTCCGCCACCTCGTTCATACTGAACGGCTCATGCGGGCCGATGAGATGGATGAAGCGGAACGCACCGCGCGCATCGCTTTGCTCGATCGTGAGACCGAAGCGTTGCAGCCGCTTGAAGTACTGTGCGTCGTTCATAAGGTACGTCGTCTCGGACGGATCGGCTTCGGGGTCGTACGCCACCATGGCCAAGTTGATTTCATCGGTGTAGAACCAAAGGGGCGGCTTGAGCAACCACGGCACATCGCGGTAGAGCGCGCACTTCGCAAGAGCGAACCACGTGCCCACGAAGTCCATCGACGAGGTGTCAGCTGCATGCAAATTCACCGTGCAACGCGCGATGTCGCCTGCATCTTCACCAGAAAGGTATTCCAAATTCAACGAGTCGGAATACAAACCAATTGAGTAATCTTGCGCATAGAGATCTTGCAGGAACGAGGACCTTAGGTATCGCTCCGTCAGGTACGTTGAGAACTTCTCACCCGGACGAGGAACCTGGCCGGTCAACATGCAGGGGACCGCGTAGCGCGTCGGAATCATCGACCCTGAAGCGTTTTTGAACCATGTGAAACCACTCATCTCGTCGAGCAACGACGGATCATCGGTCACGAGTTTCTCGAGCTGCGCCGTATCGAACGTGTCGAGCACGAAAACGACGATGTTGTCTTGAGCTGAAACCTCAAACAACCCATCTTCCATCGGGGTTGGCGAACCAGCGGCAGCCGCATGGGCATGAAGGCCATCGTCGCCAACCTGAGCCTTCTCAGCAGGCGCAACGAGCAAGCTCGCCGTGCCCACTGCCTGCACGAGCACAAGCGCACACGCAAGAAGGCACGCACCACCAACAGCACGTTTCGGTCTCAGGTGGCCATATCCCATCACGCCGACGAGAATGGCAAGCCATACGATTGTCGACACGACCGTAATGGGAGTGAACGACGCCCAGTCAATGGCCCTGCCATCAGCAGGCGGCAGACCAACATTCATGAACAGCGCCTGTACATACGCCCCAAGGGCAAGGGCAAATATAAGCAAGACCACAAGACCGAACGGCCTTCCCCGCACAAGCGAGACGAGCAATGCAACTATAACTGCGAGCGCAATACCCACGATAATCAAGAGCGGCGCAACATCGGTTGCCGAATAGACGAGGCTGCCCGCAGATGCGGCAACGATCTCGAGCGGAGCAAGGATGAACAATGTGACCGATGCGAACAGGCAAATCGCAAGCGCAATGACAAAGCGCTTCTTCCACGACATTGCACCAAGTCCAGCGTCTCCCTGCAAAAAAGACGAAAAGGCGGCTTTTGCACTTCGCGCCTCTTTCGATGAGTCACGTTCGATGTCGGCCTCACCGCCAGCGGTCGGCAAAGCCTCATCCGACGACGGCGCAAATGGTTGCCCATCTGATGCCACAACCCGACGCACGTCGGGTTCGTGTTGCTTGCGAGCGTCCTCATCTATGTCGAGCAGCTGGTAGACAATCCGGCGACCACGCCTGAAGGCCACGCCAGCGACTGCTGAGAGCGCGACGGCAACGCCGGCGAGCGCCTGAATGGTATACGTCATGACCGAGGGGTCGACATATGCCCATGCAACAGCAACCAACGCGAGGTTGACCGCAAATGCGCAAACCACTGCGTACAGCGTAAGCGAAACAAAAGACTTGAGACGCGTGTTTTCCAACATGCCGGACCTAGATATCTGCATAATCCCCGAAATCGAGAATATCGGGATAATGGGCTGTACGCACGTCGTTCGACGGTAGTTGCATCCAATCGCCATACAGCTGGGTAAGCAGGTCCTCGACATGATTCGGCACGGGCACCGTCATGTCCTCAAACGGCACCCATCGCAGAGGGAACAGATCGTCGGCATCGTATATGCACCATGTTGCGACCGTGTCATACGGATAACCCACGCGCCGGGTCTGCTCGCCATCGCATTCGGCCAGCAATTTGCGGGCAGCAGCGTTGGGGTCGAGCCTGCGAATTCCCGGAGCATTGAGCGTAATCCGCGCAGTAGTGGCTGCTGCGCTCATTGCAGCCCCCACCACACCTTTGGCAGCAATGAATGGCTCTCGCGTAAGCTTCGCAATTGCAAGCTTGTTGAAGAACCAAGCACCATAGACCTGACGTTTGTACGCACCTTCGTCATCTGATAGAGCATCGAGCGGGAACAGGTCGATGAAGATACCCGAAGGGAAATCCATCGTAGCTAGTGCGCTATCGCGAAACTCAGTGCCGTTGAGCATGAAACGCGTCGTCGCAAGCGGATAACCCGGATGCGTTTGCGCGTTCACGATCGAGTATTTCCCCGTTTCGTCCGCCCGCACCGCATCGATGAACTTGTCATGGTCGGCGCGGAGCATGCAGATGTCAATGTCGTCATCCCACGGTATGAACCCACCATGGCGAAGCGCGCCGATGGCAGACCCGTAGTTGATCATCCACTCGATGTTCTCGCGTTCGCAGATGGCAGCGAAATCCTTCATCATCATGAGCAGCACACGGTGCAGCTGGTCGAGACGCTCATCGCCTTCGAATGGCTCATCACCATCGGCAAGGATGCTCTTGCTCGAGACCTTGGCGCTGAAAGCGCGCTCGAGCGCATCGGCGGTTGCAGCCCAGGTGTTTCGATTGCGGACGCTTGCTTGCAACGCTTCAGCTTGATTGCGGCATGCACTCCGCTGGTCGGCTATGGCTTCCAACGCAGCGACAATCGAAGGAGCCGTCGCATCGGGCAGCACGATGCCGCCGATTCGACCGATACCAAGCTCGTCAACTCCACCAACATCAGTCGACACGGAGAACGCGCCCATAGAGCAAGCTTCGAGCAGAGACGTCGCAAAACCCTCCGAACGCGACGGTAGCACATACGCATCGCAATCGCGCAGCAATGCAGCAACCTCGCTTGCGTTCAGGCGGCCAAGCGCCACGACGTTGTCGCCCGCGAAGCGAACGCTTTCCTGAAGAGGCCCCGTTCCCGCAAATGCAAACAGGCACTTCCTGCCGTTTGCGAGGTCGGTCACTAAGCCTTCGCGGATGATTTGCGCTGCCTCGAGCAAAACGTCGACACCCTTCTCGGGCACAAGCCTGCCAACAGATGCAACAAGAAGATCGTCATCCGACAAACCGAGCTCTTCGCGGAAGCTTTCAGGGCGAGCATTCGCCTCGTATGCGCACGCATCGATAGCGTTGGGCACCACGCCCACAACATCGAAATCGAACGTCTGCGCCCATTCGGCGGCTTTCGTCGACACGCAAGCAAATGGGAACCCGTATGCCTTGGCGCGATTAGCCATGGCGTGCTGGTAAGCGCGAAGAGCGCGATCGGCTACACCGTTTCCAAGCGTCAGGTAAGCTGAACCGTGTTCAATCACAATCGCCTCGGCGCCGACGCGACGAGCGAACGCAGCTCCATCGAGCGTATGCGCATAGAAATGGTTGTTGAGCACCACGCGGTCCGGCTTCGCACGTTCAAGCTCGGCAAGCATGGCGGAGTGCTCGGCATTGCGACGCGGCATCGGCAAACGGCCATCCATGAGCGCCATGCATGGCAGCCTGAACACCTCGACTCCGTCGTGCTGCATTTCATGAGCCTCGGCATCGTCTGAAAGGCGAAGCGTTACGACGATGACGCG